>JANQRQ010000086.1 GCA_028284485.1 Planctomycetaceae bacterium | reverse complement strand
TCTTGGCGCTGAATTGTCCCAGTTTCGATCGAAAGTCCTGGTACATGGCACCACCGGCGACCGATTCCAACTCTTCGTCCGACAGTTCCCGGTTTTCGGAAGTTAGTTCTTCGATAGCCGTCTTCAGTTCGTCGCCCGCCAAGGAAATTCCCAGCTTCTGGCCTTCTTCGATGATCTTGTCAAAGAATTCCTCAGCGGAATTCGCCTCGCTTAATCGCTTGGCCAGCTCCTCGTCTTTTTCGACTGCCTCAAAGAATGTGCGCGCGTTCTCCTCTGCCATGGTGCCTCTCATTTCGATTAAGGGTTGATACAAATTCCAAGTTGCCACTTATACGAAGCGCGACCGGCTTTGTTACAACTGTGGGAAGATGCGACGAATCTGCGATTTGTAGATCACACGCCTATTTCGACCGTGATGAATTGGTCCAGATGCGGAGTGTTGTCGTAGCAGACCAAGACTATGCACTGTCAAACTACCACCGCATTGACGCGAGATCAAGTTTTTTGGATCCGTACCAAGGTTCCGTGCTGGGATACACTCAAGACATTTCGAGATCATAACTATGAACAATCGCGAACTAAGTGCGTCGAATCGCGATTGACGAGTTCCGTTCACCGATTTTGATCGTCAACCGTGTATGGATCAGCGGTGCAACGCAACTACCGAGAACAAGCTTCCTATCTTGCGCGCGTTTGTTATCGCGTTCGACGCAGCGGTCAACTTGTTGTGCACAGGACAAACTCTAGTTCGCCACCGCAGCCGGGGCGGGCGGAATGTCGCCTTCATTGAAGTGCGAACGCATGGGAGCATCGCTCCACTGCAGGTGGCTGTAGCCGAGCATTGTGCCGGTAGCGACTGCCAAATCGACAATCGAGATTTGATAATCCACAATCGCGCGGATCAGTTCGGTTTGGGCAACAGCTAGGTTCGCAGCTGACTGCAACACAAGATCGCTTGTCCGTTGTCGAAGTTCGAACAACCTGGACTCAGCGTTGAAGGCGTCTTGTGCGGCAGCGACTGATCGGTGGCCATTGACGATACGTTGCCAGTTTTGTTCAAACTGATCGACCGCATCGAGAACGTCCTGGGTGATGACGACGCGCTGACGTTCTTGCGAGATCGCCGTTCGCAATCGAGCGAATTCGGCTTGACGTCGTGCCGCTCGGGCCGACTGGTTCCCGGCCAGCGGAATATCGGCAGTCAGCCCGGCTGTCCAGTCATAGAAATTGCCGGTGCTATCAAGGTCTTCGGCTCTGCGAAAGTTGGGATCGGAATTGAGATTTCGCGCGTTTAATCGAACGTCGAGGCGCGGCAGCACCGCATTCGATGCGACGTCGATACCAATCGACTGGTTGAGATACAGAATCTGCAACTCTAACAATTCCATGCGATTCGCCATCGCCATCGAGACCAGTTGGTGCCGTTCAAAGGTCAACCCAAGTGGGTTCGGCAGAGTACCGGGCAATAGTCCAATCGGGGATTCGACAGGCAAATCGGGCCGTTGAATAATCCTTTTCAACTCGCGCTCTGCCAGGAAGACATTGGTCCTGGCCGTGATGTTAGAAGTGCGCCGCAGGAGCAAACCCGATTCAGAGCGAAGGATTTCCACCTTCGAAACAAAGCCTGTATCGTACAGCCGTTGAGCGTTGTCGAGTTGCTCTTGAGCAATCTGCAGTTGTTGCTCTGATATTTCGAGTTCTTTACGCACACCAAACAACAACCAATAGGCTCGTTCGGCTTCCGCCAGCACGTTAATCGCGGCCAGCTTGGCGCGTGCATCAGCAATGCCGCTTTCACCCTGCGCGATCCGAATCCCGGCGGTAGTGACATTGAATCCACCGTTACGCAGCAAGGGCTGTGCGAAAGTCAAACCGGTACTCGTATCGTAAACAGAATCGAAGCCGGGCAGATTGATATCCGTTCGATCCATTGTCGTTTCGGCACTGAATGTCCCACCTGAGTAGAGTGGAAGATTGATACTGTTGTTCCACGTATCAGAAATCGTTTCGGGCGGCAGGCCGAAGGTGAGGTTTCCCGGCGGCGGATCGATTCGGTTTCGCTGCAATGCACTATTGAAAGTCGCTTCGAACGCCCATTCCTCGACACTGATTTGCTCGCGTGCGATCGCCGGCTCGATGCGCACGACTTGCAGATCGAGGTTACTCGTGAGTGCTGACGCCCGGACTTCGTCGAGACTGAGCGGCACGGAGGGGCGGGCGGCGAACTCATCGGCTATTGCTCGATCGAAGTCGAAATCTGGAACGGCAGAATACTCATCGGATCGAACCTCGGGGAATGTATCATCGCCGTCGATTATTGCTGGAGAATCATCCCGCGAGTCGTCGGGATTCGCCGCACCTTCGTCTTCGAAGGCAACCAATTGAATTAATGATGCTTCATCCGCCTGGACCGGGTTCAGTTGAAACTGAATCCCCGCCTCGAAGTCCGGAGTGAAAAGCGAATCGAGTCGCATCAACTTTGGTTGATAACCCTGTTCCGACTCGTTACCTCGGTTGTGCTCCGGCTTGTCGTTTTCGAATCGACGCAACTCTTCCTCTGGAGTGATCGGCGCCGTCGTCGAGATTTGCACGGGTTCCAATTGGTCGATTTGAGTTCTCAGGTACCAGGTTCGGCACGATTCCAAGAATGCAGGCGGTCTGACCCTACCTCGGCATCCGACGTTGAGACAGACCGTCAGGGAAACGATACAGGCGATAATACGAGCGCACTTCGCCCGACTTACCTGACCGGAACTCCGGTGCCAGGAAGACGATCGCCTTACTCGCGATGATGTGCCTAAGGCCTGAAACACGTTTTGACGTCCCTGATGCGCCGTTTCCGCAGATCGCTTGGGCGCATTGATACATTCTGGGTGTTAGAAACCGCATCAATAGCATCGGCCGCACGACTGCGACGATTCCACTATGGGGCACAAAACGGTCGATCGATTCGGCAGGAGTATGGAGTGCATACCGGAGATTTGACACGACTCGAACGTTCGCGTGAACCGCTGCAATCGGACCTATGTGGATGTGCCGTTCAAGGCGGATGACCGGAATGACCATCACAATTGACAAGGTTTTACATGGCGGACATCACAACAGCCTATTCAATGCGGCCCAACATGCAGAAGCCAACTCGAACACAGTGTTAGCAATGCGACCACAGCCAGCAACGATGGTGTGCTGCTCGGAACCATTTGAGCCGTTCGCCCAAACGGAAATCCTGCGGCTGTCGGCCCGATGGTCCCGCTGGAATACGCTTCTTGCGGTTCAGCTGTATAGCAAGTATTCTGGTTTTGTTCGATCGACCGGAATACTGCTCTCCCCCTCGATGACCCTGGTCGATCTGCGGCCCGTGTTGTTCCTCGTCAGTATCACTTCAGAAACGTTGACGTCGGTCTCCACCTCAATGCCAATCTCCTCTGTGACATGAAGGAAAACGAAGATGTCGAAAGAGAACCTGATCAAACTATTCGAAGCTGCTGTCACCGATGAGTCCCTGGGCGAGCAATTGCAGAAGGTGCAGAATTACGACGAGTTCAAGAGTGTCGCGGCAAAACATGGCTGTAATCTTGATGAACTGACAGAATCGGACGCTGTCAAAATCGTGGGCGAGTTGGCCGCCGCCGCCGAACAGGAAGAAAAATCGGGCGAAGAACTCTCCGATCAGGAGTTGGAAGCGGTCGCCGGCGGTGCAAGTCGCAGCCCCTCCAAAGCGACTTTGTTCCAAATGTCGTTCCTCGGCCTGAAGATCCCAGAAATAGAAAACCCAGGCCGGAAGATGCCGGGACTGGCCGTTCCTCCCCCGGAGTCGCGGTAGTTACTGTCCAGTCGCCCGGCGACCTCAATTTACCCGGCCAACAATCAGTGAAATAGCGGACCGAGGATACTGCCGTCGCGGATCCGGCTGCATTCACTGCGCACAGTGAGTCTGCCCGCATTCGCTGACACGCAAAGACCCGATGCCCACGGATCATCGGGCAATTGACCCTCCAGGACATTTCGCAACACGTCGAGGCTTGTCGAATTGAGGTCGATGCCCAGCGCATTTTGCGTCGAGTCCCCATTGATCTGGATTTGGGCCAGTTCCTGAATCCATTCGAGGATCTGATCCTCCGGGGAACGGTCGGGAAATTGTTGTGATGTCAGCGAGAGAATGTTGCGGCGACAATGCAAATTGACCAGCAATGCGAGAAAGAAGCGGAGTTCTACGCCTCTGACGTGGTATCGAAGCTCATGGATTGCATGAGTTTTGGATTGATGTTTGAAAACCTCGACCAGACATTTGACCAAATCGCGATCCCGCTGCATCAATTGCGTCAGGAGTTTGCGAAATTCCGCCGGTTTGCCGGCAAAATAGTCCCGATGGTCCGCCAGGAGCAAACACCTTTCGTACGGCTCCGATGTCAGTAGTGCCTCGGTGAGCTGCGGAACAAAGTCCGAGTGGTCGATGTTACGCAGCAACGCGATGACCTGACTCCGGCGTGTTTGAATCTGCGTTCGATGGTCGTGCCCGGCATGTGCGAGACTGGGCCATTTGTAAGAGAGCTGCGGGAATTCCCAAGGGGCATCTGTTCGAATGACGATTGTTGTCGAGGGCCGATCGAGATGAAACAGGGAATGAATACCCTGGCTGCCCGCCACGATCGGTCGGCAGTCGCCCTGCTTGAGGACTTCCACCTGCTTGACCTGTAGTTCCCCAGTCTGAAGGAGGTGGTTGTAGATTCTGTTCGGTTCAAAGTGATACTGACTGTGGACGCTGGAGCCGCCCAGCACGTAAAAGGCGCCGGAGAATCCGTGCTCGTGAATATCCGTGCTTCCATCTAGCCAAAAGTAGATTTCGATTTGGAATCTTCCGTCCGAAAACAGCGTAATCGGTGGCTGGCCGAATCGTTCCTCGAGGTCCGTCTGCCCGGGCAGCTGGTTCGTCTGCATCACCCAGTTAACGATCTCGTTCAATTCGATGTGCTCGACTGGTGGCAATTCACTGAATGCCTGCAGCGCAACTTCTGGAAACTTATGTACGTCGCAAGACTGCTCATTCCAGAGGCGCGTGACCAGCTTTCCGAGTTGTTCCACGTAAGCCAACTGCATCGTATGGTCGTTTCCGGTCTTGCAAGAGATGACGGCGCGAACTCACATCGACGACCCCAGCGCCAACGACGCGGGCGCGAATGTCGACAATGACACATCCGTGGCCGCGGCGTGACGACTGTTCTTGAAGTCGATGAGACGGCTACTATATGGTCATATCCTCAACGAAGTTCTTTCGAAGTGTCGCCTGCCCCCAGGGTTGTCCCTGGTTAGCCACACAGTCTGCACCTTGCAGGATCTGAGATAGAGTTTGGAGCCCGCGCTCCCGAGATTTGTGCATATCTGTCGCGCGATAATTCTCGACTCTCCTCGAGTCGTCGTGATCCAGGACGCGACAGTAGGTTTGGCTACAGAATTGGAACCCGATATCGTTATGTAACCTGGCGCGGAGCTGAAAATTCGTATCCTCGCAGCCCCATCCTTCGTGGCTTTCGTCATACCCATTGACGCTATGAAAATGTTCCCGGAGTACGGCAATCTTACCACACGATCCGGGTTTGTCCTCGCAGTCCGTGGCTGGCGAAAGAAGGATAATGTCTTTTCGCTGCGAGAACAGTTCGCGCATCCATTCCAAATAGCCGTCCACGAGAAAATTGTCCGCATCAAGATTTACCAGGATCTCGCCCTGGGCAACCTTGTGCGCGACATTCTTCGCGTGGGAAATGTTGAAACTCTCCGGTTCCGTGGTGTGATAATAGTTGATCAAACCGCGGTCGATGTGGGACTGCATTTGAGTTCGCATGTAGTCGTCGAGACCATCCTGACTGTTGTAGTTCAAAATCACAAACTCCACATCGGCATCGTTAGGAATTGCCAGATTGTGAGGCAGAGTCACCGCCAGATGGTCAAGCCGGCCCATACAGGTTGTACAAAATGAAATCTTCATTCTGCCCCGATGCGTATCAACATGATTCGATAACCTTCAAGATAACTTATCAGGAATCCACACTCGCATGCGAAAGCAAGAGTCAAATGCCTTAAGCCTGGCCCGCCAATGTTGCACCAAACAAATCTGGTGCTTCGTCCGAAGCCAATTCTTCCAATGTGAGACGTGTTAAAGCGGTGGTAAACCGCGCCTGGTTATTGATCGACTCCAACCGATCGGCATGCTGCTGATCAATTTGTTCCAAATTGATTGCCGCTTTGCAGACCACTTGCTGAAGGAGCTGAAACGCGGAATCGGAAAGCGGTGGATCTCCGCGGTAGTTTTCCAGCCGACCGCCGGAACGATACTTCGGAAATTCTTCCAATCCAACGAAGCGCAAAAACCAATCGGCACGAAAGCGACCATTGGCCGCCACGATTCCACAATAGTCGGCGATCAACTCGTCCAGCAACTTGTTCTGCATCGACCCGAACAAACGCCGTGTGAAGTAGTGTGCGCATTCATGCTCCAGCCGAATGGTCAGCGATAATCGTTGCCATTCGTCATCACTCATTCCCAAATCGCCAGCCGCCACGCCGCTGTAAGGTCCCGAGCTGAGGATGATGAACTTGTCCTGATACAGCTCCTTATGCGGCACAACGTTTTTGGAGAATTCTTCGGACCAACCAGTTCCCAGCATGTCGTCCGGATGCTCCTGCAGCCACTGTTGTTTGAGGGCATGCACACGGTCCCAGTTGTTGTAGCCGGCGACCATCAGCGCGCCCATCGATTCGGGAATTACCGCCGGTTCGTTGCGCTTGGTCAACGCCTGAATGAGCGTCTCGAAATCGGCTCGTTCACCGGCAACGAGCACGGGAATCGTTCCGGCAGGCGTGGCATGCAGTTTCAGCTTGATGTGGTCCGGTGCTTGCCATGTCACACCGGTGGCCGACTCCATGGTATTTGTACTAGTGCCGCGGCGAGTTGCCGAGCGATACTCGTCGGTCTCGCTGATTTCCGCGCGTATGGGAAACTGCAACTGCACCAGCGCTCGACTGAGTACTGCGACTGTGCTTTCGTGCTTTGCGTCGTCAGCGTACCCTCGCCAAGCTGCGACATGGGGCTCGTCCGGTAGCGGAAACTTGACGTTGGCATCGACTTGGCTGTGGTCGAACTGGTTCTCGTTGTACCGCATCAGTTCGTCACGTGCTTGCGGATCTGCCCCAATTTGTTCGAGCACGCGAATACGCCTGTGAACCGTTTCGGATTCCGTCGTCATTCCAAATCGATTCCGCAGGAGGACAATAGCAAAGCAACCTCGCCCTTGTTATGCAGCTCTTTCGATCGAATCCCCGCCAAGACGTCGGGGAAGTTACGTTCGACTGAAATGGTCAAGTTGAACACAAATACTATTCTCTGAAGCCACGATGCCTGCATACGAATCAACGAGACACCTTCCACAACGAACAACGCAATACGTTAGAGAAGTGTGTTGAACACGACCTCACCAAATCAGAATGGCAGTATCGACACTATTTATTCACTCATGAATTATTCAATGATGAACTCGAAGTCGTGGAGGAGTCGAGACCGCCCGAATTCGTAGTCGTGGAGCCCAGCGTCGACGTCGAAGCGCTACTGTCAGTTTTTTAACGACTTGGGATCATTCTCGTCCGCATCAGCACTGTTCGATTCTCGCTGAGCTGATTGGCTATCCTCAGCCGTTTCGGTCGGACGTCGTTCGTCTTCCGGATCGTCGACACTTTCTTCATTCAACTTTGACTCATAGTGCGCGTGGTTTGGCTCTTCCTCTGGAGCAGGTTCTTCCCATTTCGTGCCACGCTCATCTTCCAGCGTAGCCTCATCCTCCGCAGCGTCGGGCACTTCTCGATCGGACGTCTCGCCGGCGCCGGGCGAGGTGTCGACCCAACCATCGGAACTACCACCTCCGGTAAATAGATTCGTATTACCGGTGATCGTGGTAGGTCCGTACCCAACTAACCAGGGAAAGCTGTGAGCAGTTGACATGAGCATGCCGCCCGAGACGCCATCCAAATCCTCGTCGGACAGTTCATCCGTTTCGGCGGAACTGGCGGACGCCACTGCTTGAACATCTTCGGCAGTAAAATCGTATCCGCGAGATTTTCCAATTTGGACGACTGTCGGCAGGTCCTTTGCCGCAGAAAGTTCCGCTTGCAATGCGTCATCGGTTTCAGCGGCGGCAAGCATCTTCGCGACTGCATCCAGATTTGTTTCGGCCATCGGTCATGCTCCAGTTTTGATCCTCGATTCGTAACGGGGCGTTTTACGGCTTCTCATTCTTCACTTCGTCGCTTGCGGATTTGTCGGATTCGGCTTTTTGAGGCTCTTCGGTGTTTTCGGATTCGGCTTTTTCGGGCTCAGACTCTTCGGAGTTTTCGTCCGTCTCGTCTGTGGCTTCGTCATTCACAACAGCTTCGGCAGTACCTTCGAGGCTCCCGATAGCCGCACCGTCAGCAGCACCAATAGCCACTCCTGCCGATGCACCTTCGGGACTTTCAGTCCCACCAGCAGCAACACCCCCCTCGACTGCCGCACCGCTTCCCGTGGACTCGGCGCCAGTTCCGACTGCAACTCCTACCGCTGTCCCTCCAATACCAGTACCAGCTCCGCTGCCACCAACGGCAGCGCCTCCGGCAACACCACCGGAACCGATGGTGACACCGACACCCGCGGCGACTCCAACGCCGGCGGTAGCAACGCTCACGGCTGCGGTAGCACCGCTCGCGGCTACCGAGACCGCTGACATCCCCGCACCGGCCGTCTTACCAGTCGTTTCTTCAGCAATCTCGTCAGGCATCTGTTGAGATTTGTCAGACGAATCATCCGATTCGCTTGCAGTGTCACGGTTGGTCTCGGCTTCCCCGCCATCGGCACCGTCCGTGACGCCGGCTAGCGTGTCCGTAACAGCCGCGTTCAGTGGATCACTCCCGCGAATCGCATTTCGTAAGCTGCTGGAAGTTGTTGCTGATTGGCTCGCCTCAATTGTCCCTGTGCCGCCGGCGACTCCATCGAGGTCGTCGTCGCTTAACTCCCCATCTTCGGAGAGGTTTCCATGCGATTCGCCCTGAATTTCTTCCGAATTCGCGTCAAGATTACTCGGTTTGTGTTTCGACATGGTTTTCCCCATTTGTGTGGCCAGTGGCATTCGTCAGGCGGGCTGCGCAACTCGGTTGTTCCTGCCGGCCCGAATACCTATTCCTCTTCGTTAGGGACATCCTCTTCGTTCGAAACGTCGACTTTACCTTTTATTTCGATAGGCTCTTCTTTGATTTCTACTTCGGTAGGCTCCGCGTCTGCTTGGCTGCCAGGGTCTGGGGGAGGTTCTTCCAAATGCGGGTCCGGCACAACTGGAACTGGCACATCGACGCCATCCAATTGTTCTTCTAAGATTAACTCCTCTTGGGCGGCTAACTTCCTTTCTTCTTCGATGGATCCCTCCTCTGTTTCCCCTTCGATCGGCAAGTCCGTCGAATCAACAGGATCCGACTCCGATTCATCAACATGGGGTTCCTGTTCCGCTGCAGGTTCGTTGTTGGAATCCTGATCGGAGGTGCCAACTGCCTGACTGTCAGGTTTTTCTGAGCCGCCATCGAATTCAGTGGATATCTCAGGGTCCGTTACAGCATCACCACTGGTGTCGCTCGATTTTTCGGTTGTCGTTTCCCTGCTGTCGGTAGTCTCCGCCGAACTGTCAAAATCTCGATCGTAATTGACCGGATCAGCATCGACTTCCGGCGCTTCTCGCTCGGAGTCGGTCTCTTCCACGATCGGTGTCGAACTCGTGCGAGTATCTGTCGTTCCGCCGCTCGTATCACTGGTCGGATTCGTAATTTTCTTCAGACTGCTGGAACTTGTCGTCGTTCGGCTTGTTGTTCTGCCTCCCCTACCGCCGGCAATTCCATCGAGGTCGTCTTCGCTTAACTCCCCATCGTCGGAAAGGTTGCCTTGAATTTTTTCTGAAGACGAGTCACGTTCACCCGGTTTGTGTTGCGACATGGTTTTTCCCATTTGTTTGACCAGTGGCATTGATCAGTTCGGCAGCAAGACTGGGCATGGTGGCAAAGATCGAACAACTAGCATCGTTGCTCGATCTTGACACGGTTAACATTGCACTGTGTCATAGAATCAACTGGAATGTGGACTTCACACGAATTGTTCAACGATGGTCTAGAAATTATTCATAGATGAATCCGAAGTCATATTGGAGTCGAGACCGCCCGAATTAGTAGTCGTGGAGCCAGCCGTCGACGATGATGCACTACTGTCGGTTTGTGCGGATTCGAAATTGGTCGAACTGCTGGTCGTGGAGCCAAGCGTCGAAGTCGATGCGCTACTGTCGGCCAATGAGCTAGTGTCCGTTATTGTCGAATTTGTATCTTCCTCGTCCGCATCAGCACTATTCGATTCGCGCTGAGCTGATTTGCTATCCTCAGCCCTCTCGGTCGGCCGTTGATCGTCTTCCGATTCGTTGACATTCTCTTCTGCTTTCTCTTCTTTTGACTTCGACTCCTCCGGTACGTTGTCAGCCTCTTCCTCTGGAACCGGTTTTTCCCATTCCGTGCCATGATCATCTTCCAGCGTCGCATCATCCTGCGCAGCGTCACGCTCTTCTCTTTCGGCGGCCTCGTCGGCTTCGGAGTCATAACTAGTCGGAACGGTGGACGAATACGTAGGCGACAACGATCGCAAACTCGGGGAACGGAATACGCCGCCCGAGACGCCATCCAAATCCTCGTCGGACAGTTCATCAGTTTCGGCGGCAGAGGCGGACGCCACCGCTTGAACATCTTCGGCAGTAAAATCGTATCCGCGAGATTTTCCAATTTGGACGATTGTCGCCAGGTCCTTTGCCGCAGAAAGTTCTGCTTGCAATGCGTCATCGGTTTCAGCGGCGGCAAGCAACTTCGTGACTGCATCCAGATTTGTTTCGGCCATTGTCTTCCCCTCATGCTAGGTCAAAGGTCGGTACAAAAAACGGCGAGTCTTTTAAATCACTGCCACCGGCCAATTGCGGCAGTGCGTCGCTATTGAGCGGTTCATTCCAACCTGGTCATTTATCGTATCACAGCGGCACTTGCGGAACGAATTTAATCTCGGGCGCTAAGCAAATTCCGCAACGCACAGTCACCAGCTGCGTTGCTGCAAAACGAGTGACGGTCACTGGGGATATGTTTCTCTATTTTGTCTAACCGACAGCGTTGATCATGGCGAAGGAAGATTTCGTCCAGCCCAAAAAGGGGAATGAACAAAATCACTGCCCGAACCTCTTACGGAGGTCTTCCCACTGTGTGACAGCAATCCCGGAAAAAATTCGAAATTCGCCTACTATCTAAGGGAATGTGGCGAACTTAACGGCGATCGAGGCAGTCGCCAAGAACACCAATTGTAATTTGCTGTCGTAGATAGGATCGCCGCCCGACTAAACGGCAATGGATGATTCCCGGACCTCGTTGCTGCCACTTTCTGTTGGGAGTGGAATTCGCACCAGGGCGTCGTCACTTCTTTTTCAAACGTGCCTAACAATCGCCCGAAGGCCACTTGAGCCATTCGGAATTTCAGCTTTACGCATCGTCGTCGAAGTCGATGACAATTCCCTGTCGTGTGCGGATGGGGCGGTCATCGGTTGCATCCTCGTCCCCTTGCTGTGAGTCTGAATCCGACGAGGATTCCGCCGACGTGCTATCTCCACCTGTATCGTCTTGATTAGATGCGTCGTCGGTCGAATTGCCGTCGGCAGTTCCACCTCCATCGTCTTCGAATCCAATGACGATACCCTCTTGGGTTTGAATCTCGTTGTCATCCGCTGAGGTCCGGGTGCCAGGTGGAGTTACGGTTGCACCGTCCGTTTGGTTTACGTCGTCCTGTTGTGGAGTCGTATTGGTCGAGGACTCAGGCGGCGTGCTGGTTCCCTCACCGTCTTCAAAATCGATCACGATGCCGGATCCCGTTGTGATCGTTCCTTCGCTGGAACTGTCTGTACCTGCCGGGTCATCGCCTGCGGTGCTTCCCGCAGTTCTGCGTTTACGTCTGTCAGACGTTGGTTGGGGTAGGGTAATTCCCCGACCGCCCGAGACGGCGTCGAGTTCCTCGTCGGACAGTTCCTTTCCATCGGTTCGTTCGCGGTCGTCATTCGGCTGAGAGTTTGTGGGCATGGCGCTCTCCTTTATCCGTGATACGGATCACTGCGAATTGTGGATGAGATCCCGAGCAACCGACGGAGAATACAATTTAGAATGATGCCAGACCGGACCGTGCGGAACTCTGCCTTTATCGTATCACTGCTGAATCAGTGAGGCAAATTTTGAATCCAGCAACGAAGGAATGGGGCGCGCAATAGCATCGACGGTTGCTGCACCCTGCAAAGTTGTCGACGTCACGCCAACTGCCGCGCGATCATCCGCTGGAACAGCCCTTCAGCTTTCGCCAGTTCTTCGTAGGTTCCCGACTGGATGACGTGGCCGTTTTCCATCACGTAGATACGAGTGGCATCTTGAATCGTGCTCAAACGATGTGCAACGACAATGCGGGTCACTTGGCGACGGATCAAGCTCTCACTCACAATCGCCTGCGTGCGGTTATCCAACGCGCTGGTGGCCTCATCAAAGATCAGAATCTTCGGTTTTGTCACCAAGGCGCGGGCGATTAACAGCCGTTGGCGCTGCCCGCCCGACAGGGTGCCGCCCCCTTCATTCAAGTACGTGTGCATCTCCATCGGCATGGATTGCACGTCTTCAGCAAATCCCGCGTCTTGAGCGGCCTCCCACGCTTCATCCAGGGTGATGACGGCGGCGCCGGCGATGTTATCAAATATCGATCCCGCGTTGATCGAACCCGACTGCAACACCACCCCAAATTGTCGGCGCACGGCAGTCACATCGATGCCGGACAAATCCTGACCGTCGAAGCAAATCGTCCCCGCTTCCGGCGTTTCGAAACCGAGCAGAATTCGCAACAGCGTTGACTTACCACACCCCGATGGCCCAACCAGGGCGACAAAGTCACCAGGGTTTGCCTGCAGGCTGACACCGTTGAGAATTAGCGGACCATCTTCTCGATAGCGAAAGCTCACCTCGTTGACGGTGATGCCCCCCTGCAGCCGGCCGGGGTCGGCTCGCTTTGCAGTAATCTCCGGCTTGGCTTCGAGCAGGGGAAGAACGAGCTTTCGTTTCGCCCAGCTTTCCGCCACGTTGACAATCGTTCCGCTGAGCTGCGTCATGCCGGCAATCAGCGACATGAACGCGCCATTAAACGCAAGGAATGCCCCCATCGTCAGAAATACCGATCCCGCTTGCCCGACGGCTGCCAGCTTGGCATCAGAGGCCAGCAGTGCAGCAGCGAAATAGTACAAACAGATGGTCGTAGCGTGGTTTAAACCGGTATTGATAAGACCACCCAAACCCTCCAGGCGTTGAATGACAGCAGAAACCCGCAACTGACGGGCCTGCTGTTTGGCCCAGTGATTGAACGCCCGTTGTTCGGCCCCAGCGATCCGAATTTTTGAAATCCCACTGATCAACTGCACCTGCATGCCAAAGATTTTGCCCTGACTGAGACCAAGTTTCCGGGCGCTGCCGCGAATCAGGCTTGATAGACCTGCCGTGTACCCGGACACGATGACTGCCGACACGACAGCGATAACGGCCAGTCGAGCGCTATAGTAGTAACACAACGCGATATTGAGAACTGCCATGCCGCCGGTCAGCATGGCGCCGATGGCATTGTTGCCAATCTCCTGACTAATGTCGGAAACCATCATGGCGCGATTCTGCAAATCTCCGCTGGAATACTTGCGAAAGAACCGCGTCGGCAGCCTCAAAAGACGGTCCATAACCGCAGACTGCATATTGGCCGTCACGCCCGTATCCATGCGCAATAACACGGTGTCCTGGGAATAGGAAAATGCGGCCTGCCCCAACGCCATGGCAATCAATCCGGCAGCAAGTTGGTACAGCAGGACAACGTCAGCATCGGGTATTGCCAGATCGATCACGACCTGAGTTGAAAGCGGGACAAGCATGCCAAGGATCGCAATCGCTGCAGACAAGCACAACATGATCGCCGTTTCGGGCAAAAACGGCCGCGTGGCAAATCGGCCAAGGTTAACCAGCGATGTCGGGTTGTCGGGTAACGGACGAATAAACGATCTTGCCTCGCGCTCCAAAAGTTGTTCCACATTTCGATCGACGCGCACCCGCCGATTCTGCTGAGGATCGAACAGGACATACGCGTTCTTCGAGCGCAGCAAGGCAACGGGGCGCTTATCCTCGGCGAGGAACGCCAGTAATGGTCCCGCGTCAGACTTCCACCACTCGCCAGCCAGTGACACACGACGTGCACGAATATGGGAGGCACGCGAGACAGCTTCGACCGGGTCTTCACGACGGCTGAGATCTTCCCATCGTCCCGCTGGGCGAAAAGTCAGATTCATAGCGCGTCCGATGGGCATTAAGGCCGCCATCAGCGCGTCTTCAGGGTCGACAGGTGCATCGGCCCGATTGAAGACCACATTCGTCAATTCATGAATCGCGGCCGATGTGTCGCGCGCCTGAAGCTGCTCGCTGCGACGCACCCGTTGCGCTTCGGCTTGACGTTCACGCTGTTCAGCCATCGCCAAAAAGCGAAAACACAATTCATGGAGCCGAGCGATGCCGGCCATTGCCGATTGCAACGAGGGCAGGCTCGCCGAATCGTGAAAAACCACTTGAGCGTCTTCAGCGGCTGTCAGGCGGATTCCACCACCAAGTGGAATCCAATCGTCGCCCGCAGGAAGGTTCAATTCTTGGTTGCCAACCAGATTCACACTGCCGGATTCCACATTCACCCACAGCACATCGTCCGGTGCCGGTTTGACACTTTGGTCGGCGGCGAGTTGATAGCGATGGCCGGCATCGACCTTGTCAGCATGAACCTGGTCGGCTCCCGGGTTAACAACGGCGCAAATATGCCGCACCCACGATGCCACATGCTCGCCGAAATGGGCTGTCTCTTCCTGACCATCCGCGGCTAGTGCCGCATAGGGCAGCTCTTTCAGTCGCGATTCCTCGAGTCCTACAAGCAAAAACCCGGTCGACACCTGCGTTGCACTCGGACTGCTACCGAACAAAACATCGTTACGCCGGCACGTAAACAAATAACGCCGCGGGCCCGATGGTTTTCCTTCTTGAACACCGACGCTAAATATCGCGACGCAGCCCGATTCCACTCGCCAGATCACATCCGATCGGTCGAGCAGAAACGCGGAGTTACCGCGTACCAGGTGAGATCCGGTTTCCTCAATCGTCGCCATTGAAATTCACCATCAACAACAAAAGACGTGCATGCTCCGCGGTCGATTCGACGTTAGTGAAACGGTCGTCGCCTCCTCCGAATCAAAGATTTCCCATCATGCCATGGCCGCCTCGGTCCCTTGCTGAGTTCCGTCCTGATGTCGCAGTAACTCCGCGTAAAGGCCACCCGACTTCCAAAGTTGTTCGTGCGTTCCACGTTCGATCACTTGGCCTCGGTCCATCACGATGATTTCATCGCAGTCTCGAATCGTGCTCAATCGATGTGCAACGATCACACAGGTACATCCGCGCCGACGCAAATTGGAATCGAGAATTGCTTCGGTTTCGGAGTCGAGCGCGCTTGTCGCCTCGTCGAGAACAAGAATGGCCGGGTTATTGACAAGCGACCGGGCGATTTCGAGCCGTTGTCGCTGTCCCCCACTTAAGTTCGTCGCACCTTCGCTCAGACGTGCCGAATAGGCCCCGGGCATATTGCCGACCACATCGTGAATATGGGCATCACGACAGGCACGTTCCAAATCACTCGTCGGGATCGTGCGATTCCACAGTGTGAGATTCTCGCGCACTGTGCCTTCAAACATGAAAACATCCTGCTCGACCATGGCCAAAGATCGACACAGGACATCTCGCTTGATGGATTCGCGACGTCTTCCGTCAAAAAGAATCTCGCCAGTCCACGGTTCGTACAATCCGCAAATCAACTTGGCAACGGTCGATTTTCCCGAGCCGCTTCCGCCAACCAATGCAATTCGTTGACCAGGTTCTACCTTCAAGCTGAAATCTTGAATCAACGGCGGATCGAGCGGGCTGTAACCAAAAGTCACGTCGCGCAATTCCAAACGACCGTCCAGACGAAATGTGGCAGGCTGGCGATCAACACTTTCGCTGTCACTCTTTTCCGAATTCCCATCACTCGGCGGCGTTTGCGCAAGAGCCATTTCCGACGGCGGGTTTCCAAGAACATCATCCAGCCGGAGCAGATCGCCACGCAATTCCTGAAGTGTGGTTCCGATGCTTGTCAGCCGCTGGATCGGTGCCAAGAAGTTCCCCATCAACCCTTGATACGCGACAAGCGTACCGATGGTCATACTTCCCTGAATGACGTTGTATCCCCCCACGATTAGTATCAGCACGGTCGTCAGCGTATCGACGACAATCGGGATGACCTCAACTCCCTGCGTCGACTGCTGAAGTTCCTGACCCGCGTTTGACATTTTGGTGAAATAGCCGGCCCATTTGTCGAAAAACCCGCTCTCCATTCCAGACGCCTTCATCGTTTCAATCGACTGAATACCAGCGATTGTGACGCCATCGAGCTTGCCGCCATGCTGGGAGTATCGCAGGTTGGCTTCGATACGACTTTTTGCCACGCGACGAAGATAAGCAATATTGATGGCTGCGAATGATCCCGCAATCAAGGTGAGCGGAACGCTCACTAACATCAGCACAGCGCCGTAAATCAGCATCGTAAACAGGTCGATCAATGTGCCGATCAATTGTCCGGCAATTACCCCGGAAACTTTGCTATTGAGCCCCATCCGGCCCACAATCTCGCCGGGAAATCGCTGCGCATAGAATCCGGCAGGAAGCCGCATCAAATGCCAGAAGAATTGGCTGTTCAATCGAGCACTGAGACTTAATTGAAGTCGACGTGTGTAAAGTTGCTGAACACCTTGCAAAACAATCTTCAGGACAACGGTGCCCGCCATGGCAATGAGCAGCGGGCGGAACCACCCGAACCGCCCATCGATGATGATCGAGTCGATGTAAATGCGCGAGAATGTCGGAATCGCCAATCCCGGTAGCACCATCAAAATACCGGCGATCGCACAGAACAAGACCGGGATGGTATTCCCCTGCATCCGCTGCAGGATGCCGGTAACCGGGCTGGGAGCACGACCGCCTTTCTCGAAGTCGTCGCCCGGTTCCATAACGAGCACAACACCAGTAAACCCTGCATCGAACTCGTCCCAAGTAAGTTGACGATGACCAAGAGCCGGGTCGTTCAGATACACATACTTTCGATCCCAACCCTCCACTACCAGAAAATGGTCGAATTGCCAGAAGACAATAAATGGTGCCCGAATCGTTTTGACATCTTCGAGCGACTTGCTGTACCCCTTGGCCGTCATTCCATACAGACGCGCGGCCTTCACGACGTTCGAGGCCTTGCTACCGTCCCTCGACACGCCGCAACGCTGTCGCAGTTCGGCGAGCGGAACGATCAGGCCATAATGCCCCAGAATCATGGCGAGCGCAGCGGCACCGCATTCCACAGCCTCCATCTGAAGGACAGTTGGTGTGTGTTTGCGTTGCGAGAGAATGGCAGTCATTGGCAAGCGGCTGGAGTCATCCGGACATACCCGGCAAATTCAAGCGGATGAATGAGGCGATTTCGATTCGATCAAATGTCGGGTGCTGCCGCGTCTTGCTCTCCCAAAAACCAACCTCGAAGAATTGGCAGCAGGTAAGTAATGGGTGTTCGTTGTTCGATCGTGATGCTGACCGCGGTCGTCGTTCCTGCCGTGAATCCGATTTCCGGCCCTTTCGAAGTCCATTTGAAGCCGCTAAACGAGTCGGCGTCTCGTTCCAATTCGACTTCGACCTCGATCGCGCCCCCTTGCTGAATCAGCGATTGCGCAATCTCGGGGCTACCGACGATGTTGACGATGCCTTCTTGGGTAATCGGAAACGCCGACACATTGCTGACAGTTCCGACAATACTTCCTTCGCGTTCACGTTGAACGGTCGATGGAGTCACGCGGGCCCGCGCTCCTGCTTTGATCCGCTTCCCATCCTTAATGCTGAAATAGGCGAGGTTCGTCAGTTCCGCATCGGGATCGTCTCTTTCAATCGTGCCGATGCGCATCCCCGTACTCACAACCTGAGCGGGTTGCACGGTGATCTCGAGAATTCGACCGTTGCAATCACTGACAATTTGCCCCTGACGCTTAAGTCTGAGTTCGATCCTCGCGATTTGATTATCCAACTCACCTAATTCGTTCTCCCGATTCTCGCGGTTGTTCAGCAACTCCTGCTCGAGTCGCTGGCTGGCAATGTCCAGTTGAAGCAATTGGAGCTTGAGATCGGACAATCGGTTTTGCTGTTCGAGACGCGAGCGCTCACTTTGGATTCGAGCCAACTCCAATTCCTTGAATTGCACATCGACGTTGGCAGCACGAAGCTCGCTGTCCATCAAATTACTTTCGGCATCCAGCACCAGGTCCTGCGATGTCAGCCCTTCGAAACGCAGCGTTTTGATTGTGTCGAGCCGATTGCGCAGCGATTTGTTCAGCCCCGATGTCAGCTCCTTTGTCGTAGTCAGATTGCGACGCTGTTCTTCTGCGAACTCATTCGACTGCTCATAAAGCTCTTCCGAAATTCCACCCGATTCTTTGATCTCCTCCAAAATGAAAGCACGCTGCTGTTTATAAGAGTTGGTCTCGAGTTCTTGCCGCTGTTTGTCGAGCGTGGCAGCCACCTTGTGGAAAGCGACGCGTTCTTTTCGGCGATCCTGCAGCTGCTCCAATTCCTTGACGAGTTCCGGCTGATCAAGAATGGCCAGCGTTTGTCCTTCGGTCACCACTTCACCGACGCGGACTGAAATCGATGCAATCTGACCACTCGCCGGCGACTGAATTCCCTTAACGTTGCCTGGATTGATCAGCACACCGAACCCATCAACGGTAATCGGGATGCGCCCAAGAAAAGACCACGCGATTCCGGCTGCACAAATGAAACAGAGAGCCCAAATGACAATCCACGATTTGCGATTGATAACGACTAGCAACTGATCCAGTTCTTCCGGAGACTGGAGTCGATCCAAGGCTTCCTGTCGAAAAATCTGTTTGTTCGCCATGCGAGCCTCGTATTATCGGCTTTGCAATCGCTCGAGAATCCAGTTGAATCGCTTGCCGGCCAAGGTAATCGATTCAAGAAGTTCTGGATCGATTTCTTCGGCCGTTTCGATATCTTCGCTTAAACGTTCGTTCGCACCGTATCCGAATGTGGCGACCGTTTGTCGCAGGCGCTGGGCCAGAAACACGGCGAGGGCTTTATAGAACCTTCCGGCAAACGCATCGTTTGATTCCAAACGGGCGAGCAGCGCGCGATGCGGAATCCGCAAAACCTGGCTATCGGTATCGGCAGTTACGGTTGCCGTCGGCGGCCGAGAATCGAGCAGCGAGATTTCACCGACGATCTCACCCTGCATGAGACTTGCCAACTGCGTTTCTTCATGACCGGTCACGACACGAAACTGGCCCGCAATAACCAGGAACACAAAATTCACCGGCTGGCCCTGTTCGATGATTGTTTCACCGGCCGGAACGTCCGTCCGTTCGCCCGCACTCAACAGCCAATCGATATCGTCGTCGTTGAGCAGACCGAGAATATATAACACGCGACGCATAAGGTCCCTTTGGACTACGCCCAGGATTGAGACCCGTCGGAATGACCGGCAGAAATCTGGCTACACAACGTAGCATAATTGCCTGCTCCGCCAGAATAGCACAATCCCCGTATTTGGCCATTTTCAGATTCGGACATCTGCTCTCGCACACCCGAGCACGGGGAACCTTCCGCGAATCAACCGGCCGACGTCTCCCGGAATAGGATGTGGGGTTGCCGGTCGTCTTGGCATTGCATTGTCCCTTCTTGCGCACAGCGCGCGAGAAAGAACCGGTACCCTCACTGGTGCGGTCAGCCGGCAGTCCAAGCGCCCGTGTGACCTTACGATGACCCACACACCGGCAAGGATCCGGACTCTCATTCTTCATTATTCATTTATTCAAATCGGATAATCAAACAACACGCCCATCAGCCAAACGAGAAGCACATCTAATAGGAAGAATGCGACCCAAATCTTGATGTAGAAGCCGTTGTCCGCCAGTCGTTTGCACAGCTCGCATATTCCAGTCGCATCATCAGCGATTCTTTTCTTGCAACGGGAACACTTCATAGTTGCTCCGGAGATCACTCACTCTGCTCACGAAGTGCGGCCACTTCGTCCAGTAACCTCTGAGTGAATTTGGCGGAATTCATGTGAAGTTTGATGTGATTGTCCGTTGCCTCGAACCATTCGTGGCTGGACTCTGAGAAACAAATATCGTTGTACATATAATCTGAAATCTCAACATCGCCCTGATGAAAGCCGATCACAGCCATCGCCTCGCGGTCCAGACTTTCATCAACCGCAGTTTCAATCTGTTGTTGCCTTTTTGAGATCTCGTCAATCAGCCGTTCAATCACATCCGCCGTTCTTTTGGATGAACTTGACCAGTGTTCGCATATGGTTAGAAACTGCGGCATCGTGAAGTTAAAGTGCTCAGCCACATATGCAAACACGTCAGCCCTGGCTCGATGCGTAAGAATCAGTCGCTGCGCCTCATCGTGCATGATAGGACCGGTTTTTCACAGAGCGAAGCCGTCTACTCTTCGTTTTGCCCCCGGGACACCGAGGGAGACGAGTGAGTGGCAAGTCGTGTTGTTCCGTTAGGAAATCACGGCTCAACCAGGATTCCTTCGAAAGACCATCGCGGACGTGGAAAATACACGACGACTTTTTCTGAGACATCGATTCGTCCAGGAAAGACGATCATTCGCCCAGGAACGGCCACTTGCCGGCGTTTCGCCTGCGGATACAACGGGATCCATAAATCTTCGTACCGATCGTATGCGTGAACAATCCACCGGGCGTGATGAAATGTTTGTCGCAGCGGAGAATAGAATCTCTTTCCCTGCTGATCCGTAATCGGCAAATACCCGTATTCAAAAAGGATCTCTGTTGGCGGAAGACTCAGTGGGTACAGAACCACCAGGATGAGAAGCAAACATATCGTTGGGACTGCCCACGCGGGGCGTTTCATTTGCTCAAGCTTCATTGGGGCGCTCCGCTTGGCTTTGAACGGGTCACCACTATGGTATGATATTGAAGGTTGGCTGGCGATATCTTCCTTGCCTGGTGAAGAATGACCTCCGACTGTCAGTCGGCTACCTTCCAAAAGCCTCGGCAGAAATGCCGGGGCTTTTTGTGTCTGGTTGTGTCTGGAGAATCATCTATAAACAAGGAATAAATCGAAATCCGGAAACGGGGGCATTTCACCCACGCCCTCACGCTTTCCGATCACTTGATGACGTCATTTATCCCAACCGCTGCCAAGAGAATAGCCCTTAGCCGGCAGTTAGAGCGATTTACTATTTCTCGTGGGTGCTCTGGCTCGTGGGAGCCAGCGATCGTAGGACAAAACGCGATGGTCACGGCCACGAGTCAGCGTCACACGCTGCAGACTTCGAAACCACTATTGCTCCCGCAGCGGTTTCCAGCGATAGGTCGAATCGGACGAATAGATCACCACGCGTCGGTAGTCGACCAGCGGGGGATCATTATTGTCGGAAACCTCAAGAATCAGATGCATCTCGCGACCTTGAGATCCCTCGGGAACGCTCAGCGAGATTGAGGGAGCGTCGACATTGTCGAGGGCCAATGGCCCGCCCCACGGTTTGCGCCCCGCTTCGGGATAATCGTACCATGAAAACTCGACAGCATCGCCGTCCGGGTCCGTGGAACCGGAAGCGTTGAAGGTCAGCCTCTCGCCCGGCTTGGCAAAGACTTCCAGAATCGAATCTGTAGCGTCGCCGTTGAGAACGGCTCGAGGATGGTGATTGGCGGCTTCGTACGACTTCACACACCAGTCCGCCCGCGCTTTGAGGTCGTTCCACATGGCGGTCCGCCAGCGCCATACACCGGCATAAACGCTTTTGTACAACGTGCCATCGGCTGGATCCGTCCACGAGTCCTCGATGCCCGAATGGTCGGTGTGCACGTACCAGGGCCGATACTGTTCTTCATCCGGTCGAATGATGGCGTACTTGGAAGGAGCGTTCTTCACCTTGTCACGAGTATAGCGGCCACTCCACCCGCCCCAAGTCGGCTCCGACCAGCCACCCAGACCGCTTGGCACTAACCCCATCCAGGGAATCGTGCCGCCACCTTCCATGTATGCGAATCGCTCACCGAACTGACGCTTGGGGAACAGCGCTCCCAGCGCCCCGTGATTCCGCCGGACGTTTTCGTCGACCCACGCGTCCTGCCCGGCGGTGGTTTTGGGAAAGGGTTTCCAGGTATGCGGCCCCTCGACATTGCCTGGCCCACCGTAAGCCTGAGTCTGACTCACACCACGAATCCAATGAATGTCCGGAAACGTGTGGAGAATCCAGGCGCCGGCCTCGTCCTGCGCGGAGTTTTCGAAGACACGTAGCTTCGCAACAAAGGCATTCACCTCGGCCTCGGTATGCGTGGCGCGATAATCGAACAACGCTTGGGCAATCGTATTCGAACCGGCATTCACCACGATGTGCACCGGACGACGATCGGGCTTTAACACCGCTCCGGTCACCAGTCGAGAGCCGGGACTTGATTTGCTTTTGCCGACGTCCCCCATTCCATTGCCCGGTTGACCTGTCGCCACGATGCTGCGTAGGTATTCAGGCGTGTGCCAGCCGTCCGCATGCTTGACCAGATTCGGATAAACCTCTTCGTAGCCGACAATCAACTTTTGAAACAGCTGCGGCATCAGGGTCTTCACTTCCTGCGGCGGGTCTTTACGAAGAAACCGACCGGTGACGGTGATCAAGCCCTCGAGTTCGAAGGCGTTCGAGCACATCAGCATGTGGGTCATCTGTTGTTCTTCATCGGGGTCCCAGCCCATGTCGGCCATGATTATTAAGCGTGGCTTCTCGCTCGCTGTGGCGGTTTGCGCCATTAACCCCGAGGCGATGCACAACATTCCAATCATCCCAACCGAAAACCGTTTCCAATACATTCAGGTGTCCTCACAACAGCTCATTCGTTTCATACGGATTCCCGAGTCGGGCCTTGCGTCGGCATTTGCCATTATCCCAAAACCACAAACGATGACTGCCAGTATAAGGGGCCAGCAAACGTCAGCGAAACAGGGCCAATGATACGAGAGGCGGCCGTGTGGTCTGATGCCTAAGTACCAACGTCGCAGAACGATTGCCGGGCGTAATCCAGGGTGGTATCGACCGCGGACTTTTTCCCCATTGATCGTCCTCGATAAGGGGGACATACTCGAAAGTAGCTAAACTTAAGATCGCTTCTTCGGGAACACTGCGTCATCCGGAATTGCAGCCGCTCTTGTGACGTCAACAAAGACTGATGAGTGTTTCCGTCGCTCGTCGCATGCACAGAAAGAAACGCCGATGAAATCTCCACTCACCGCAATCATGTGGTTCGCCTTCCTGACTGTCAGCGCGACTGCGGCTGCAGAGGAAAAGAACGGTTCCACCGACGTTTTGACCTTGATGGATGTCTTCGAAATGGAATTCGCGTCCGATCCCCAAATCTCGCCCGACGATCGCCGCGTGGTCTACGTCCGCAATTCGATGGATATCATGAAGGATCGTAAACGCTCGGCATTGTGGATTGTTGAATCCGCCGAAGGTGACCATCGCAAGCTGACTGACGGGTCTGCCAACGAATCGTCGCCACGTTGGTCACCCGATGGTTCGAAACTCATCTATGTTTCGAAAGAGAACGAAGAGACGACGCAGATCTTTTTGCGCTGGATGGACACCGGTCAAACTGCGAGGCTCACCCAGCTGACAAGTTCTCCCAGCGGCCTTTCCTGGTCGCCCGACGAGCGGTGGATTGCGTTTTCGATGCTCGTTGAGGAAGAACCTCCCGAGCTGGTGAAGCTGCCCAAGAAACCGAAAGGCGCCGAATGGGCCGACCCACCAATCCTCATCGATCGGCTGAAGTACCGGGCCGACGGCTCCGGCGATTTGCCACAAGGATTTCACCATCTGTTTGTGCTGCCAGCCGAGGGCGGCACGCCGCGACAACTCACCAGCGGTTCTTTCCACCACAACGGGGCGCCGGCTTGGACGCCGGACGGCAAAGCCCTGATTTTTTCCAGCAACCGCAATCCCGATTGGGAGCACGAATACCGCAACTCGGAACTCTACGAGGTCAAAATCGCAGACGGAGCGATCAAAGCGCTCACCTCTCGCATGGGGCCGGATATTAGTCCCGCAGTTTCCCCAGATGGCAACACCATCGCGTATCTCAGTTACGACGATCGCATTCAGACCTATCAGGTTACCCAACTGCACCTCATGAATCGGGACGGCAGCAACCAACGTCTGTTGGCGGGCGACCTCGATCGGAGTGCCGAGAATCCCGTGTGGGCGACCGATGGTCGCGGAATCTATTTTCAATACGACGACCACGGCAACACAAAGATCGCCTTCGCCGATTTGGATGGCAATGTGGGCGTGATCGCCGAAAACCTGGGCGGGACATCGCTCGGGCGACCGTACAGCGGCGGGTCGTTCAGCCTCGGACAGAAAACGCTGGCGTTTACGCGAACGCGTCCGGACCAGCCGGCTGACGTGGCGGTCGTCAAAGTTGGTGGAAAAGCGAAACAAGTCACACACCTCAATCGAGATCTTCTCGATCATCGCAAGCTCGGCCGCGTGGAAGAATTCCGCTACCGGTCGTCCTTCGATCAGCGTGAAATCCAAGGCTGGATCGTCACGCCTCCCGATTTCGATCCCAACAAGAAGTACCCGCTCATCCTCGAGATCCACGGCGGGCCGATCAATCACTACGGCGATCGGTTTACGGCCGAGATCCAACTTTACGCGGCGAAGGGTTACGTCGTTCTATACGCCAACCCAAGAGGCAGCACGAGTTACGGGGAAGAGTTCGGTAACCTGCTGTACCACAACTATCCCGGCGAAGACTACGACGATTTGATGTCCGGCGTGGATGCTTTGCTCGCTCGGGGGTTCATCGACGAAAAGCGGTTGTACGTGACCGGTGGAAGCGCCGGCGGCATTATGACCGCCTGGATTGTCGGCAAGACCGATCGCTTTCGAGCCGCGGTCGCCGCCAAACCGGTCGTCAACTGGTACAGCAAGGTTTTGATGGCGGACAATTATTACGCCTACCACAACTACCGTTACCCTGGATCGCCTTGGGAAAACCC
Source organism: Planctomycetaceae bacterium (assembly GCA_028284485.1). GTDB lineage: Bacteria > Planctomycetota > Planctomycetia > Planctomycetales > Planctomycetaceae > JANQRQ01. The sequence continues at coordinate 43,496 of JANQRQ010000086.1, read as the reverse complement.
GGAAGCTTACATGAAGTTCTCGCCGATCTCCCTCGTGGGCAACGTCACGACCCCGACGATGATGTTGACCGGGACGGCCGATTTGCGAACGCCACTTTCCGAGTCGGAGCAATTCTACGGCGCTTTGAAAATGCGCAACATCGACACAGCCATCGTGCGCATTCCTGGGGCATCCCACAGTATTACGAATCGGCCCAGCCAACTGATCGCCAAGGTCGCCAACGTCTTGGCTTGGTTCGAGCGATATCCGTAGCTCGGATTCCATGACATTTAATGTCGCGCATGCTGCGCGTTGGCAACCCGACGCGTCAGCAATGACGATTGCTCGTTCCCGGGCTCCCGCCTCTCGGGCGGACCCGGTTGGGTACGCACTGATCACGACTCTCCTGCCTCGTCTTGGAACACGATTGACTGTGCGTAGAAAATGGATTCCCGCCTACGCGGGAATGACGGGATCGTCGACCGAATGATTTCATCGACTTCGAGCGTTCAGACTCAATTCCCACCTTTGCTCAAAATGCCTACACCCGTCGGGTGGCCGGGGTTGGACTGAGCGCAGCGAGGGAAACCCCGGTATTCCCCAGTTCACTCCAAGACATTCGCGCAATTGGTTCACCCGCCTGCGCGGGAATGACGGGGGCGCGGAACGAACTGATTCAACGACTTTGAACGTTCATGCGTCGGGTGGCCGGGGTTGGACTGAGCGCAGCGAGGGAAACCCCGGTATTCCCCAGTTCACTCCAAGACATTCGCGCAATGGGTTCATCCTCTCCCGGCCTACGGCCGACCTCTCCCAGAGCAACGAATTGCATCTGGCGGGAAGAAGGGAATGGTCACCTTTCCCTCTGCCAACCGATTCCGGCAACATACTCCCCTCTCCCGCTGGGAGAGGGGTCGGGGGTGAGGGCCTCTGGCCAGTGCGAAATTCCCACGCAGCGTTTGTGAAGGATCGTTGCCCAACAAACTCGGCCACACTGGGTAGATACTGTGACGGCCCCTTGCCCAGATGCAATTCGTTGCAGAGGGAGAGGTGACCATTGATTTTGTCGCCCCTGGTTGTAATTCGTTGCTTCGGGAGGGCGAGGCTCCTGCCGAGCCGCAAAATCTCGAAACTGACAACGGCGTTGCGCCGCACATGCCGGTCACAACGAAGTCACACGCATCCGCATTTATTGCGACTTTTCTTTGACACAGCGATCAAGATCCAGCACTCTGGTAACAAGTCATCCAGAAGAAGGGAAATCGTCATGCGCTGCTGCACAGTTTTGGGAATGTTGTTGGCAAGCCTCACGCCGCTGTCGGATGCGGCGGCGGAAGTCATCACGTGGAAGGCCTCGGGAAAAGGCGGGGCCATTGCGGCCGGCAAAATGAATTCCGCCGCGGCCGGAATTCAAATCCTCGGCGAAGGAGGCAACGCCGCGGACGCCGCCGTCGCAACGCTGCTCGCGCTCTCCGTCACCGATTACGGATCGTTCGCCATCGGCGGCGAAGTGCCCTTCATCATTTACGACGCCAGGCAGCAAGAAGTGAAAGTCTTAAGCGGTCTCGGCAGCGCACCGCTCGATCCCGCCGCGATCGATTGGTTTTATGAAAACGGCATCCCCGCGAAAGGCAGCATGAAGTCGCCGCCCGTTCCCGGTGCGGTCGACCTCTGCGTGACGGCCCTCAAGCTTTATGGAACCATGTCGTTCGAGCAGGTCGCACAACCGATGCTGACGCTGCTCGACTCTGGACAAGAGCCATGGCACGCCGACCTGCTGAAAACAATACAGAAACTGGTCGAACGCGAACGAGAAACGAATGGCTCTCGAGTCGAAAAGCTGACCGCCGTTCGCGACCGTTTCTACAAAGGCGACATCGCCGACGAGTTAGAGGCCTGGTACATCGAATCGGGCGCACTGTTGCGCAAGAGCGACCTGGCGGCCCATACGACGCGCGTGGAAGACCCCGTCTCTGTGAACTATCGCGGTTACACCGTTTACAAATGCGGACCGTGGACACAGGGACCCTATTTGTGCCAAACCCTGCGGCTACTCGAGGGTTTCGATTTGCAACAGATGAAGCATCTGTCGCCCGACTACATTCACGTCGTTATCGAAGCGTTGAAATTAGCGCTGGCCGATCGTGATGAATACTACGGCGACCCCCGGTTTGTGGAAGTTCCTTTGCAGCAGCTTCTGTCGGATGAATATACCAGTCTGCGCCAAACGCTAATCGATATGCAGCATGCTTCGCAGGAAAGACGCCCGGGTGATCCTTACGGTTTGCTGCCGCTGAAGGAACAGGCTGCACAAAAAGATTCGACGGCGAAGATTCCTGTGCAGGACACAACCACCTGCGTCGTGGCAGATCGCTGGGGGAACGTCGTGGCGGCAACGCCCAGTTGCAATCTCGTCGGTAACAAACCGGGACCTTCCGGCGTGACGCAGGGGAACCGTCTTCGCAGCCTCAATACGACTGCTGGGCATCCCAATCGCATCGAACCGGGAAAACGACCCCGTATTACGTTGACGCCAACGCTGGTCCTCAAGGATGGCAAGCCGGTGATTGCCATCAGTGTGGCGGGAGGCGACCTGCAAGATCAAACGACCTTAAACGTGCTGCTAAATCACATCGAGTTCGGCATGCTCCCCGCTCAGGCGGTGACGGCTGCGCGGTTCAATACCTACCATCACCAGAATTCGTTTGATCCCAATCCCGATCGGGAAGCAGCATTCGTCGGTGCCGGAAAAATGCGCGTTCAGGAAGGTGTTCCGGAATCGGTACGAAAGGCGCTCTCCGCACGAGGGCATGAAGTCGACGCCACCAAGAATCCGATCGCCCACCCGATCATGATCTACATCGACCACGAGACCGGTCTGTTCCATGCCGCCGGCGACCCGAACGCCGGCCGCCACGCCGCCGCACTGAAGTAATGCTGGCCGGAAACCACGGTCCGAGGCTCTGACGGACAGACACTGGTTTATCGGTTGTAGGTCAGGACCTGTCCTGGCAGTGCTTGGCTTTCCAAGTTGCATGCGGATCTTCTTTGTCAGGGTAACCCGGCCAACTCGTGGCCGGGTCGCGCAGCGACAACGATTGTCTTAGTCCTGCATTCGATGACGGGCTTAGCCGTTGCACTGGTTCGATGATGGTAACCCGACGCGTGAGCGAGGGCTTAGGACTGCGTCATTCGGCCGGGCCAGTTGCCGCATGCACACTTTGGCTACACGGAATCCTTGTGCACTGATGCACCTGCTCGGCAAATAATCTGATCCCAGTCGTCTGCAGAATAGGCGATCGACGCCAGAATACAGCCGAGCGACATGGCGACGAATGACCAATTCCAAATGTAGAATCCTACAAAAAAATCCCCCATCAATGTCTTGGGCATCAACCATGGCACGCCCGCGCACGGCAACAAAAGAATTGCGAAAATGGCGGATTTTTCTCGTAGGATTCTGAACATCAAGGGCGCGATGATCATCAGTAGATTCGCGGACGGAAAACTCAACAACAGGAGGACCCGAGGTTCAACGATCCACATAATCGGATTCAACACAGCGCAGGCCGAACTCGTAAACGCCTGCCAGCCAGTCAGGGGAGTTCCGGGCGGTGTACCGGGGTAATTGAGTGCGTTTGTTGCAGGAAGAAAAAACGACCATAGGAACAGCAACCAAGATGTCCAGACGAGCGCATGCGATATTCGTATGGAGATCAGAGCCATGCGGATTCCCGACAATTGGAACAAGTGTCGGCATTGTAACCGCGAAGAAGAACGATCGTTAACAGATCAAAGTTGATACAAGGGTAGCTCGGCCGATTCCGGTCGGGCCACCCACGATCTGAAAGCAAATGTTTTGCCACAGAGGTTTCCGAGGACACCGAGAAAGTTGATTCATTGACCGGATCAAGTATTGGCATGTCGTCAAACATACTTTCGGCGACCACATCGATCCGTCACCTCCCCCGTTTACGGGGGAGGTGGGACGCGTTCGCGTCCGGGAGGGGGTCTTACATTGCACATGACAACCATGTTCAACCGCAAGCAAGACTCGATCACACATTTCCAATTGCCCTCTCCCGGCCTGCGGCCGACCTCTCCCAGAGGGAAAGGTGACGCAAGCGAGAAAGGTGAATCGTTACACGCTCCGTGCGGGGTGATTCACCACCCAGCAACAGGGCACACGGAGACGATGAAGAACCGCTAATTAACGCGAATGAATGTATCCATCTCGTTCCCAGGCTCTGCCTGGGAACGCCCGGCTCGCGAAGCTCCTGCCTCGTTTTGCGAACGCCAAGTTGTAGGCCGGATCAAGGAGCGACGCCGCTCTGGCAATAGCGCTCAATCATGAATTGTTTCTTAAAGTGCCCTTGGTCCATCCGGGGATTCGTTCGCACGAGCCAACACCACCGGTCGCTATCGAATTTTTAACGCACTGCCGACACGCCCCAATTGATCAACAAAGATCAAGTCGCGATCCGAAATCGACCGCACGGAAAACGACAGCAATTGATTCACGCGCTCCAATTGAACCGACGATGTGACATGGGCGGTCAAGGTGCCATTCTTGACGTTCCATGTTCCACTTGAAATCGGCGTTTGAACGAACGACTTGTGAAACAGGCGAAGTTCCTGGTATTCCCGCACGGTGCTGAATGTGTTGTTCGAGTGGAAAGTCACAAACAGAGTGCCCGCGGAATCTATCAGTCTCCAAGTTCCGACGAGCATCTTGGTGATATCGCCATCTGTCAGAACTTTCTGGGCCTGCACCGGTTTCGGTTTTGTCGAAGGCTTGGCTGGACTTGTAGCCGTTGTGGCCTCGCTGGTCCGTTTCAACACCATGAGCATGCGCTTGCTACCAGATTCGGCCGAGAACTTTGTGGGTCGCTCGCCTTCCTCGGGATCGGCAAGGCATATCACGAGTTTCTCGTCGTCGAACTGATAGATGCCCCATCCATCCTTTCGCTCCTGAGTGCTGACATCGATCTGCTTGGGGTAGGTCGTCGCATCCACCGAAAATACCTTAACGTACTTTTCTCCGTCGTGGGGCGACTTGAAGATAATGGCATTCTCGATGATCTCGGCTTGCCCACCCGAGGGTAACCACTCTTTGATCGCTTCTTTCGGAATGACTTTCCCGTCTTCTGCGAGTTCAGTGACCTGCCAATGTCCCTGAAATCGTTTCAGCTCGGTGTCCTTTTCCTGCCCATACACCGCACTGACGGTCAGCAGAACGGCTAAAAACGTAACCTGTTTGATCATCGTTTCGACTCCTTTCGATAAGATATTTATGAACGGAATTTGAGATCCGGACGGATACCAAATCCTGACAGGTCCTGGCCGACATCGAGTTGCAATTACGTTTGCGGGACCGTGTACTTGCCACGGTAGGTTCGGCGGAGGAATTGGTTGGCGACATCAGCATGTTCGCCGACGAATCGTTCCGTCTCGGGATCGTGAGACAGAACAGGGCTGGAGACAAGTTCGCTCGTCGACACACCGAACGGCGCGAGATGGCGTTCCATTTCTTCGATGAGCAACGGCCAATCCGAAAGTGAGGCCGCCGACGCGAGCTGATCGCGGTTGTAAGCCCCGCCAGCTTGAAAGGCAACGTTCGCCAGATTGCACCATCCGGTGCTGTGGTGCCCCATCTCGATTGGTGCATTGAGCATATCGGCATTGCGGCTGCGGACAGCGTCGATGAAGTTCTGAACATGCCGTTCGACGATATCCTTCCCCTTGAACTCGCGGATCGTTTTACCATCGAGATCGACGGCGCGTCCCTTTTGACGCTGGCCGACATAATATCCGCCTTCGCACGCAACGATGTAACCGCTTTTGGGGCCGTCGACTGGTTTACCGGCGCGAACTTGCCACCCTTTTTCCTCACCCGGTTTTTGGGGAAGGTTACTCAGCGCGATCAACGTCGGAAACGTATCTGTTTCGAATAGCGCGAAATGGACGTTGGGTGAATTCCCCGCGTCGTTCCACGCGACACGGCCGCCGGCGGCCACGACTCGGTGTGGCGTGGTGACCTGATCTTGATAAACCACATTCCGCACGTCATCCAGAATATGAACGCCCCAGTTCCCCATCTCGCCGTTGCCGGTATTGAAATCCCAATGCCAATCGTAGTGCAGCTTGTCGCGGTAGATCGGTTGATCGGCTGCCGGTCCGAGCCACAGGTCGTAATCGATTGTTGAGGCAATTTCGAGCGGCTTGGTTCGTTTGCCAATTGTGGCACGCGGGCCGAGCCGATTCGCTTGTACGTATTTGATCTTGCCCAGCGCCTGTTCTTGGTGAAGGAACTGTTTGATCTCGGCCTGGATCCGATCGCTTCGTTGCTGCGTGCCGATCTGCACGATGCGATCGCTCTTCGCGGCTGCGTTGACGACCTGCCGACCCTCCCATTGCGAATGCGAAAGCGGCTTTTCGACGTACACATCCTTGCCGGCTTGCAGCGCCCAAATCGTCGCCAGACAATGCCAGTGATTGCATGTCGCAACCACGACGGCGTCGATATTCGAATCATCGAGAACGCGACGTAAATCGGTATGGGCGGTGGTGGAATACTTGGCTGCCAGTTCGTTGCTCAGCGTTTCGTCGGGATCAGCGACCGCCACGAGCCGACATCCGTCGGTTTCCGAAAATGCTTCGGCCAGTTGACCGCCGCGCCAACCGGCACCAAGAATTGCCAACCGCACCTCTTCGTTGGCAGCCGCCCACGACGGCCTGGCAAGTGCTGCTGTGGCCATTCCGGCTAGGGAGCCTTTTAAGAACGAGCGCCGATTGATTGCGGTGTGTTGCATGTGGATTCCGTTTTTGCTGGGTATATCGATGCAGTTTGGTAGCTGGTCGTCGAGAACTGGTCCTGGCGATGCGGGGCCTGTCACGTCAGGCCCGCGCAGCACAGAGATCATATGCACCTGAAATTGTAACCGACAGAATCAGCACCAGCCAAGCTCTGCCATTGAATCGGTTGCGAATCTTACGGCACAAATCTGTCATCGAAGCGTTGCCAGGACAGGTCCTGGCCGACACCTTCTTGCAAAACCTTACGACAGCAGCGTAGTCCGGCCGAATTCGGTTGGGCCACCCACAAGAATGGTCGCTTTGGTTCCGCCTTCGATGGATCGCCTTGGATTTGCGCTCTTCCGCTTATGGTAACCCGACGCGTGAGCGAGGGTAGCCCGGCCAACTTGTGGCCGGGTCGCGTAGCGACAAGAAGCCCCACCCTCAGCCGCCGATCCATGGTGCGATCACGGTTCACATAGCCGGTCACGAGTGATGTCTGCACCATCGCATTTGCTTGCAAGGGAGTGGCTTGGCCGATTCAGATGCCGGCGTGGCTGAAAGACGCTCATAGATTCACTTTGAATTGATCGATCTAACGCTCATGGTGATGCATCTTGTGCCTGCGGCACCCGGCCCGTTCCGGCCGGGCCACCCACCAGGGATCGTAGTAGACAAGACTGTATTGGAAGGCGTTGCCAGAACAGGTCCTGGCCGACACCTGCGTACAGAACCCTACGACAGAATGTCGTACAGCGGATCGGCTTCGGCGTCGACGAGACGAATCGGACGGCCGACGTTCGACATGTTCTGCTTGAGGTAATCGATACCGACCGCTTCGCACATCGTCGCCAACAAATCGGGTACTGCAACCGGTCGATCGGCAACTTCGGTACCATCGTCGCTGGTTTGTCCAACGACTTGACCGCCGCGAATTCCCCCGCCGCACAACACCGTTGACCAGGCATTCGGGAAATGGTCGCGCCCTTGATTGGGGTTGATCGTCGGCGTGCGTCCGAATTCTCCCATCCAGACGATGAGCGTCGTATCGAGCAAACCGCGCGTGCGGAGGTCTTCGACCAGTGTCGACCAGGCGGGGTCGAGCACATTGCTTAGTGCTTTGACCCCTTCGAAATTGTCCTGGTGCGTATCCCAACCCAAGGTCGCGTTACCGTCAACACCATTGAGTGAGACCTCAACAAAGGGAACGCCGCGTTCGACAAGGCGGCGGGCCAACAGGCACCCGTGACCGAATTGGTTACGTCCATATGCGTCGCGCAGCTCTGCCGGTTCTTCGTCGAACTGGAATGCGCCGGCGGCATCAGAGCGCATCATGCGAACCGCTTTTTCATAGGCAGTGATATGGCCGCGCGTCGCCGCATCGGGATGCGTGCCGAGAAAATCGTTTTCCAAATTCTTCAGCAGCATCAAACGATTTTGAGACTGTTCGAGTTCGATGCCGCGGGCCACTTCCAGGTTTTTGACGCGCAGCGATCGTTCGTACGCCTCTTCATCGCCACCACCTCCCCCGGTCCCCGGCCCACCGACGACCAGTGGCGCAAAGGATGGTCCCAGAAAACCGGGACCATACGCGGTCGGGTTGAGAACACGATTCGGTGCAATGCTGACAAAACTGGGCAGATTGTCGGTTTCGCGGCGCAGTTCCTTGCTGACGAGCGACCCGAGTGTGGGATACAAAATGGGGCCTTGCGGCAAGTGACCCGTGCGCAACAGATAAGTCGCGCGGGCGTGGTCGCCTTCTTTGGTGCTCATGCTGCGAACGATGGCCATGTGCTGCATTTGCTGCGCGATTTTCGGAAGGTGCTCGCTAATGCGAATGCCGCTGACCGACGTTTCAATCGCTTTGAAGGGGCCGCCGTTTTCGTGATCCGGTTTGAGATCGAATGTATCAGTTTGGCTTGGTCCACCCGCCATCCACAACAAAATACAGGAGCGGCGACGATCGGGATCGGCAGCGGCCTGTTCGGCAAAGGCCCGAAACCACCCCGATGTGCCTGCTGTTCCCAAGACGCCGGCTGATGCGAGACGGAGCCAATCGCGTCGACTGATTTCGTGTCGGCCTCGTTGTTTTCGATGCGCGTTCATGGGTCGATTCTCTTGTGAGATGGTGACGCGAGGCGCGTCTCAGAACTGGTTGTCATTAACCACGAAAGAAACGAAAACTAGGACACTAATACGTTGATTTCGTTTCTTTCGCGTTTTTCGTGGTTCATTGCCTCTTTGCTCTTTCCAACGAGCCGGGGTTTCCTTTGCGGAGCTTAGTCCAACCTCGGCCACCCGAAGATTTATCGTTTCGCACCTCGGTTGCCACCCTTCCCGCGATCAACCAGGCGAAGCGAGAGACTATGTTCCTCACCCATTGAATCCTGTTTCGAATTCCCCTCTCCCGGCCTTTGGCCGACCTCTCCCAGCGGGAGAGGTGACAATTATGCGGGAATGACGGGATCTTACTCGTTCCCAGGCTCCCGCCTCGTTCCAATGGATTCCCGCCTTCGCGGAAATGACGGGATTCATTTCAAATTCGAAAACTAGATTCCCGCCTACGCGGCAATAACATCTTTAGTCAGCCGCGCAAAACTCAATGATTAAACAAAAACTCGCTGCTATTGATCAGCGCCCAAAAGATGTCGCTGAGTGCCTCTTGCGGATCCGGTTGCGCGCCGCCCGACTCGACATAGGTCACCAGGTCGCTTAATTCATCCGGTCGCGGCTTACGGCTAAGCGTCGCCAAGTACAACGTTTCAATTCGCTCGGCATTCGACATCAGTGGAAAGTTGACGATGGCCGCCAACGTTTCGCTGTTTTCGAGGCTCGTGGCATTGGCGATGAATCCGCCGTTCATCATCGCCAGCGCCTGCAAGATCGTTGTTTGCGGTTCGGTCGGCTTTTCACTTTCGTTACGAAACATGTCAAGAAACTCGGCCCGCGGCCCACCCCTGCGCATGGTCGCCGGAGTCTCGACTTCGAACGGTTGATAGTAACCGGTCGACATGGCCAGACTGTCAAACAATTGTTCCGGGGTCAGTCCTTTGATGTTCATCCGCGCGAACGATCGGGGATCTTGCTGGCTCGCGTCGGTTTGCCGGCTGGAAAGTTGATAAGCATTGCTGGCTGTGATTGCACGAATCAAGAACTTCACATCGAAATCGTGTGCCGCAAATTGTTGTGCTAACTCGTCGAGCAGTTCGGGATGACTCGGGGGATGCTCCGTGCCGAAGTCATCAACCGGATCGACAATACCGATGCCGAAAAAGTGTCCCCACATCCGATTGGCGGCGGCGCGAGTGAAATAGGCGTTTTCCGCCGAGGTCATCCAATTGGCCAACGTTTCGCGCGGTCCGACACTAAATCGCCACTCGGGCTGCGAGCCATCCAGAAACGACGCCTGAATCGTTTCGCCCGTTTCGGGAATGGTCAGTTCGCGTCGATCGAACAGTTCGCGAACGGTACCGAGAATCCCGCCACCGCTACGACGTTCGATCCCTGCGAAGAAGGCCGCGTAGCTCCAGAATTCTTCCTGCTTCCAATGATCCATGGGATGGTCGTGGCATTGTGCACACTCCATTCGCACACCCAAGAAGATCCGCGACGTGGCGGCGGCCAGATTCTCCGGTTTGATCTGTTTCGCTTGATAGAATGCGATCGGGGAAAGTTCCTGCCGCCCCGCTAACAAAGGATTACCGCCGGTTACGTTGTTTAGTGGTGCCGTCAGAATCTCGCGGACCAGATCGTCGTATTTGGTCTCTTCACTGAGTTTCTCGCGGAGCCAGGCCTCGAATCCGGGCAGCAGAAATCGCACCTGATCGTCGGCATTCGCTTCGGGCATCATGATCGATCGCCACACATTGGCGAAGTGAATGACATAAGCAGGACTATCGAGTAATTTCTCCACCGCAGCTCTGCGTTTGTCGGGCGACTGGTCTGCCAAGAACCAGCGCACTTCCGAAGCCGGCGGGATGCGGCCGGCGATATCGAGAGAAATGCGCCGAAAGTACTCGGCATCGTCAGACATTGGTGCCGGGACGATGCCATCCGCGTCCCATTTGGCTTCGATTTGTTGATCAATCTCTTGCGACAACGTTTCCACGTCGTCCCAATACGTGGCTGGGGAATCGGCCGCCAGTCCCCATCCGGGCGCTGCGACAATCAACACCAAAATCAAACCAAAAGTCAGCATTCTCGTATAAAGCTTTGTGTCGGCTCGTAGATGCTTCACGGCGAAAGTCTCCGGTCGAAACTCGATTGCTGCTTGACCTGTGAAAGTACTGCGAAGTCATCACGACCCCATGATGTTGCCAAAGCCGCTTCGACCTGGCGAAAGCGAAGCCATCCATGTTCGTCGACTGCGACGATCTGCCTGTTGTCAGCCAGCATCGTGATCGCCCGAGCCACCGTTGGTAGCGTTCCGATCATCCGGCCGGGATGCGAGGCGGCAAGGCTCCACGATACAAGCGTGCCCATCTTGTTTGCCGCCACGAGATTCTTGTCGTCCGGGAAAATATCGATCGCCGTCACCGGGATCGAGCCGCCCGCGAATTGTCGAATGACCTGTTGCGAGGTGACATCCCACAACTCCAGTTGGCCGCTGGCATGAGCGGTCACCAGTTGGCGACCATCATGCAGAAACTGCACATCGACGATACTTCCCGGCGTATTCAATAGTGCAAGCGGACCACCGGTCATTGCATTCAACACACGAGACGGGTTTTCACCGATCAGCACCAATTGGCTGTCCTTCGAGAAACGACCGACCAGACTATTCTGGTTTGCCAACCGAATAATCTCTGTTCCGCTGGTCAAGTCCCACAAGATGGCCGTGCGGTCGGCGTCGACGGACAAACCTCGGCGACCGTCGGGGGAGATTTCCAGTTGGACGATCTCGGCGTGATGTCCAGCGAGGGCAATCGGAATGGCCGCCTTGTTCATCAGCCACAAGCGAACAATGCCGTCCTTTCCTGCAGCTGCAACGCGGGACCGATCATCGGAAACAGCCACACATTCGAACGCCCCTGACGGGCCATACACCGTTTGAACGAACTGTCGATCCGGCAGGTCATACAAACGGGCCATCGAAAGACCACCAACAATCAGGCTGCGGCCGTCGCTCGACGGATGGGCAGAGTGCAACTCGCGAATGGCATGAATCTCGTTTGGTATATCCCCGGGCAAAATGCGCCAAAGTGTCAGGTGCGACTCGTCGTCGATACTCGTTAGCCACTGACCGTCTGCCGATGCCGACATGCGGTTGAGGCGACTCTGTTGCGTGCGCACGACCACGCGGTGTGGTTCGCCGTGCAGATTCCACATCGAAACAACTCCGTTCTTTTCCGCGACAGCGAGCGAGCGTCCGCCGGAGAGAAGCTGCAGGTTCGCAATCGCTGTTGCGTGGCGCAAAACGGCGATTCGACTCAACTCTTTCGCTTCGAACAGATGAACGACACCGGTGGAATCGGCACAGGCCAATAATTGTCCATCGGGGCCGACGACTGCGTGGTCCCAAGGTTGGTCTAACTGCGGTGGCAATGGAAGACGGACTTCTCGTCGCCAATCCCAGGCTTCGATGGTTCCCTGGCCGCCGGTAGTTCCTCCGAAGTGGTTGAACATGAGGGATCGACCATCGGATGAGAAAAACAACTGACCGGTGACCGCCACAACGTTCGGCAACGACGAAACTCGTGATTGGGTGTTAACGTCCCAGATGTCAATCGAATGGTTATCCGACAGCGTTGCCAGCCATTTCCCATCGGGCGAGATTGTCATCGCTGCGATCGGTTGACCGACGAATCCGTCGACAGTCCGGCTGATCGCTTTTTGCAAATCCCAAAACGTGATTTGTCCGCGTTGCGATCCGGTGACCAGAATGTTGCCGTCCGGCGTCAAAGTCCCACACGAAAAATCACGAACGTCGCTGCGAAACTCGTCTCGCATGGTCTCCTGCGCAAGATCCCATGTTTGCACCGTGCCATCGGCACCGCCGACAACCAGCCGCTTCCCATCGCTGGCAAATAGTGCAAATCGCGCTTCGTGATTTGCTGTGTCGAAGACCGACAAAGACTGCACTGACGGTGTACCGGTTGACCATCGCTGGATCCCACCATCGAGTCCGCCGGAAACCAATTCGTGGGTCACCGGTGAAAAAGCGATTGACGACACGTCACGCGAATGCCCATGCAGGCGCACCAACCGCTGCCCCGTGGAGGGCTCTCGCAAGTCGATCTGTTGGTCTTCACCTGCGGTCGCCAGAAGCTTGGCATTTGGTGAATAGGCAATATCGTGAATGCCACCTTGGTGTCCCTGCCATCGCAGGATCAGCTTGCCGGAATCTAAATCGCAAAGCGTGACGGCCCCCGAATTCGTCGCGATCGCCAGTGTAAGGCCATCCGGCGAAATGGCGACCGCGCGAATCTCTTCTCCCGTCAGCTGAATATGAAGGCGCTCAGTGCCGGTCGACAGATGCCACCCTTTGACCGTCCCATCGGCGCAGCCGGCAACAACGAATTGATTTCCAGGTGCAAATGCAGATGCCAGCACAGCTGACGAACCTGGTGAGAATTCGGCTAGCAAATCTCCGGTCGCAAAATCCCAAACTCGCACAACGGAATCGACGCCCGCAGATACAAGTTGCGTTCCGTCGGGTGAACATTGCACCGAACGCGCGCCTTGTCGATGGGCCATTAGCGATATCCGCTGAATCCCAGTGGCTAAATCCCACACTCGAATCGTACCGTCGTCCGCGGCGGAGACGAGCGACTCTCCGTCCGGTGCGAATGCCAATTCGTGGATCGTCGCGGTATGGCCGACGAAGACCCGCAGGACGATTCCTGTGTTCGCGTCGCGAATGCGAATGGAATGGTCCTCATGGGCAGACGCCATCCATGTTCCATCATCCGAGCAGGCGACAGCAAACACCGACCGCCGGATATTGTCGAAATCGGAAGGAGTCACCACCGCCGCGGAGATCCAGGCTCCGTTTTCACCGATCGTAGAAAACGAATCTCGCGTCACAATCGGGCTGCGCAATTCGCCAAATGGGTCGACGCCGTTCGTTGTCGGACTGAACTCGGCAGCAATTGAACCGTGGGGATCGGAACCGGCAAATCGCGGTAATGACGGCAGCAAGATAACGGCCGACATGACAAAACCGAACCGCGTCCAAAGATTCAGCCGGCGTGATCCACCGCCGCGCATGATCAGCGTCAAACGTCGCTTCAAAAAGGCGACCCGTCCGATGCCGCTGGTTACCTGGGGAGCAAGGTCGGTGATGGCCGGCGGCATTAGAGAGTGCGCGTCGGATACGTAGTCAACTGTTTCCAACAGCGCATCCGCATAAACGCGGCCGGAAGATGACATGTACGACAAAACCATCGCGTCGCAACTTTCTTCCTCGGCACAATGGATTTCTCGTCGTGCTAACCAGACTGCCGGATGCCACCAATAGATGCCCGTCGTGAAGAGCTCGACAACGCGCACCCAATGGTCGCCCCGCTTGATATGCGCCAATTCGTGCAGCAGCAAGGTCTCGCGGCCGTCACGTGAGAGGCGGGCTAATAGCTCGAGAGGGAACAATAGTTTGGGGACTCCGCCGGCAGACCAGATCATGGGCGAAATCGAACCGCAGACCAGCAACAACTGGGGTCGGGCAGAAACTCCCATTCGGTCGGCAAGTCGGTCGCATTCGCGCTGGAGCGCGCCCGGTGCCGGAAACGCATTCTTGACCCATTTCCGAAACCGCAAGATTTTGACAAGGGCGCAGGAAAACCAGGCAACGACACCAACGATCCAGATCCCGTGAAACCATTTTGAGAGGTCCGGTAACCAAGAGATATACGTCCCCGCGGCGGTCGCTGTTAACCCCTTATCAATCACGATGTTTGTCGACATATTCGGTTCCACGCGCGTGCCCGGCGATTGATCGGCCTTTGCGTCGAGTTGGGGATTCTTCGCGAATTGTTGGTCAATTCCCGTTGTGGAAAACGACTGGATCGGTGCACGCCCCGTGACCAAGGCTGACCCGATCGATTCCAACTGCTGGTCATTAGCTGCTGCCGGCGCGGAGGGGGTCGGTGTGGCCGGTAGAGGGGCTACGCCGGAATGGGAACTCGGCATGGTCCGCGACCATTGTTGCTCGATCCGTTCGCGCCCTTTGTTGAGCCAGTCATCGGCACCGATTTCGCAGAGGAAATCAGGCAAAGGGACCGAGACCGGTAGAGTAAAAAGCGGCGGTGTCAGCAACTTCAAGAGAACAACCAACCACAACGCGTGCCGTAACGACGGTTGGCGAATCACGCGGCTGAATGCCAGGACGATAAGCGCCATGACAGCCGTCACCAGCG
Source organism: Planctomycetaceae bacterium (assembly GCA_028284485.1). Classification (GTDB taxonomy): domain Bacteria; phylum Planctomycetota; class Planctomycetia; order Planctomycetales; family Planctomycetaceae; genus JANQRQ01. The sequence goes on along the minus strand of JANQRQ010000086.1, from coordinate 28,367 downwards.
CGTTACCGATCGCGATATCAAAAAACGACGTCATCGACATTTCCGCGCGTCAGACTCGGGTACTTATGAAGAAAAAACGACTCCTGGAACCTGCGGATCTCTCTGCTTGCTCCCGGTAGGCGAATTTCAGCCCTGTTTCACAAGACGAATTTCGATGTATCCATATAACGGCGAACCGTTTCGGATTACGCACACTAATAGTTGGTTTGGGAACTCCTTTTGTTGCGAAATAGCTGCGAACGACGTCCGTGAAGTTGTTTTTTGCGGAATCTCAGCCAACAAGATGCGGCTAACCGCCCTGTATACGGCACCTGCCTATTGGTATTCGTTGGCAAGCACCGTTCATTGCGAAAAATCCTCTCCATTAATAAGGAACGCTGACTGAGGGAATTTCTTTCACGTCCGTATGAAAAAAAGACGCTAATTCAGCCTTTTTGTTAGAGATATAAGGTGTTTCACGCGGCGCGTGCGGCGTTTCGCTCCTGTAAACCGTGGCACCAGGGGCTCTTCGGTCGAACTGTGGACTCAGCTGACCGGTACGAGAAATGCCCCAAAACACCGAATTGAATGGCTGCGGTTACAGCGAACTGTCGGAATGGCCCGATTCCCGGTCCAACCGTTCCACTAATTCGCGGAGCATTTTGCGTTCTTCCACAGTCAATCGATCGGCCTGAACCAAGTGAGTTAATAGTGGTGTCAGCGATCCGTCGCACAGTTTTTCGGCAACAGTCCGCAGTTTGCGATCGATCAAATCATCGCGGCTAATCGTCGCATCGAACACATGCACGGCGGCACTTCGATCCCGTTTGACGCATGTTTTCGTCTCTAAACGCTGCAGTAGCTTTTGCACGGTCGCGTACTGCGCCGCCGTCCGCTCGGGATACAAGATGTCGGTCAGTTGACGAATTGTCGAAGGCCCCTGGCTCCATAATACCTGTAAAATGGCCAGCTCGGCGTCGGTTACATCACGAGGACGTTTGGTCATAAGCACTTCCCACAGTTATGGCAAATCAACCGGCCACACAGTAAGACATTGTGTCTGATATGTCAAGGATTATTGCTCGAGATTTCCGTAAATTCAAGGCACGGCAACACCTGAAAACCGTGCCCTTCTGCGGGAACCGTGGGGGTCAACCGTGGCCGATTGATTGGAAATCCGCATTCCGAACGAGGTTCGCTCCCATCTTACTAAAGTTGGGCAAACTGCTCGGCTACCACAAACTCTTTTTTCGGATCGCGATCGAGATAGGCGGCTGCAACATCCGGATCGTGGTCGAATAATGCCAGCCATCCCTGATCGGCAATGCCGCTTAATATCTTCGACTTTTGGCGACGAACCTGCAACAGATCAACATCGTAGGCCATTCCCCAAAGAGTTTTCAGGTGCCGCGACGTCGGACAGATATCACCAAGATAAACCGACATCAAGTCGCCATGCTCGATTAAGATGACCTGATGGGCGGCGGTATGACCGCCGGTCACCATCGAATGGAAGCCAGGGATGATTTCCTGATCGCCATCAATCAAGCGGAGTTGGCCCGACTCTTTGAGCGGCAACAGATTATCTTGAGGATAGGCACCGCGCAACTCGGGCAGTTCTGCCGTGGCAATCATCCATTCCCGCCGTTGCACGACATATTCGGCATTCGGGAACGTGGGGACGAGAAGTTGCTGTTCGTTCATGCGGGTGGCGCCGCCGGCATGGTCGAAATGCAAATGCGACAGGATGACCGTGCTGATTTGGTCCGGCGTGATCGAATGGGCGGCCAGGCTTTCCAACAGCGGATCGCCGGCTTCCGATTGAAACACGTCGCGCTGCTTGTCAGACAATTTCGAACCATACCCGGTATCGATCAGCGTGTGCTGATCTTCCTGAGAAACGAGCACACAATTCGTGGCTTGCCGAATTCGGTGTTGGTCATCGGCGGGAAATAGAGGTTCCCACATCGTGCGGGGAACGACGCCAAACATCGTGCCACCGTCGATCAGGAATTTGCCTCCTGAAATCGTTCGCAATTGGATATCGCCGAGCTGCATCACAACTTCCCCCAAGCCAAGTCCGAGCACTTGGGTCATACCATACACGTTTTCGTCGGCGATGTGTCAATCAATCTGCTGATCGATCCGATTCCTGGCAACGCAGCACCGTTGCATAAGATACCGGGCCGTCACGATTCCTTTTGAAACCGATTGGCCGACAGAAACCCGATCGGCAACCGCGTGCTGCCTTCAATGGCCAGATCGGCGAAAGCTTCGCCCAAGACGCTGGTAAACTTGAACCCGTGTCCCGAGAAGCCTGCCCCGACGATAACGTTTTCGTGCGCGGGATGGCGATCGACGATGAAGTGATGATCGGGCGAAATCGTATACATACAGGCCGCATGGCGTTGGAACTTTGGTTTTAGAATCGGCAATGCTGCCGAAACGAATTGTTCTACCGGCCGACTGTCGGCGGCGCGCGATTCCCGATCGAGCACGGAGGGATTCTTCGCTTCGAAGCCCCCAGTATGTTCGGCGACCTTCATCGTTTGCCCGTCGATTGACGGAAAACCATAAAAAGCACCGTCCGGTAACTCGAAGTAGAAGGCGGGCAGACCGGCAGCCGTCTTCTCCTCTCCTTTGTTCACCTCGAACCAGTAGACAAGCTTCCGCAACACAGTCAGCGGAATGTCCAATTCGGCAAGAATTTGCGAAGTCCAGGCACCGGCCGTCACAACCATACGGGGAGCTTCGTAGACCTCTTTTTCGGTGCGAACTTTGACAGTCTTTCCATCAGTTTCCCATGCTTGGACAGGTTCATTCGTGCAAAGCTGCGCACCGAGCGCTTGCGCCCGCTCGATATGCGAACGCACACACTGTTCGACGCGTAGGTAGCCGGCTTCGGGTTCGAACACGACGGAAAAATCGTCCGGGATACGAAACGCCGAAAAGCGAGTTCGCGCCTGTTCCAAGGGAACATCTTCCAATGGGATATGGTGCAATCGCGTGGCCAGGTGCGCGCCGGAAATCGCTTCTCCCTCCGCAGGTCCTGCCAACATCAAACCGCAAAGGTCCCATAGTTCGCGGCTCGTTTCCGCCCGAAGATCGGTCCACAATTCGTAAGCGCGCAGAAGCAGCGGTACGTAATCGGGATGTTCAAAATAAGCCTTGCGGACAATTCGTGTTTCACCCGACGAACTGCCCCGGTCGTGCGCCACGCCGAATTGTTCCAGTCCGACGACATTCACCCCGCGCCGTGCCAAATGGTACAGCGCGCCGCTGCCGAATCCGCCGACTCCCAACACAATGCAGTCGAATGTTTGAGTCATGCCGATTCACTCCGCGCCACAACTCCAAGTGGGACAAGGTGGCATGCCCTAAAAGACAACCATCGCGTTAAACAGCCGCCCTACCGCGCCGACAAATCGACGCGCACGATTTCTTTATCGTTGCGAGCGAAGACACTTTGCATGGCGAATGCCGGATGCGACCAAATCGTCAAGCGACGCCTGACATCCCGCGTCGGTTCGACTAATTTGGCCCGACTGATTTCCTCGTATCCCTCGGGGGTGAGATTGGCAATAATCAAATCCCCTTGCTCGTTGTGCAGAAAGTAACGGTCTTCGTGTGGAATAATAAAGGCATTCCACCAGCGGCCCTCACCCGTCGCTTGTCGAGTCATCCAGAGTCGTTCGCCCGTTCGAGCATTGAGGCCCCGGAGCTCGCCGTAGCTTCCCACGCCGTAAATGTGGCTTCCGGTGAAGACGGGTGTCGACATAATCGAATGCAAACCGTCCGTTCCTTCCGACAACTCGATATCACTGTCTCCCTTCCACGCAATGCGCGCGGACTGCCCATCGGAACTAACCTCGATCATGCGGGGTCCGTTATAAAAACTGGTGAAGAACAACCGATTCCCCACTTGCCGTGGCGTCGGAATACACAAACCGGCGCGCACCAAGAACGGGACTTGCCAATTTAACTCGCCAGTCTCGGGCTTCAGTGACGATATGGCATGCGGATGCCAGATGATCAAATGGCGGATGTCGTCGATATCGAAAATCATCGGGGGACAATAGCCGACTTCACGATCGTCCAGAGACCGCCAATTCTCTTTGCCGCTCAACTTGTCGAAGCTCACAACCAAGGCGCCATTCGCTCCGCCGACCAACGTAATTAACTGATCACCATCGACCAACGGCGAAGCGGCCATGCCCCAGGTCGGCAACTCGGTCTGATAATCGTTGACAAAATTCTTTTGCCAAAGAATGTTTCCTTTTTCGGCATGGAAGCAAAACATGTTTCCCTGCGCACCAATCGTATAAACGCGATCGCCATCGATGACCGGTGTCGCGCGCGGACCGGCCGGATAACTCACCGTATAGACGGCCCGGTATTCGTACTTCCAAATTTCTTCGCCCGTTTCCGCATCGAGACACAAAACGCGTTCGGTGCTGCGGTTGGTTTGGCGGTCAGTGATGTAGACGCGGCCATTGGCCACCGCCGGCCCGGCGTAACCGTCGCCGATGGGTGTCGACCACACGCGAGGGAGTAACCCGCTCGTTGGTAGTTTTTGAACGATGCCGGTCTCGCGCCAAATCAAATCGCGCTGCGGTCCGCCCCACTGTGGCCAATCATCGGAATGGCTGACGTCTGGCACAGCCCACGCACCCAACATTATGGCGACTGCGAGGCCATTCAGCGGCAGACGATCTCTCTTCGCAACATGCATGATCACTCCCCGATCGATTTCTCGACAGATATCGGAAAATCAGGCCTTCCAAAATCGGCATGCCTGGCAATGGCCGCCTGGGGGCTCGAACTCCACGCGGTGAAACTGCGTTGCGAGTTCGCAGACCTGGGCGGCAATCTCATCGAATCGAGTGTAGCGAGAATCTGCGTATGAGGCCAAGCAGGCGCTCGTGACATTTGGGCCGGTCTCACAAATCAACTCGGCCGGATGCATCACCCGAATCCGATGGAATGGGGCTGATTTCCACAGGTCATAAACTTCCCGCTGGAAATCAAATCTCGACAAGCAAGTCATTGACGCTCGAATCCGGGAGCCGTATTCTGAATCAAGAATTCACTCCACAATCGGGCTTGCTGATTTGCCCGCGCGAATGCAGCAGCCACGCACGACAAAGCAACGGATTCCTACCCCAAGAATTCACACAGCCTTAGTACGCCTTCCGTAAACTGTGCCAAAAATTGGCACACTGCGGGGATAACTCTTATTCGTTTTTTAGGAGACGAGGTTCAATGAAGACGTTAATTGCAACCATTCTAACGGGACTGGTTTTGGCAGTTCTGGCCAGCCGCCCCGTGCAGGCCGCTGACGATGCACCGGTCGATTTGAAAGTCGGCGATGCAGCACCCAAGTTTGAAGCTCTCGATGACAAGGGCAAAGTTTGGAAATCGGCTGACCATGTCGGCAAGAAGATTATTGTCGTCTATTTCTACCCGGCCGATATGACCGGGGGCTGCACCAAGCAGGCGTGTGGTTTTCGCGACGATATGAAAACATTGAAGGATAAAGGCGTCACGGTGATCGGCGTCAGCGGCGATTCGGTCCGCAATCATCAACTGTTCAAGAAGGCCGAAAATCTCAATTTCACGCTGCTGGCCGACGAGAAGGGCAAAGTCGCCAAGAAGTTCGGTGTTCCCTTTAACGCCGGGGAACGCAGCATTGTCCGCGAAGTTGATGGCAAAGAAGTGACACTCACTCGCGGTGGAACGGCGGCCCGTTGGACATTTGTCATCGATCAAGACAAGAAAATTGCCTTAAAGAACAGTAAGGTCAATGCCGCTGAAGACAGCAAAGCGATTCTCGCTTTGGTGAACAAGAAGTAATCGATTTCACGGGATTCGCTTTTGTGAGTTACCTCACAAACGATTCTGGAATTTGATGAGAATTACCCGAAGATCGGTTTTTCTTCTCGACGGAGTCGCGCCGCGGCTACTATGATGCGTGGCGAAACAATTGTGACGATGGTCGTTCACAAGCAACTTTGTGGTTTTCTGTCTCAATATTTCGAGCAGTTTTAGATGGAGAAAAGGTCAATGAAAAGAGTTCTCGTACCAGCAGTCGCTCTTCTCTTTGCAACAAGTTTCGCAACCGCCGGCGAAGTGGAATCCGGTTTGGAATGCGGATCGAGCCCGGGCGCGTTCAACGTCAAGGACGTTACTGGCCCCAACAAAGGCAAGTCGCTTTGCTATCGCTGTGCCTACGGCGGCAAGCCGGTCGTCAGCATTTTCACTCGTGAAATTAACGACGACGTCGCGGCATTGGTGAAGAGCATCGACAATCGCGTTGGCAAGAATAAGGATCAAAAGATGTCGGCATTCCTCGTGCTGCTGACCGACGATCCCGATGCCGACGAAGCCAAGCTCACCAAGCTGGCCGAAGAGAAGAAGATCAAAAATGTTCCGCTGACGATGTTCGACGGAATTACTGGCCCGCCGGCCTACAAAATTTCTGAAGATGCGGCCGTGAATGTCATGATGTGGGTCGAATCCGACGTTAAATCCAACGTCGCCTTCACCAAGGCAGCGCTCTCCAAGAAGGAACGGCAAAACATCTTGAAAGAAACGGCGAAGATCCTCGCCGCCAAAGAAAAGGCCGAAAAGAAGGCGAGCGACAGCTAAGAACGCGTTTCTCGCAAATACGTAAATCTCAAGACCCGCCCGGCGCTATGCCGGTGCGGGTTTTTTGATGCGATGTCAACGGGTTTGGCAGGCCCGCTCAAAATGCCGCCGCATGACGATTTTCGCAAAATACCGCCAATTAATCCGGGCGGCGCCACGTACGTTGAACTGGAGTGTCGCTGAACAAAAGAATCGGCTATCTTCGAGAGGGGTGGCCAGACCGAAACACTGGCCCGAATTGGTAGGCTGGATCGATCCACGAGGCACTGCACCATGCGTGTCGAGCTGCGGTTAAGACTTATTATCGGGATGACAACGCTTCTTGCGGGTCTCTTCCCGGGTCGCGGCGATGCCCAGATCATCTTCGGTAACCGCCGGCCAAACGCTTTCCCCGCGAGTGCTTCAGAAATCCGCTTTTTGACCGATCGAGAGCTACAGCGGAAGATCTCTCTCGCCGATGAGGCTTCGCAAGCCGAAGATTACCTGACGGCTGTGCGTCATTTGCAATCGATTCTCGATCATGACGAAGACTTTTACCTGGAAGCAGAAGGACACAGTTTAAAGACCGAAGCGGAGGAGCGCATCGCGGCGTTGCCACCCGAAGGTCGCCGGTTATACGAACTCGAGTACGGTCATACCGCTCGATCGATTCTGGACGAAGGAATTCGACAACGCGACTTGCAGCGGATGCAGGAAGTTTCCGCCCGGTACTTTCACACCGACGCGGGATACGAAGCCACCTATCTTTCCGGAACACTGCTTCTTGATAATTCGCAGCCGATGGCCGCGGCCATTGCCTTGGGCCGATTATCCAAACAATCGAATGTGCGAGGTCGTTGGGAACCGGCATTAACGCTGAAGTCGGCCATCGGATGGTACCGATCCGGCCGAACGAATCGTGCCAGCGCCCTACTGAAAGACCTGAAGCAGTTTGCGGGCAATAACGGACTGATGATCGGCGGTCGTCGCGTCCCCTTATATGAAGAGGAGCGCGAAGCGCTACCCTGGCTGGCCTTGGTCGCAGGTGCAATCACCCCGTCGCCGCTGAAGCCTGTCGACTCGTGGTTGATCTCTGGTGGAAATCCGTCGCGCAACGCGAAGGCAGCGCCGGCAAACCTCGTCGGCGAGGCGGCATGGCAGATTCATTCGATGGAGTTCCAAAACGAAGCGTATGCGGACAACGCCGGGGTCGTAACCGACGAGGTCGCCACACTTCGAGAGGCGCGCGAGCAACAAGGCCTGACATTGATTCCGACCGCGCGGCCGATTTCTGTCGGCAACATGGTTATTGCCCGCACTCTCGAAAACTTAAAAGCATTCGATGCCTTAACGGGAGAACTTCAATGGCAATCGATTTCTAAAGATCGCCAATTTGATAATTTCGCGCAGCAGGACTACAGCCGGCAAACACGACGTGGTCAGGATCCTCTGGCCACACCTTTGCGCATGTATTTGATGAATCAACTGTGGACCGATTCCACATCGAACGGCCTGAGCAGCGACGGAAGATTCGTATTTGCCGTCGGGGGCGAAGAAACACCGACGACCACAAGATATGTCGGCGGACAACAGGTTTCACCCAACAATTTGACACAAATCTCTAATCGATTGTCTGCCTACGATTGTCGTTCGGGCAAACTGCTGTGGGAAATCGGCGGACCGCGCGATGACACCGAACTCCCCTATGCCGGCACATTTTTTCATGGCCCGCCGCTGCCGTTGGAAGATCAACTTTATTGCCTGGCGGAAATCGGTCGCGAGATTCGCGTGCTAGCGATTGCAGCAGAAACCGGGGAACTCGTCTCCTCGCAATCGCTGATGATGGCACAAATCCCTTTGTACAACAGCAACCTGCGCAAGTATTCGGGCAGTAGCCCATCCTTTGCCGAAGGAGTTTTAATTTGCCCGACGAACGGTGGTGTGGTCGTTGCAATCGACTTGAATCAAAACCGGTTGCTGTGGGTGTATGAGTACCAAACGACTTCGTACAGCTACTTCGCCAACGATCCACGTCAATTTATGATGATGCAGCGCCGCATGGGACAGATTCCGTTCCAATGGCCCGGTTCCGCCCCAAACGACCAATGGCTCGAATCGGTTCCGATCATTGCCGGCGGTCGAATCTTGCTGACGCCGCGGGATTCGAACGAACTGCATTGCATCAGTCTGGCAGATGGCGAAACGTTGTGGCGCAGGCCGCGCGGCAACGGTTTGTACCTGGCCACCGTACACAATAACAACGCGATTGTGGTGGAGCGCAATCAGGTGCGCGCCCACCGTCTGTCGGATGGGCAACCGGCCTGGAAAGAACCGACACCGATTCCCATGCCGGCAGGTCAAGCGGTCGCCATCGGAAATCGATTAACGTTGCCGCTTCGTACACGGGAAGTTGTTACTCTCGATATGAACGACGGTCGAATTCTGGTGCATACGGTTCTCGGCAACGAGCTAAGCCCCGGGAATCTGGTGGTGACTTCCGACGGGGCCGTCGTTTCCCAATCGGAACACGCGATCCATGCCTGGAAGCCGCTGGCGACGATCAACACCCAACTCGCTTCACGTTTCGCCAACGGAACTGCCGACGGAAACGACTATGCCATTCACGGCGAGTTGCTGCTGCATCAAGGGCAAATGGACGAAGGCTTCGCTGCATTGCGCAAAGCGGTCGATGTCGACGACGATTCTCCGGCCCGCGCGACCTTGGTGGCTTCGTTATTAGAGGGCATGCGAGTCGACTTCGAGAACCATCGAGATTTGGCACCCGAAATCGAACGCTACGCCCGCGATCCGAAGCAGCGCGTCCATTTCTTACGGATGTATGCTGAAGGGCTCTATCGGCAAAAGGAATTCGCCAATGCCTTTGAACAGTACCTGAAATTCGCGGACTTCGATTCCGACGACCTAGAAATGGAAGCAGTCGACGGCTTATTGGCCGTTCGAACTGATCAATGGATTCGTGGTCGGTTTGGGGACCTGTACCGGGAAGCTTCCGGCGACGAACGTATCGAACTCGACGCGCAGATCCGCGAATTGTTTTCCACGATCGACGAAGCAGACGATCCACTACGGATGCGACGATTTCTGCGGTTGTTCAGCGACCACGAAGTGTCTGAACCTGCCCGCGTGGCTTTGATCAACTCGTCCGATGCCGCATTCACTCCTCTGGAACAAAGTGTTTACTGCAGCTATCTCCGGCGATCGCCCGACGAAAAACAAGCCGCGCAGGCGACAGCCAGGTTGGCAGAGATTTGGCTCGAGAGTAAGCGGTTCGAAGACGCGGCTCCGCTGATCGACGAATTGGCCACCAACTGGGCCGACATTCCCGTGCGCGGGGAAGAAACCGGCGAACAAACAATACAGAAGTGGCTGGCCGACGCAGAAATTGCTGAAGGGTTATCGGCCGAACCGCTGTGGCCGGCCGCCGACAGGATCATGCAAACGACGGAAAACGCGACTCGAGGGGCCGCTTCGCGAAGTGCGCTGGTGACGATTCCCATACGTGGATCAAGCCGACCGTATTTCGAAGGCTGGACCATTTCGGCAGACAGAATCGCGCAGGTATTTGTCGCCCGCGATTCCGGCGGTCGGGTTCGATGGAGTTTTTCTTCCCGCGAGTTGGAACAAGCCGATCAGCGCCGGGGTGTTCGGTTTCCGTCGTTGTCGGGCGCTTACGTGGTCGTGCACAACCACTTTCTGGTCATTGTGCTGGCAGATCGGTTCGCCGTCGTCGATTCCCTGGGCGAATCGGGAGAACCGCGCGTGCTTTGGACACAATCCTTCGGCGGCCCCATAGTCAATTCGATTTATCCGTCTGCCGCCCGTCGCGCGATTGCCGTCGGCGATGTCAACGTCGTGTCCGACGAACGCCTTTGCTATCAAACGGAAGAGGGATTGTTCGCGGTCGACATGATGACCGGCGAACAATTGTGGCACCGTAACGACGTTTCTCGGCACAGCACCGTGTTCGGCGACAATCAGTATTTGTTTTGTGTCGACGCGAACTCCCGCAATGCCAGGGTTTTTCGGTCGGTCGACGGTCGACTGTTGACGAGGAAGATGTTGCCCCCACCGGCCACTCGTTTGGCCATCGTTGGTCGGCACATGGTGACTTGGGGCGGTGTCGAATCTCGGTACGTGCAACTCGTCGATTTGATGACCGGTGAATCTTATTGGCGCAGCGAGTTTCCATCGCAAACCAAGTTGTATGTTATCGCCAATGATGAATTAGCCACGCTCAAACCAGACGGTGTTTTTCAGATCCTCAAACTCAGCGATGGCAGCGTTGTGTTAAAAGACCAATTGCCGACGATTGAGAATTTGACGCAGATTCGCGTGCATCGAACGGCCGAAAGGTACGTGCTGCTAACCGCCGTTCAGCAGAAAGCGCCGCGAAAAAATGCGCTGATGCCCGTTCCGGGGAATGCCGCTGGGGTCAACGGGCCGGTTTACGGTTTCCATCGCGAAACAAAGCAGCGCGAATGGACAACGCATATCACCGACCAGTATCTCCGCCCGGGTCAGGTGCCCAACACTCCGATTTTAATGCTAACAGCTCTCACGCGCCCGCAAATGCGTCCACCGGGATTCGGTAACATGAATCCTCAGTCTTACAAAATGGCGATACTCGATATTCGAAATGGAAGAATTGCGTACTCATCGCGCACGCCGGAAACGATCGAGGCACTTTCGGTTGTCATCAATGACGATGAGAAACGCATTGACGTATTAATGCAGGGGGCACCGATGGTGTCGTTGGCATTCGACGAGAATGCCAGCGATTCACCGAACGAATCCGACGAATCTCAGTAATGCGCCGATCATAATGCGATATTGAGCACGCGCTGGTCGTCCGATTCCGTTCCCCAGGCCTCGACACCCCGTATGACCTGCACCTCGCTCCCTTCGCCGACTCGAATGGTGTAGGTCGCCTCACGAAAGACTTTCGGTCGCCACGTATTACCGTTCAGCCGCACGGTGTAAACAACTTCGTTCAGGTATTCGTCAAACACTTGGACCAGCGGCTTTTCCGAACCACTAATTCGTAGCGTTGGCAGATAAGCCAACGGAGCGCGGCTGTAGTTCTCTTCCTGATGAACCTTGACCGGCCAACCGGGGAATTGCCGAGCCTCGGGATCGCGCACATCGACGTGCCTCGGCCAGCACTCCATCGTGATTTCCCGTGTCGATTTGTTAAATCGTACGATTCCGTGCCCGGCAGCGTTGTAATTCTGTCGCGTCGGATTGGCATACGCGTGCATCGTCAGCTTGTTGCCCATGCCATCATAAAACCGTCCCGTAAATGGCAGCGGACTCATTTCGTCGTGGTTCATCGGCTCTTCCAACGGCCACCACCAACGGCCGTAAAAGTTGACAATCGACGGCACGCAGAATGAAAAACTTGAATCTTCCCACGAATGAACTCCATGATGAATCACCGTTGCCAGATGCTGGTCGCCTGCAATATGTACTCCGAAACAACGCCGGATTTCTTTGAGCGCTCGCGCTCGACCGGCTTGTGGCCATCCGTTCGAGTCGAGATCCGCCAACAATCGTCCGTTGCTGCGGCCATGGATATGTGCGCCACCGGCGAAAATCGTTTGCGACAGTACGGCTTTCATTTCCGTATCGGTCCAGTCCTGCCCCCATTCACGGAGAAACTCTAACTGCCGATCACCCAGCAAGCGTGCCTCGGGCACGTCCACGGTCGATCGATCATAACTTGGATCATTCACGTGATCGGGTCGCGGACCCTGTTGGGGTATCAAGCCGGCCGGTCCGGTCTTCCATTTGCGATCTTCAATAATCGCGAAGTCAATTCCCCCCACATTAAGCGATGTGTAGTAAACGGTGATTCCCTGATCGATCGGCGTGGGATCGTAGGGATCGGGCAAATGACTCGTCTGCGCCCGTTGCACCATGTTGACGTAGTCCGCCGGCATCGTATATCCGCCGTCGGCCCCCCCTTGAAGCGTCGAGACCTTGCCGCCTTCGCCCCACAAGTTGCCTTGGCCGACGTCGTGATCATCGGGAATCGTAATCGTGGGACGGTCCTTGATGATCTCGCCAAACTGCCGCCCGAACAGCAGCCATGCCGCTGTATGATCTCGGTGGTCATAACTTTGGTCTCCCGAAAAGAACAGCAGATCGGGATCCTGAATTTTGATGTTCTCGACAATGTCGGCCCGCGGACCACGATCCTGATTCGAGTTCCCGGTAAACGCGGCAACGACGATTTCGTTCTTGTCGACCGGATTCTTGCGAATCAGTCCTTCGAAGACCGCGCCGCCTGGATGTGTCGCACGGTAAGGCACATTGCGTGTATCGTCCCAACCGACGATTCGAAACGTGGCCAGCCAACCGAGTTCGTCGGCATCGGACTGGCCGATCGTTTCCCACTCGTCCTCTTTCCTAACTTGGAGTGTGACTTCGCGCGACTCCCCCTCTTGCAGGGGATACAGTTGTACGCTCAGCTTCAGGATGCCATTTTCCACAGTGTACAACGCAAAGCCGATCACCTCGTCACGGGGTACATCAGGAATCGTCGGCGGACCACCCCCACGTTGAATCGTGATCGGCTCTGGCTCTTCGCGTTGTTGCGCTTCGACACCGCTGGTCGACGCGAAGACAACAATCAGTGAAACGAAAAATCGTTTGAGATCAGCGCGGTTCCCCATAGCTGCAGCTTCCTGGTTGATAAAGTGAAGCGACTGTTCGTCAGAGAGCACGTTTTCAATTCAGGACGGCGAAGCTCATGCCGAGCCGCCGAAGTTTTTCCCAGTCTTGTGATGGCGAACGTCAAGAATAACGCGAGGCTTGACCCCGTCTATTTCGCTCCAAAATGACGGTTGCGTGGGACGAATACAAGCCCCGATCGAAAGTCTCTCGCTACTCGCTGTCGCTCTTTAAGATTGAACTGCCACATTGGTCCCAGAGGACACAAAGACGGAAGAAAAAAGTGACAGGATATATATGATGGCCAGGACAATATTCTGGCATCTTGTTAATCATGTCTATCCTGTCCAATCAATTGACTGAACTGAGAGCGCGCTCACGTCCGTAAAGGCATCCATCGCCCCCTGACTCCGCGATCTTTGCGGCCTCTGCGTTAAAAAGTAATTGTTTAGCCACTGATTTCCCGGCGCGGCCGGTTCATTCTGGCCGAAACCAAAAAGTCAAAGATTGTCGAAAGTTTGCGCGCCCGGTGCAAATTTCAACCGTTAGTAGCACGGATGGGCACGGATTATTTCTGCGATCTCTCCCGCTGCCAACCAACTCCGATAACGTATTCCCCTCTCCCGCCGGGAGAGGGGTCGGGGGTGAGGGCTTTGGCGTAAAAACGGCAATCGAGGCTGAACCCTCGAAGCTGATGATATCATTAGGTATTTACACCGTCATAGCAGTGCAGTCGGGAATCCAGGAATGTGATGATGGCTTTCAGCCAAGACTCATTCTTCGCTACCAAACACCTGGGGACTTTGTCCCCAGGCTACGGTGATAATGGCCTTCGGCCAGTGAAACATTCCCGTACTTCGTTTGTCAGCAAAGTAGCGGATGAACGCGTGTCATATCACTGAGACATATCTCCTGCCGCGCCGCGAGATGCAGTCTGTTGCAGAGCGAGCGGGTGACATGAACCACGCCAATGACTCCGTGCTCTCTGTGCCTTCGTGGTGAATTCCCCGATAGCTGCTCCATAGATTCGTGTCGAGTTCTGAAACGCTCACTCCATTCGACTCGAAAAATCGTGCCCGAATCACGCAATCGGCAGGCTTGATCCAGCTCTCCCAGTTGCGGATTCACTGGTTTCTCCAAAGCGTAAGGTCCCTGAGGCGCCGAGTCGATTTCCCCCGATTCCTGGGGGGAATGATTGACTTTCAGATCCGGCACACTTACTTTGTAAATCCGCTGAGATCGTTCGATCTGCGGACCATACGCTGGGATCTCGCTCGAAAAACCCCCTCCAACGAGCCTTCCCGACCGGCTGAGGTCATCTCTTCATCAGCCATAACTTCAAACTCGTTTTGTAGCTAAGAGACTGCATCGGTAGAGGAAAAGGGAACTTCATATGGCGCGTCCAGTTACTTTGTTCACCGGCCAGTGGGCCGATTTGCCGTTGGAAACGCTCTGCAAGAAGGCAAGCGATTTTGGATACGACGGATTGGAACTGGCATGCTGGGGCGATCATTTTGAGGTCGACAAGGCTCTCGCCGACGATACCTACTGCGCCAAAAAACGGGAGTTGTTGGAAAAGCACGATTTGCAGCTCTTCTCGATTTCCGCCCACCTGGTCGGTCAAGCGGTACTCGACACAATCGATGCCCGGCATGAGGCCATTCTGCCCGAATACGTCTGGGGCGACGGCGACCCCGCCGGTGTGAACGAGCGAGCCATCGAAGAAATGAAAAACACCGCACGCGCTGCCCAAAAACTGGGCGTCGGCGTGGTCAACGGTTTTACTGGATCGAGCATTTGGCATTTGATTTATGACTTTCCGCCCGTCCCGCGCGACATGATCGACGCCGGTTACGATTTGCTCGCCGAGCGGTTCAATCCCATTCTCGATGTGTTCCAGGAATGCGGCATCAAGTTCGCGCTGGAAGTGCATCCGACGGAAATCGCGTTTGACATCTATTCCGCCGAACGTGCTCTGCAGGCCCTCGATAACCGGGAAGAGTTCGGATTCAATTTCGATCCCAGCCACTTGATTTGGCAAGGTGTTAATCCGGTCGAGTTTATCCGCTACTTCCCCGATCGCATGTACCACGTGCATATGAAAGATGCCTCGACCACCTTGAACGGTCGCACCGGCATCAATTCGAGCCATTTGCCGTTCGGCGATCCGCGCCGTGGTTGGGATTTCCGCAGCGTCGGTCGCGGGGCCGTCCGGTTTGAAGAAATCATTCGGGCACTCAATGCCATCGGTTACAATGGACCTTTGTCGATCGAATGGGAAGACAGCGGCATGGACCGCGAGCACGGGGCCCGCGAAGCATGTCAATTCGTTAAGAATGTCGATTTCGCTCCGTCGGATCGAGCATTCGACGCAGCCTTCGGCGACGAGTAATCTCGCTACAGGAATTCCCGTGACGGTGAACGGATTGCCTGGCTGAATAGCCATGACGGAAGGAGTCGAGCGTGCAGGAATTCGCCGGCTTACGCGGCAAGTATTCCACGGTATTGGTCGACCCTCCCTGGCGGTTTCAAAACCGCACGGGAAAAGTCGCGCCGGAGCATCGCCGTCTGCATCGCTACGAAACGATGACGACCGACGAAATCGCTGCGCTACCGGTCGCCCGCTACATGCGGGAAAAGAGCCACCTTTATTTGTGGTGCCCGAACGCGTTGTTGCCCGATGCGCTACAGATTATGCAAGCGTGGGGATTCACCTATAAAACGAACTTGGTGTGGCTGAAGGTACGCAAGGACGGCGGGCCTGATGGACGCGGCGTGGGATTCTACTTCCGCAACGTGACCGAGTTGCTGCTCTTTGGCGTCAAAGGCCGCATGCGCACGCTCGACCCGGGGCGACGGCAAGTGAACCTGTTCACCGAACGCAAACGGGAACATTCCCGCAAGCCGGTTTGCTCGTACGAAATTATCGAGCAATGCAGCCCGGGTCCTTACCTGGAACTGTTCGCGCGGGAACGAATGCAGGGTTGGACTCAGTGGGGCGACCAAGTCGACAGCTACCTGGAAAACCGGCCGAACTATCCCGCCTACACCGGTGCTCGTTGAGTCACGATTGACTCTTCGTGGCTTGATAATGGCAGGAACATTACGGGGCGTAATCTCCTAAGGCCGTTCGCAAAGAGCTAGTTCCAGTTACATTAAACGTGACGCAGCTTTAGAATGAATTGCGTGACGCTTCTCTTGAAGTTCGGACGTTGTCGGTGATATTGCTCAGGCATTGCACCGCGCGTTGACGGTTTCTTTTTCTCGATGCATCAATGGCAAACCGCAGTCGCAATACGGAAAAACGATCGGACGACCAGGCCTTTCAGCCGCACGATCGACTGAATGATCGTTACGAGATCATCGAATCGATCGGCGTCGGCGGTATGGGCGAAGTCTATCGTGCGCACGACCGAGATTTGGATCGCGAAATCGCTGTCAAAACGTTGGTCCAACATGCCAACCTGAATGAAACGGCCCGTCAACGTTTCCAGCGTGAGGTCAAAACACTGGCCTCGTTGTCACATCCCAATGTCATGCGCGTCCACGACATCGGCACTCATGAAAATATCCTGTTTGCCGTCATGGAACTGGTGGAGGGCGAACCGCTTCGTCGAATGATCGACCGCGGCCCACTGCATTGGCAGCGCGCGGCTCGGATCGGACAAGGAGTGGCCGAGGGGCTGGCTGCGGCACACGATGTGGACATCATGCATCGCGATATCAAGCCCGAAAACATCATGATCGGTACGGACGATCACACGACGATTTTGGATTTCGGCCTCGCCCGACCACATCACTTTGCACGGAATTCCTCGGACGAAAACCTTTCGGACGAAAATCGGTTAAGTGGCACATGCCCCTACATGTCGCCCGAACAAGTCAATGGTCAACCGTTGTCTTGCGCGACCGATCTCTTTTCTCTGGGAACTGTTTTGTACGAAATGGTTACCGGAACGAACCCGTTTCGCGGCGCGAATCTCGTCAAGACGTTGAGCCTCGTCGAACGAGCGAAGCCACCGGAAATCAATTCCCCTTATACAATTCCGCAGCAGCTACGAGATTTGATCGGACAAATGCTGAACGCCGATCCCGCCGCCCGACCTTCTGCGACGGCCGTGGCCGACGATTTGGGTCGCTTGCAATCTTCTCAAGCAGAGTTGGCAAGTGCCGAGGAAGAGCAGGTTCTGGCCAAATTGTTAGAAGGGGTCTCCGACGCGGTTGGCGAGGAGTTTTTTCGGGCCTTGGTCAAGAATCTGGCCGAAGCATTAGGGACCTATTGTGCGCTGGTAACCGAGTTCGACCGGGACAATCGCCACGCGAGGGCCTTGGCGTTTTGGACGACCGAAGGCTGGTACGAAGGCTACGAATACACGATCGCGGGAACTCCGTGCGAAGCGGTTTTCGATAAACAGGATTTGTTTCATCATCCGGACCATCTGCAGGGTTTATTCCCGACAGATCACGATTTGCCGGCGATGGGCTTCGTCAGCTATATGGGCGTTCCATTATTCGATACGGATGGTACGGTGTTGGGCAATCTCGCCGTGCTGGACCGTAAACCGATGCCCCCCGAACCACGGTGTGTCGGGCTATTGCGTTTGTTTGCCACGCGCGCGGCAGCAGAGCATCAACGACTGAAACGAGAACGCGAGCTACGCGAACGCGAGCAAAGGCTCGCGCGATTGTTCGACGGTGTGGTCGATCCCATTATCGAAGTCGACGAGGCACTGACGGTCACTCAGTTTAATCGTGCGGCGGAAACGGTCTTCGGCAGGTCGACGCGACAAGTCCTCGGGAAGAACCTGGCCGATTTGCTCGATGAGACCGACGAGGAGTCGTTGCGGCAGCTATTCGAAACGCTCGAAGTCGACGGCGACTCGAATACGTCAGTTTGTATTCCACGCGGATGGAATTCGCCATCGACCGACAATGGTAACCCCCAAGTCACCGAGGCAAATGTCTCGCGCATCGACACTGCAACGGGCCACTTTTTTACGATTGTGATGCGCAATGTCGACCAAACGGACCAACCGGGCGAAGATTTTCGATCGGTTCAGGGGAACGCGCAACGACTGCACGACGAAATCGATGAAATTCAGGGCACCCGATTAATCGGTGAGAATGAGAATTTCCGGCAGGTATTGTGTTACGTTGCGCAGGTCGCATCGACCGATGCAACAGTCTTGATCAATGGAGAAACCGGAACCGGTAAGGAACTGGTCGCGCGAGCCATTCATACTTCCAGTTGTCGCAGTGAACAGCCGCTCGTCTGTGTGAATTGCGCGGCGATCCCTTCGGGCCTCATCGAAAGCGAGTTTTTCGGGCACGAAAAAGGGGCGTTTACGGGAGCTACCGACCGGCGAGAAGGCCGGTTCGCGCACGCGAATGGTGGAACGTTGTTCTTGGACGAAATCGGCGAATTACCCTTGGAGATGCAGGGCAAGTTATTGCGCGTTCTGCAAGAAGGGGATTTTGAACCGGTCGGAAGTTCCAAAACACAACATGTCGACGTCCGGATTATTGCCGCGACCAATCGCGACTTGTCGGTCGAAGTGAAGGAAGGCCGCTTCCGTGAAGATTTGTATTATCGGCTGAATGTCTTTCCGATTGAGTTACCTGCGCTACGCGATCGAGGCGACGACGTGTTGCTTTTGGCGGAAAGCTTCGCCCGCGATATGAGCCGCATCATGGGGCGACCCTTTGCCGGATTGACCGAGGATTGTCGATCGCGATTAATGTCGTACTCGTGGCCCGGCAACATTCGCGAATTGCGGAACGTCATCGAACGGGCGTTGATCACAGCCAAAGCGGGGCGACTCGACCTTTCCGCCGCGTTTACGTGCGGTGTCTCCCCCCATGCATTTCGCGATGTTCTTTCTGGCGACGATGAATCGGCCCGCGTGATGACCGACGACGAAATGCGCGAACTCGAGCGGCGCAACATCCGGCAAGCGCTGAAGATTTGCGATGGCAAAGTCTCCGGCGAAGGAGGAGCTGCGGAACTTTTGGGGCTGAAGTCGTCGACTTTGAGTTCCCGCATTAAGGCGCTGGGCATCGAGCGTCCATGACTTAACAGAGCCGATCTGCTCCACCCGTTTTTCAGGCCATTTGCGAGATCCTGCGAATCGCAATTTGCGTTTTTTCGCAAAATAGTTTAGCTCGTATCCTAACCGCAAACTCGCAAAGGAAACCGACTCTCGGTGACTTCAGTGTTCTCGGTGGCGCGACAGAATCAATTGGCCACAAAGGCCTCAGAGGGCACCGAGAGAAAGAAGCAACGACTGGATGAACAAGTTGGACAGGATCAGAAATTGCCATCTTGGTCGTCATTCTATCGCCGCGCAGAGTCACCTCCCCCGTTCACGGGGGAGGTCGGACGCGTTCGCGTCCGGGAGGGAGCTTGCACAATCGACGATCCGAGCGATCAACTCGCAATCAAGATTCAATCTCATATTTCCATGGACCCTCTCCCGGCCTGCGGCCGACCTCTCCCAGAGGGCGAGGTGACGCAAGCGAGACATGTGAATCGATTCGCGCCCGGTGCGAGGGTGATTCGCGATGGTGCCACGGCGGACACCGAGAACAGCAGGGGATAAATGGAACCGCGAATGCAAGCCAATCGACACAAACTTCAGTGACCTCGGTGTACTCTGTGGCTTTAAGAAAATGCTCTGCCACAGACGTCTCAGAGAACACGGAAAGGAAATAGGACTTTCATTGACCGCGTCACTCCGCGATCTCTGCGGCCTCTGCGTTGAAAACTCTTCATCAAGAAATCTTTAGCCACGGATTGGCACAGATGGGCACGGATTAATCGTTTCGAGCTACTATGAGTCATCCGTGAAACTCCGTGTCGACCCGTGGCTGAAATACCTCATTCCAGACCGCGCTCGGATTGGTCTCACGCGGAGACGCTAAGACGCGAAGGAATGTCGGTTTCCTCTTTGCGACTTCGCGCTCCCCGCCTACGCGGGGACAACCTTACAGCTCGTGAAGAACTCTTTTTCACCACTGAGACTCGGTAGGCACGGAGAAGAAAAGTGAATAAGAGACAGGATCAACAAGATGGTCAGGATTGAGTTTTGACATCTTGTTAGTCATGCCCATCATGCCAATGCCCTGACTCAATAGAGATCGCGCGTACGTAAGTCAGTAAAGGCGTCCAACGACCCCTGACTCCGCGATCTCTGCGGCCTCTGCGTTGAAAACTCTTCATCAAGAAATCTTTAGCCACGGATTGGCACAGATGGGCGCGGATTAATCGTTTCGAGCTACTATGAGTCATCCGTGAAACTCCGTGTCGATCCGTGGCTGAAATACCTCATTCCAGAGCGAACGCCGGAACGGCGCTACGCTTGGTCCGGCCTACTCCCGCGACATCGGTCGTGACGATGTCTTCACGGAGTTTGTTATTCCACGGATATCGCCGATTGGCACGGATAACTGCTGCGAACTCTCACGTTGCATCCGTGAGAATCCATACCGATCCGTGGCTGAGATGCTTAGCCTGGATTCCCATCCCCGCCCCCGCGGGAGAAGCTTACAGCCGCGGGAATGACGCAAGGGGTCTTCACCACTGAGACTCGGGGGGCACAGAGACGAAAAAGGCTTTGGTTGACCGCGTCACTCCGCGATCTCTGCGGCCTCTGCGTTGAAGATCCTCTACGGAGAAAGAGCAATTGCCGGAACAGCGCTGCGATTGGTCCGGCCTACGCGCCCCTCCGTGGCTTTGTGAAATTCTTTTGCCACAGAGGTCTCAGAGGTTACGCAGTCACAAGAATCGCACGTCGACCTAGTGGACAATGCGTGCTCGTCCGCTGCCGCGGCCGATTTCGCGGAAGACTTCGTTTAGTTTGTCGAAGTCGCCATCTTCGACATCGTAGAAGGTCCCACCGGTCGATTCCGCGGCTTGTTTGATCCAATTCGTGTCGGCATTGTTGCCAACGGCGATCGAATGAATCTGAATGTCCGCCGCGAGAGCTAGCGCCGCGTAATACACGATCGATTGCGTCGGACTTGTCTCCGGTGCTTCGGCGCGGTTGGCATGACCATCGGTCAACAGCACCATCACTTTGGAAACACCATCTGAAGGAACTCGATTGTTCCAGGCAAACTCTTCAATGGCGACCCGCATTCCGCCGGCGATATTCGTCCAGGCAGTGTACATCCCGGGTTCGAGATCCGGAATTCGATCTAGCACGAGACTATGATTGAGGTCGAGCGATCGCTCCAAATGACCCGTGGTGACTCCGTTATCGACGTAGCTATAAACGGCGAGCCCGAGTCGATCTGTCGTCAGCAATTCATCGGCCAGGACATACAGCGCATCTTTAACGGCCGGCATCCGGCCATGCCACTGCATCGATCCGGAGCAGTCGACCACAAGCATAATGTCCCGGGGATCGTCTTCGCCGATCACCGCAACCGATGAAGCGGTGACGTCGACCTCAGAAAAACCGAGCGCCTTGCCGAAAAACAGAGGTACTTGGTTCGAGGAAGCTCCCGTCCGTTTAACGTCAATCTGGACGGCATTGGGATTGGCAATGGGATTCGCCACCGTATCGATCGAAGTAAACGTCTTCGTTGAATCGTCCCACGTTCCGAAACTGATGTCGGCATTTTTTAACAGTTCGCCATATCCCGGTTGATTGTCTTCGGCAATATTCACGGCGAAATCGCGTGCGGTTTCAAATCGATTTTCGTCACCGACCGGAGTGTGATCCAGAACGGTCGCACTGGCAAGGGCTGCCGCATCGGCGGCGTTTTGCAGTTGCGATTTGTTCATCGAAATGAAGCCCAAATCGACCGAAAATGCCACGACCGCCAGCAAGAGGATGATCATAAATGCGGAGAGGACAATAATCGAACCACGCCGCCGTGATTCTCGATTTGTTACATCTTGATTACTTGCCTGCATTCGATTCATGGCTTTCAGCCTTCTCATTGTTGTCTAATACTCACGTTGTCCGACAGAAAAGCAATTCCTACTTGTGCATCGCCGCGACGGTGCTAGTCATCGTCGTCGTCGTCATCATCATCGTCGTCATCATCATCGTCATCATCATCGTCGTCGTCGTCATCATCATCATCGTCGTCATCATCATCGTCGTCATCATCATCATCATCGTCGTCGTCACCACCGATGATTGGCGGCACGCCACCGACTTCGCCGGCATCGTCACCTGGTTCCCGGATGGCGGGCATGATGCATACTCCCGACAGTGTCGAACCGCCCATGAATTTCGGACTCGACAACCAGGCCACTTCCGAATGCGGCACGGAAATCGAGACAGAAACCGCTTCTAAATGCTCAGCCGTACTCGGCGGATCGGGATCGATCGTCACGGAGTATCCGGAGATTCCGGCATTGGCCATCGCCAGATCGACGACTGTCATCACCTCTTCTTCAGTCGCATCCTGAATCGCGGCGACCCGGC
The DNA here is from genome assembly GCA_028284485.1 of Planctomycetaceae bacterium. Classification (GTDB taxonomy): domain Bacteria; phylum Planctomycetota; class Planctomycetia; order Planctomycetales; family Planctomycetaceae; genus JANQRQ01. Next base: position 5,628 of record JANQRQ010000086.1, on the reverse strand, counting down.
AACCTGCCCGGCAGCCTTCTTCCAGGATGTGCTTGACCATAACGGCCCGACCGATTTCGAAGCAGCCGAAGATCAACAGCAGAAAGATCGGCACGATGACGGCGAATTCGACAACAGCCGCACCTTTGCGGCCTTCGCCGGAATTCTTCATCGAACGTCGAAAGATTCTCATCTGCTGCACTCCGGATTATTGTATTCACTCGGACAGAGCCACGTCCGCCCCGTCTCGTCGCTAAGAGTTACTACTTTGCTCCGTCTGCAATATCTCTAATGTCAGGACTCCTTTTCCTTCTCCGAAAACGTAGGTCAGGGAGGCGATGCATTCGGAAAAAAGCCCAATGAAAAGAGCGAGATTCTCATGCAATCTTCCGAATGGCCCGCGCAGTCGTCATAACCGCACCTTCAATCTTGATCATGGTCTGAAAACGATTCCGTGCGGCGATCGACCGTGCGAAATTGCGTTGATTCCACCAGCGTTCTCGATCCCGCGCAACCCATACAAACCACCCGCGTCAGTATCGACGGCGACCGTAACCTGTTAGACTATTTCCTCTTAAATCCGGGGCCCGCGTACGGCTCCGATGGCGGACCGAAAAACGATCTGAGAATCGGCCCAGCGACCTAATTCGCAACAATTGTTGTGGTTATGTCCATTGCCGGCGACCGATACCACCGGCGGCCCGCCACCACCAAAAACCGATATAAATCGATCTTCCCTTTATCCACAGAGAGTTACCGATGAAGTACGTCGTTGTCGGGCTGATCGTCGCTCTGCTGATTTTGCATCAGGACATCTGGTTCTGGGAGAACGGGACCCTGCTGTTTGGATTCATGCCGATCGGGTTGCTGTACCACGCCGGCATTTCGATATCTGCCGCGATCACCTGGTACTTGGCGACGCAGTTTTGCTGGCCCTCGCATGTGGAAGAGGAGACCCTGGCTGCCGTCGGGGAAGCCTCCGAAACATCTTCGAAGGGAGGGTCGGACGCATGATTCAGCTGGTCATCATCTTTTCGTATTTGATGCTGTTGCTGGGCCTGGGTGGTGTCGCCAGCCGCTTGTTCCGCGGGACCAGCAAAGACTACATGCTCGCCAGCCATAGCATCGGCCCGTTTCTGCTATTGATGTCGCTGTTTGGCACAACAATGACGGCTTTCGCCCTCGTCGGTTCGAGCGGCGAAGCGTACAAAGAGGGAGTCGGCGTTTACGGTCAATTGGCATCGTCGAGCGGCATTATTCACTCGCTTTGCTTTTTCGTCATCGGAATCAAGCTGTGGAGCTTCGGCAAGAAATACGGCTACACCACGCAAATCCAGTTTTTCCGTGATCGGTTGGAAAGTGACAAGATTGGCATTCTGCTGTTTCCGATTTTGGTCGGATTGGTCATTCCGTATTTATTGATCGGTGTGATGTCGGCGGGCACGGTGATTTCGTCGATCACCGAAGGTGCCTTTACGACCGCTTTCGCCAGTTCCGATTACGGCATCCCCCCCTGGCTTGGTTCGCTGATCATCAGCATCGTTGTTTTAATTTACGTTTTCTTCGGCGGAATGCGCGGGACCGCTTGGGCCAATACGTTTCAAACGTTGGTCTTTATGGTGCTCGGTATCGTCACGTTTTACATCATTTCCAGCAAGTTGGGCGGTTTGCAGGCTGCGTCGCAGGCTGTGGCGGAAAAACATCCCAGCAAGTTGATGCGGGCCGTCGCACCACAAGAAGAAGAAGCTTACGAGCAGGCGTTCGCCAAATGGCAAAAGGTGGCGTACTACAATTGGGCTGTTGATTCGGGCAAATTGACACTCACCGAGGAACAAAAGACTGCAGCCCAAGAGTCGATGCCGCCCGGGCCCCCATGGGCCAAACCGTTTCTGCAGAAACAAGCCGAGGCCGCGTATGCCGTCAGCAATGATTTGCTGCCTGAGATGACGGCCGAGGAAAAGAAGATCGCTGAGATTCAGCAGGACGACCGTGTCGTACCCGATCCCAAACCGGAGGGTTTTGCGGAAATGCCGTTCACCGCATTTCCGAAAACGAAATGGGAACCGATTGCGCTGGAGTTCTTCGGCAATCAAATCGGCCACCCCGACGAGCAGGGCAAGATGACCCGCAAACAAGCCGTCGGGCGTTACCGGGCCATGCGTTGGGCACCGGAAGAGCCGCACCCGATGAATCCGTGGGCATTTTTGACTTATCTGTTTATTCCGCTGTCGGTTGGCATGTTTCCGCATTTGTTCCAGCATTGGTTGACGGCCAAAAGCGCGAGCAGTTTTAAATTGGCGGTTGTAGCGCATCCGGTCTTTATCGCCATTGTGTGGGTCCCCTGCGTGTTGATCGGAATATGGGCGACCTCCGCAACCATGCCCGACAATCCCCGTGTCGCATTGGTGCCTCCCCATTTCAATCCGAACGGCGTACTCGCTTACATGGTGGCTCAGATGACGAACGACGTGCTGGCTGGATTTTTGACGGCCGGTATCTTGGCAGCCATTATGTCGTCGCTCGACAGCCAGTTCCTTTGTATCGGGACGATGTTTACCGAAGATGTCGTGCTGCATTACGGCGGTAAACAGCGCTTCTCGGACAAGCAGATCGTGTTGATGGCGCGATCGTTCATCATTGCGATCGTGGCGCTGACCTATTTCATAAGCTTGTTGGAAGTGCGACGCGTCTTTACGTTGGGGGTGTGGTGTTTCAGCGGATTCTCCAGTTTGTTCCCCTTAGTGTTTGCAGCCGTTTATTGGCGGCGGCTCACAAAAGCGGGTGCGTATGCCTGCGTCATTGCGGCGGCAGGAACGTGGTTATGGCTATTCCGCGAGTCGAACTATGCCGGGATTCCCGGATTCACATTCCTGGGGATGATGCCGGTCGCCACGATGATTACATGCTCGACCACGGCGATGGTCGTCGTTTCGTTGGTCACGCGTCCGCCGAGCGATAGCACGCTGGACCGCTTCTTTTCCAACCGATCATCGCAAGACACATCGGCCTCCTGATTGACGCAAATGACTGCCCAGTTTGTTATCACAAGACGGATACAATTCAGCGAGACCGATCTGGCGGGGATCGTGCACTTTTCCAACTTCTATATTTATATGGAACAGGCGGAGCACGAGTTTTTTCGCTCGCACGGCTTGAGCATCATGCAGCAGCAGCCCGATGGATCGTACATCGGCTGGCCGCGCGTGTCGGCAACATGCTCGTTTACGGCACCAATCTACTTTGAGGATCTGCTCGAAGTTCGCATGAATGTTTCGCGCATCGGCGTGAAATCTCTCACCATGGAGTTCGAGTTTTGGCGGGACGAAACAAAGATCGCGCACGGTCGATTGAAGACGGCTTGCTGTCATTTCGTGCATGGCGAACAGATGAAGTCGATTGCGATTCCCGCGGAGTATTTGGAAAAAATCGTTGAAGCCGATTCTGCGCCGGCCGAGTCGTCTTGAAGCAGGACTTTGCGCATGAGCCAAGCCAACGACGACCTCACGGTCCACGAGTTGACCAAAACCTTCACCGGCGCTTCCGGGTCACTGGAAATCCTGCGTGGTGTTGAATTGCAACTGAAGAAGGGCGATGCCGTCGCCATCGTGGGGCCCTCTGGATCGGGCAAGAGTACGCTGCTGTATATTATCGGTGCCCTCGACGAACCAACCGGCGGCAACGTCGCACTCTTGGGTCAACATCCCCACGAATTCGCAACGGCCGAGCAGGCCCGTTTTCGCAACAAGCATGTGGGGTTTGTGTTTCAGGACCATCATTTACTTCCGCAATGTACCGTCCTGGAGAATGTCCTCATTCCCCTATTAGCCGATCGTGCCGCCACCGACGCCGATGAGCAACGGGCGAGGAAACTATTGGAAAGAGTTGGGTTGGCAGAGCGTCTGTCGCATCGGCCGGCACAACTCTCCGGTGGCGAACGTCAACGCGTTGCCGTCTGCCGAGCTTTGATCAACGAACCGGTGCTCTTACTGGCGGACGAACCGACAGGGAATCTCGATCGCCATACGGCCGAGTCGATCGGATCGCTGTTGTTGGAGTTGAACAAGGAGCAAAACACGTTGTTGATCTGTGTGACGCACAGCGCGGAACTGGCCGCTCGATTCCCACGGACTTTTGAACTTCTTGACGGCAAACTGGTCGAGTTTCAACGCGAAGGAACGGCGTCGGCGTAGTAACTGCAGGCCAGGACCTGTCCTGGCAACGAACTCGATATAGCAAAGAGATTCACCACGGATAACACCGATGCACACGGATTGCTTCTTCAAACTCGTCCGTGAATACCCGTGGCTGAAGATCTCAACATGAATCTCTGGTTTCCCGCCTACGCGGGAATGACATAGTTTATTATCACCACGGAGACACGGGGACGGGCAAGCAAACGTAGGCCAGGACCTGTCCTGGCAACGAACTTTGATAAAAGGAAGGAATTCACCACAGAGTCACGCGAACCGATAGGAACCGCGAATAGATGCCAATGGACGCGAATGAACTCTTCTCTTAGTGAACTCGGTGCTCTCTGCGGCTCAACGAATCTGCTGTTAATGAAACCAATTGTCCTGAAGAGTGGCACAGACATTCTTGTCTGTGGAGCGATGTAGCGTTTGGGATTCCCACCGTCGCGGGAATGACCTTTTCGATCCTAACTGAACACTGAGAACTTGGTCTAACTCGGGAACAGACTCGCTCTGTTCCATTTCAACACCGGCAACCAATCAGCCAACTGTTCGATGAACACGTTCCGACTCATCACTCGCAGCCTCGCCTTTTACTGGCGGACGAATCTCGCCGTCCTACTCGGCGTGGTGGCCGCAACCGCGGTCATTAGCGGCGCGCTGATCGTTGGCGATTCGGTGCGCGGCAGTTTGCGGCAAATGAGCCTCGACCGTTTGGGAAACATCGACCATGCGCTCGTTAGTTACCGCTTCTTTCGCGAAAACCTAGCCGACGATTTGGCGGGAATTCCCGAATTCCAACAGCGCTTCGAAACAGTGGCCCCGGCTTTGGTGATGACGGGCGGGTTGATCTACCAGGCTGCCGATTCTGATTTGACGACTCGCGCCGGCGGCGTCAATGTGTACGGTATCGATGCCCGCGCCTGGGACTTGCTCGATCATGGAGATGTCCCGTCGCCACAAATCGACGAAGTCATTCTTAGCGCACTGGCAGCCCGGCAGCTCGGTGTGCAAGCCGGCGACGAAATCTCTTTGTGGATCGAATTGCCCGCCTCGATTCCTCGAGAGTCTTTACTCGGAGAGCGCGAGGAATCGTCGCGCGAGATTCCGCTGACTGTGCAGGCAGTCCTCGAAGAATCGCTAGGAGCGGGTCGGCTAGCACTGCAGCCCAATCAGCAAGAACCGGCCTCTGCCTTTCTCGCATTGGAAACCATGCAGACCGCGATCGATTTGCAATACTTGCCACGCTCGCGGCGCAATCCGGTGGAGCGCCCCGCGCGCGTTAATGCCCTATTCGTAAGCGCGCGAAATGCAGCCGATCAAACCGACGAAACAGAGGCCGCCGATGCCGCAAATTTGCTGAATGAATTCTTGGGCAGTCCGGGCGTCTTGGCGCTTGCTGACTTCACCCCCCGATTGCGCGAGAACACCGACCGAAATTATCTTTCGCTCGAAAGTG
>JANQRQ010000134.1 GCA_028284485.1 Planctomycetaceae bacterium | reverse complement strand
CGGGGTGGTCCGGTGATGGCTCGGGGCTGTTCTCGAAAGAAGGTGGATCGTCGAACGCAGGTACTTCTATCGGCTGATGGCAACCGGGACACCGTGCTTCAAGCCCTGCCCTCTCATCCTCAGTCGACAGGAACTCGTTGCAATGCGGACAATGAAACTCGATCGTCATTGATCAATACTGCTACAAGAATTGTAAAGCGCGACTGCATTGGAAGTTGTCGCGGGCGCGGCGCCAAAGACTTAAGGCGAATATTAGTAGTCCCAGCTGGGAATTTGCTTGGGAGTTTACCGGCGCGTTCCCAACGGCAAACTCGGTCGCTTCACCGTGGCAGAAGTCGTTCAATAAGTGCAGTAGGAAAAGGATCGCAGCGGCTACAGCCGAATGCTACATTTCGCTGGTGACTTCATTCATGACTTCGTCAGGAATATTAAAATTGGCCGTCACGTTCTGAACGTCGTCCTGATCTTCCAGTGCTTCCATTAGCTTGAGCATTTTGCGGCCGGTCGCAGCATCGAGTTCGACGTTGGTTGACGCAATCTGGGAGATTTCAGCGACGTTGGTTTCAATTCCTGCCGAGTCCAGCGCGTCGGTGACATCCTGAAAGGCCTCAGGATCGCAGGTCACTTCAAAAGTGCCCTCGGTGTGCTTAACGTCCTCGGCACCGGCCTCTAAGGCGACTTCGAACAGTCGCTCTTCGCTGATCGTTTCGTCCGAGATTAAGAAGAGCCCTGTTCTTTCAAACATCCAAGCGACGCAGCCGGTACTTCCGAGATTGCCACCGTGAACTTCGAAAATCTTTCGGACCTCTCCGGCCGTGCGGTTACGATTTTCCGTCAGGATGTTGCACAAAACGGCGACGCCACCGGGGCCATATCCTTCGTAGGTAATTTCGATATATTGCTCGCCGCCGGATTCACCACACCCCTTTTTTACGGCACGCTCGATATTGTCTTTCGGCATGCTGGCCTTGCGAGCCCGGTCGATGGCATAACGAAGTGCCAAATTCATTTCGGGGTCGCCACCGCCGTGTTGTGCTGCCACGATAATTGCGCGGCTGAGCTTGCCGAAGAGCTTTCCACGTTTTTTATCCGCGATTCCCTTCTTGGCGGCTATGTTCGCCCAATGAGAATGTCCTGCCATCGTCGTTGTGCTTTCTCAATCCGCAGATTCCGAGGTGGACTCTGTGTTGCCTTCTCGAGGGACCCTGTGGTAGAGCGAATCAGCTGCATTCCACCGGCAATCACAGCTGGCGTCAATCTTTATCCTCGGTACTCGATTCCGCGTCTTCCGGGGCTTGTTTCGCAATTTTACTTTTGATTTTGTCAATCATGTTTTGGTCAGGTTTCGCTTCTTCGCGAGCCAGTTTGAGCGCTTCTTCCCAAGCCGTTGCTGCTTTAGCGGACTTGCCGAGTTTGTGGTAACAATCGCCAAGGTGGTCAAGAATTGTCGAGTCCTTTCCATCGGGCATCGCTGCGGCTTTTTCAAGATGAGTGACACCTTCGGCATACTTTTCCAATCGGTACAAGACCCATCCCATGCTGTCGAGGTAAGCGGCGTTTTCCGGTTCTGCCTCGATCGCAATGCGAATCATTTTTTCCGCTCGCTGTAAGTATTTTCCTTGGTCGGCGTAAAGATAACCCAAGTCGTTGTTGACGGAAGGGTCGTCGGGATCTTCGGCTAGCAATTCTTCAAGAATCTTCTCTGCCTCACTGTTATCCCCGCGTTCCATATGAATGCTGGAAATACTGGTACGGCAACGGCGGACCAGATCCTTGTCGTCAGCGAATCTTGCAATGACTTTTTCAAAGCGGTCAATGGCATTGTCCCATTGCTGACTATGGAGAAAGATCCACGCTTCCTGGAGGTGAAAATCGGAAGCATTCGGAGAAAGCCTCCGAGCTTCTTCATTCGTGGCTAAGGCCGACTCTGTCTCGCCGTTGTATTCCTGAGCACTGGCGAGGAAATACAGAAAATATTGTTTTCGGCTGGCAATGCTGTTGTCGTCGATAGCTTGCTGGTAAACGCGCACTGCGTCCGCAAACCGGCGCTCTTGCATCATGGTTCGACCGTACTCGTCGTAGACTCCGACCAGCACGTTTTCCTGGCGTCGCCCTGTACTTATGGCCTTGTCAAAAAAGGCCATAGCAGCGTCGACCTCGTCGGCTTCGATCGCCAATTTTGCGAGTAAGTAACTGCCCGCAAAACCCAGCGGAGGTTCGTCTGATTCCAAACGCTTGAGACCAACTTGAACCAACTCTTGAATTAGCTCATCGTCTTGCGCGATCGCATCAGCTTCTGCCTGCAGCTGCTGTAATGTTGCCGCATCCTGGCCGATGGCTTTTTCAAACGCTTGTTCGAGCGTCTGCAGCATTTCGGCTGCACGATGCTGTTGCCTGTAGACTCTTGCCAGTCCGACGTATCCCTGCACATCTTGCAGCCGCTTTAGCGCGACAAGATAAAGGTCTTCTGCGTCATCGAGTCGTCCCTTGTCAACGTACTTTTCTGCCAGAAAGAATTGGAGCGTGCTGTTGTACGGATCCTTTTCTGAAAGTTCCTCCAACCTTGGAATGAGTTCTTCCTCTCGCTCCATGGCCTTAAGAACGTCAGCCAACAGCACATACGATTCTTTTTCCTGAAGTTGTGCATCGAAATAGATCTGAAGTTCGTCTAATGCCTTTTCGAGTTCTTCAGTCTGAAGGTACACGCGGGCCAAATAGTAGTTGAGTCGACCAGGTCGTCCCCTTCGGGATTTGGCGGCTTCCCGAAACGCGCGAATCGCAAGCTGCGGACGATTGGCCTCCAGGAACGTTTCGCCGATTCGCTCGTACTGGGTTCGTCGATTGCGCCTCAAGGCGGTCGTCGAACGGAAGTCGAGATTGTAACTGTCCGGATCCGTGAGTGCCGAGAAGACGACTTCGTAACAGTTGGCGGCTTCATCGATATCGCCAGAGACGCGATACAGTTCCCCGAGATCAACCATCAGCGCCACGTACATGCCGCTTTGTTTATTGATCTTTGGCGAATTGGAGGCCTGCTTGAGAAGTTTGATGGCTTCTTTCAGGTCCCCTTGTTGCACCATGAAAACGCCAAGTCGATGCAATAGCGCAAAGTCGTCCGGGAATAACTCGACGGCCTTCTTGGCGTATTCGATGGCCTCCTCGGTCTGGTTGGCACCGAACGCCAACGAAACGATGGCATGATAAACTTCAAGTGCCTGCGGGTCGTGTTCAATGGACTCCTTGTAAGCATCAAGGGCGCCCTGAAAATCGCGTCGTGCTTCCCGATAACGACCTGTCATGAACCACGTGAGCGCATCAACGCGCGATTGGGCCTCTTCGGAACGCGGGGTGAGCGGAACGAGTGGTTCGGCTTCTTCTTCGACGGGATTCTCCGGTGCGACGTCAATCACGCCACGAGTGGGGCGGCGGGTGTTTCCCAATTGGGAAACAAGGGGCGTCTCCGTGGCAATCCGTGACGCCGACACGGGTTCAGTCGGACCAATCAGTAGGCTACCGAACAAAGCAGCAAACAGGGGCGGTCTGAACATCGAGAATCTCTCCAAATTGACGAAACGACCTGAGGCGTCACCACCTCGTCGGTAACAAGAGATCGCTGAAAACCACTCAGTTTCGGATGCGGTTGACTCACCTTCTTTCGGCGATAACTCTCATGCCAACTATACGCGAATCAATCGACATTTTGCCAGATCCCATGTGGGGGATTCGAAAACGTCCAGCCCGCAGCCGGTAATTCGAGCCCGTCTATTTTAGTCACATCTGAATGATTGCCTACAACAGTTTCTCGCGGGAGAACGCCCCTATTTTTTCTTGCGTGTTGTCGCGGCTTTCTTCTTGGCGACCTTCTTCTTCACTTTTTTGCCTGCTGCGGCCGATTTTCGCTTGGTTGCCGATCGAGAGGCCCGGCTGGTTCTTGATTTCGCTGGCGTTTTCTTTTTGACTTTCTTCTTATGGCCACCCGATTTCGGTCGCGAATCGGCTCGTGTGCATATTTGTGTGAGCCGATCGGCAGCAGTGCTCAGATCGAACTCGGAATCTGCCGATTTGCTGACCTCTTTTGAGATTAGCGATATGGCAGGAGCGTCGGAGGCCAGGCACCGCAACAGATGGCTGAATTGCGCCACATCGGACTTGCGGACCGCTGACTTCATCGAGTCGGCTGCATCCTTCATTTTGGTGTTGGGTTCTGTAAGGCCCAAAAAGATCGATGCATTCAACATTCGATCGTCAACGGGTACGAGGTGCGCACCGAGAGACGCCTGCAGAGTGTACGCTCGGACAAACGGCGTCATGTGCCGAAATTGATTCAATTGCTTGCCTGCGAGGTCAAGCGTTTTGCGTCTTAGGATTTCAAAGTCGAAGGCGAAGTACTTTTCGAAAACGACTTGCAAGATTTCGCGAATCCGAAGCGACTTCCATTCGGGCTCGTGCATGCCTTTGAAAACAGGTTCGATTTCGGCAATGGAACTGACTCGAATCTCGTTGAGATCGTGGAAAAGGTCATCCATTCGACTCGAAGCTTCGTCGGCCTGTGACACCGAGGCATTTTCGAGGCACGTCCCGTACAGCATTGTGTCCAGGACCGAATGATCTCGTTTGGGGACACTGCCCGGATACCGTTTTTTGAGGAATGTGACGATCTTCTTGGAGACAGCTTGTTTGTCGGAAGCTTTGGGTTTTTTTGCGGCCATGGCGATTCACTGACAACTTTCTTGCGCCCGAGCAGCGGCGATTAGCACGACTGCGACATATATTCAAAGCAGAATCCGTCGGTTGGCCATATCTTTAAAGGCGGCCGACGAACCGCCTCATCCAAACTCATCTTCAACCGATTCCGTGGTGGCCGGGTCGGATTCCTCCGCATCGTTGGTTTCATCTTCAATTTCGTCGTTTAGTGTTTCGCGTAGTAACTGTGACGTTTCGATACTGCGTTTCACGCCTTGGTCAAGTACGAATTGAAGCACGGGGGTATAACGCGTTTGCAGACGATCGGCGACTTTGGACTGCAGGAAGCCTTTGGCAGAGTTTAACCCTCGGAGAGAAAGGGCCTGGGTACGTTCATCACCCATGACAGAGACGTAGATTTTCGCATGCCTGAGATCCGCACTGACTTCAGCCCGAAGCACCGTGACGTTTTTGACGCGCGGATCCTTCAGTTCAAAAAGTATCGTTGAACTGACACTCTCTAAAACAGCTTGGGAAATCTTCGCAGTTCGTCTTGAACTCATCCAGCGCTGATTCCTTCGGACGGAGCAAGGTCGGCCTACATACGCGAGAATTCAGGCAGCGCGTTACCCATCAAGCGTTCGTTTCTTCTCTTCGATTCGGTAGGCTTCCAACAAGTCTCCCTCCTTCACGTCGTTAAATCCCGCGAGCCGAATGCCGCATTCCATACCTTCGCGTACCTCTTTGACGTCGTCTTTTTCTCGGCGCAAAGAGGCGATGTCGTAGTTGTTAAGCACGGTTTGGTCCCGAATGACATGAACGCGGTTAGAACGTTCGATTGTCCCATTCAAGATTCGACAACCGGCAATTGTGCCGAACCGACTGATATGAAACGTTTGCAATACGAGGGCTCGACCGGTGGCGACTTCCAGCTTTTCGGGTTCCAGCAACCCTTCGAGTACGCGTTTGATCTGGGCCGTCACCTCGTAAATGATGTTGTAGCGCCGAATTTCCACGCTTTCCTTTTCGGCAAGAATCATTGCGCGATCCTCGGGAATCACGTGAAACGCAATGATGATTGCATCCGATGCGCTCGCCAGATAGACGTCGCTTTCGTTGACGCCGCCGACGCCTTCATGCAGGATTTTGACTCGAACCTCAGGATGGTCGAACTTGTCGATTTCGCTGCGAAGCGCCTCGAGCGACCCTGGTGTATCGGCCTTGACGATTAATGCCAAATCCTGAACGGTACCGCCACGTGCCGCATTGAGAATGTCATCGAGTGTTCTCGGCCGCCCTCGACCGGAAAGCACTTCGGTGCGACCACGGTGGCGTCGACCCTCTGCCGCCTCGCGTGCTTCGTCGATGTCGTCGACAACGTGGAAGCGGTCGCCCGCGCCTGGGACGATATCAAGCCCTGCAACTTTGATGGGTGTTGACGGGCCGGCTTCTTCGATTTCCTGTTCATAATGGTCGTACATGGCTCGAATGCGTCCATAGGCGGGTCCACACAAGACGATGTCGCCGACGCGCAGCGTTCCTTTTTGCACGATGAGACTGGCGAGCGCCCCGCGCCCTTCGTCGCGCGATGCTTCCAAGCAGATCCCCAATGCAGATCGTTCGGGATTCGCTTTGAATTCGTGCAATTCTGCAGTCAGCAACAGCGTCTCAAGTAAGTCGTCGATCCCCTCGCCTGTTTCCGCAGACGTTTTCACGACCTCGACGTCACCGCCCCATTCCTGGGGAACGACTTCGTTGGCGGCGAGGTCTCCCTGGATCTTCGGAATGTTGACGTCGGGCAGATCGATCTTGTTGAGGGCGACCACGATGGGGACACCCGTCGCCTTGGCATGACTGATACATTCGACGGTTTGCGGCATCACCCCATCGTCAGCGGCAACGACGAGTACAACAATGTCAGTGACATTGGCACCGCGGGCTCGCATTTCGCCGAATGCAGCGTGGCCAGGTGTATCTACAAACGTCAATTTGTGGTCGCCATGTTCGACTTGGTAGGACGCGATGTGTTGAGTGATGCCCCCCGCCTCGCCCGCTGCTACTTTCGACGAACGAATTCGGTCGAGCAATGAAGTCTTTCCGTGGTCGACATGTCCCAGGATTGTGATGATTGGTGGTCGCGGAGTCAGGGTCGCTTCGTCCTCGTCACTTTCCCAGACATCCTGCAACTCATCTTCGATGTCACGCGGACGCCGGATCTCGAGATCGACACCGACTTCCATTGCCAATTCAAGGGCGATCTCCTCGGTGACCGTATCGTTGATGGTGATCATGTAGCCGCCGGCCATTAATGCCCGTTGCAGATCGCTGACCGGTCGCCCCATGGCCTCAGATAACCCACGTAGGGTAATCGGAAGTTCGATTTGTGCTGACGTTTTCAGCTCGGCAGGCGCACCGCCTTTTTGTCGCCGTCGGCGTAAACCGCGCGTCCGTTGAACGCGAACTTCGTCGTCGACAACTTGTCGCGATTGTCTTCGTTTCTCGCGTCGTTGCTGACGGCCTTCCTCGAGTCCCAATCCGCCCACCGCATCGCGACTTCGCTTGGTATCCCGGAACTCAGAACCGCTGTCGTCGCCTCGACGACGCTTCTGTTCTGCGTTCTTTTTGAGATGCGATGCCAAGGGACTCTGTTGGTCAAGGAGATCGCCAGTTAGTCTCAACTCCGGTTTCTGCGCGGGCTGCTCGCCGGTCGACGCTTTCTTAACCTTGGGGAGTTTGATCGAGGGAGGGGCTGCCACGTTGGGAAGTGCTTGCTTGCCCTTCGCTTTGGTGACAGGACGACTCTGTTGACCGCTGCGATCAGCGGTTGTCCCACGTGGCTTCATTTCTCGAATGCGGCCAGGGCCCGCGCCGCCTGCGGGGACGTAGTCGTCACGGCTTATCGGAACAACTCCTTGCGAATCTGTTGATTCTTGATCGGGCGAATCAACTTCGGTGTCCCCGACAGGTTCCGTGCCCTGAATGTCATCGTCAGGTGTGGCAACAACTTCCGAATCGGTGTGGACGTCTTCAGGGGCATCCGCAACCGCCCCCTCAGTTTCGGCCGTTGCAACGACCTGGTTGCTGTCTTCCGCGACGGTTTGAGCAGAATCGGCCGCTTCCTGCTCTCGCATTCGACTCGATCGCAGTGGCTGTGCGCGAGGGGTCATGGTGCGAATCGATCGAACCTTACCACCGACGCTGCCGGAAGCTTCGCGCACAGGTGCAAGAGGCGCAGCAGATTCCTGTTGCGGCGTGTCTGTCGACAGACCGCTGAGGTAGTTCATTACGATGTCTCGCTCTTCCGGCGAAATGCTGGCCAAGGCCGACGCCTTGACATGCACTCCTGCATCATTGCAGTGCTTGATCAGGACCTTGCTGTCCATATCAAGCTCCTTCGCCAGGGCGAAGATCCGAATCTTCAAAGGCCTTTTCTCCTGCCGCTAGTTTGACCTGTTAAATCAGAAGTTAACGTCCTTCGCATTGCTTCCTTGGTAATTCGGAGCCCTGGTTCGGCAGTTGCCTATTGGGGGCTTCGAAAACCGGGAATCTATTCTTCCGCCGCAGAGGCTTCGGCGCGGCTCAACGATTCATCTGTTTTCTCCGTTGCGTCGCCCTCGGGGCTCGTTGTGGTTTGTTCGGTCGGCGAGTCTTCTGTCGAGCTGGCATTTTCAGGTTGGTTCTCGGCTTTTTCTGCCGAGTCTTCGTTTAACGGTTCCGAGCTATCTTGCTCGGGCTTCTCAGTATCGGATTCTTCGGTTGCTGCTGATTCTTCTGCTGTGGCTTGCCCATCTCCATCGGGCTGGGTCTCAGATTCCGTTTGATCTGAGTCAGGGGCGGTCGCGGCAGTTGTCGAGGCTTCGGCTTCCGCGTTATCGCGCGATTCGGCTGCTTCCGCACGTGCGAGTT
>JANQRQ010000079.1 GCA_028284485.1 Planctomycetaceae bacterium | reverse complement strand
AGAACGTGCGTTGGCCATTTGCGATGTTGCCGATACGGCTTCCGCGAAGACTTCCAGACCCCATTCCCCTTCCTACTCACGTGAATTCTCGACATCGTGTCGACGGCATCGAGCAGGCACACCTCGGCTCCGCGCAGCTACATTTGGGGACTCGATTACGAGTCCCCAAAAAGTCGTCCGCATTGGGAGTAGCGCGCCAATAGTTTCCCATTACCGACTTAAGAATCAACTCCATGCTCCGCCAGAAAGTTCAGAACTTCGTTCCAGGCCTGGCTGGCCGCTGAGGCATTCTTTTCGGGCGTTCCGCCTAAGGCATATGTAACTCTAGTAATCGGATGCCGAATTCTCGTTGGGTAATGGTCCAGCGGAAGATCTGGCATGCCAATCGCGTGTCCTGCACCTTCGTAGTCGATGTGTTTGACCGTGAATCGATGGCCTTTGGAAAGCATCCTTTCAGTAATCATTTGGCTCATTTGGGCTGACGGCCACAGCTGGTCGTCACTGCCCGATATCAATAGCACGGGACCTTGAATACGTTCCACAGGAATTGTTGCCAATTCCACGGCGCGTGCATCACCTAGAGCCTTCTTGAAGACAGGAGTCTCGTAGTAGGGAACTCCAAAGGCCCAGGACGCCGCCATTTTACCCAACTCCTGTGCGAATCGAATTGGTTTCGGCGATGGCATTTGCGGAAGTGGAAGGTCTTGCCAACACCACGCGGACTGCCCAAGAACGGAAAGTCCACCGACCGGTCCCCATCGAACGGAACTTGGAGCATAGCAGACGATCGAGCGGACTGCCGCAAAAGTCACTCCGAGTTGCAATGCAAGCTCGCTACCTCGTGATGCTGCAATGAGAGCATGCCTGTTACTCTGAACGCTTGATTGTCGCTGTAGCCAATCAAACGCAGCTTGAAAGTATTCCAGCCTGATTTTCGCGAGCCTTTTCGGTAACGGTGGGATGCCAAAATAGGCAAGTGCAAATGCAACATATCCGTTGCGAGCCAGTTCTGACGCAACTTCGTTTGACCATTCGAGACCACCTCCAGAACCGCCGAGAACAACAACGCTAGGGAATTGGCCTTCTTGGTCAGGTGAATGAAGTCGACCGACGATCGAGTCTGATGCAACATCTTCGGAGACAACTTTAAACGGTTTCTGCAACATGACCGTATTTAATTATCAAATTGGTGCAAATTCCGCCGGAATTTGAATCGAAATTGGATAGACGATTGAATGAGATGTTCACCAGTCGGAATCGACATACGTCTTCCACGAGAGGAACGTGTTGAGCGAATCAGCGATGCGAATACAGTCGCCGCCGTCGTGGTCGATAAAATAGACCGGCGGATCATGACAGTGCGTTCGAAAACGGACATAGTAGTGATTATCGAATCCGTCGCACGCGAAGGGAAATCGGCGCGTGCCACACTCGAACCAAATTGAATTGATCGTCTCAACATCAGCAGGATGAAACGAGGATACAAAATGTTCGTCGCCCTCTTCGAAAGCATCACGCGGGACAACATAATACGAACTGCGGGTTACTAATTTCGGGTCTTCATACAGCTCGCGCAACGCGATCGGCATCGGAAAACCGTAATGCTGTTCCAACTTGTCCCATTGCGGATTTGATAACCGTTCCTCATAGCGACGCATCGCCTCCTCACGCTGCTCCGGCGTCGGTTCCGGACCTAAGGTCAATCGATCGACCAATCGTAGGAAGAGCACTGCGAATCCGATGATGACCGCGACACCAACAACAACGGAAATAAACGCGAAAATGTTCTCCATGGCGATGGCTTTTTGCCTCATCCGAGTCGATTGGTATCCGCGTTAGCCTACCGAGGTCAACTCCTGCAGCGTGTCGAACAAGCGGTCGACTTCGGCGGAGTTGTTGTAGATGTGCGGCGCGACTCGGGCATTACCTTTGCGCACGCTGATATAGATGCCGCGTTGCGCCAATTGCTTGCCGATGTCGTTGGGAGCTTCACCCGGTAGGCCGATTCCGACCATGCAGGGAGAACAGTGTTCGAGCGGGGGATGCCACAGACCGGCCGCGTCGGCTCGGCTTACGATTTGCTCGATCAACGGTCGCGTTGTGGCTTCGATGCGGGGAATCGTCCACTCTTGAATCTGCTTCAGCGATGCGATCGCCATCGCGAGCAAAATCGAATTGGATCGCTCACCGTAGTCGTATCGCCGTGCGCCGGGCATGTAATCATCGCAGTACTCGGTGAGCTGTGAAAAGTCGGAGGCATTGGCCCGGTTGAGCCAACCTTCTTCGAGGGGGACACCGTTTCGCCAACTCGGATGCACGTACACATATGTCAAACCGTACGGACCGAGCATGCATTTGTAAGCAGACGCGACGAGAAAGTCGGGCTGAACTTCAGAGACATCAAAAGGCAGGGTACCAAGCGACTGCGTGGCATCGACAATTAAAGCCGCGCCGACAGCGCGAACTTTTTCAGCAATACGGACAATGTCGAACTGCGTACCGGTCGTCCAATGCACATGAGGCATGGATACGATTGCGGTTTGCCCGTCGATACTTGCGATGATCGATTCCGTCCAATCGTCTGTCTCGAACTGGACTGTACGGACCGTTGCTTTGTTCTCATCGGTGAGCCGGCGCCAGGGATAAATGTTCGAGGGAAACTGTTCCCGCACAACAACGACGTTCTGCCCAGCCGCGACCGGGATATTCCGCGCGGCAATCGCCATGGCATAGCTGACCGACGGGACGAGTGTGATTCCATCGGCATCGGCAGAAGTCAGGTCGGCAACGGACCGACGAATTTGGTCAGCCGGGTCGAAAAAGTCTTCCTGGGTGAGGGTCCAAGGCGTAGCCCGGGTGGTGACGCCGGCGTTTGCCGCTTCGCGAACGGCATGCAACATGGGCGACATGTAGGAAGTATTCAGCCAGCAGATGTCGTCCGGCAATTCAAACGCGTCTCGCTGGCATCCCAGTGGTTGTACGTCGATTTCGGCTGAAGAGGTAGAATTCATCGGTCGTTAGTTTCCGTCGGTCATGCATGTATTAGATTCGGACCGGCCGCGGTGGTCGCCCGGTGGGACACGGCTACTTCAATTTAAGTTCGTTAAGAACGGCGATGGCGGTCGCGCCCAGTTCTTCGCCGCAACCCGCGTGGAAGGGGCATGTCGAAACTTCGTAGCTTCCCTCCTCGAACGCTCGGCGGGTCGGTATATAAAAGTCGATATCGTTGGCCAAGGAGATAACAACTGTATTTCGAAACGGTGACGCCGCTTTGATTCCCATCCCGATTTCGACAAAAACTTCGTGAGGCAGCGTGACGATCGCTGTGTCGCGGTCGAGACGAAAGCCTTGCACCTCGAGTGGTTTGCCATCGGGATATTTCTGGGTATAGCGATACCCATGGCAGTCGCGCCAGGCTTCGACCAGAGTCAAAAACGGGGCTCGCTTTCCACCTTCGCCCAATAGAGTTCGTCGGGCTTCTTCGTATCGACCGCGCGTGACCGGATCAAAAGGAACCCTGACGATCTGATTTGCGACCGCAAGACTCGGCTCGTTGAGAACTGCCAAGCGATCGAGGTTCGATTCAATCGTGTCGGCAAATGTGTTACCGATTCGATTGAATAACTTGATCCTGTCTTTTTCTCCATCCAACTGAACGTTGATTTGGTTGATGTCGCCGGCTGTTCCTTCCGCAAAGATCGATACGTGCTGAGCGCCAAACTTATCGTTCAATCGTGTTTGCAATCGGCCGGGGAAATCGCCGCCGAATTCCGCGCGACCACCGAAGGCCGTCGTGTGCATGGCGAATGTGGTGAAAGAAGCAATGCTCCGTGCGGAATCGTTCGCTTCGCAAAACAGAATGAAAGGAAGATCGGGATCGGTTGGTCCGGCAGGCCGAACAATGTCGGGATTCTTACGACCGGGATTGAAACGGACTGTGCCGTCACGCATGTGATACCGACGATTGAACGCGATCCCCAACTGTTGGGAGATTACCACACCTGCCGTACTTGGTTTGCGGTTTTGATCCGCCTGGATGATCGCGTCGGCCCATGCTTTCACATAACGAGATTGCAGGTCGATTGATTCGTGCGGGTCATCTCCATGCCGCGCGACGGCCGCGTCGTGGAAAATATTCCTCAGCGGCCCCCAATACTCGGGGGCTCCGTGCGTATGCGTTGCGGCCACGACGATGTTGTCGACGGGAATGCCGGTTTGTTCTGCGGCGATTTCGCGGGCTTTTCTCGTGAGTGGATCGGGAACGCCGCACAAATCATTCAGCACTAAAGCAGCCGCTTCGTCGCCTTGCCGAAGTACGATCGCTTTTGCGTACAGCGGGTCGTGGACCCCGGTACTGATGACCTCACTGTACCCACCGGCCTTGCGAAAGCCGACCGGCGGAGTGATATCGATTCTCGCGGCGCCAACGGTCAACGGATCGGCACCATGAGCTGAGCCGGCCGCCAAAGCGGTGATCGCTACAGCAGCGCAACTCGCTGCCACAACCCATTGGGTGAGCCGATGCAAGCTGCCACTCACGGTGCGCTGTTCACGAGGATCCCACGGCATCATTCGTCGACCTTCCGTTTAGTGAGAAAAGTCTGTTCTCACGATGACCTTCAGCGAATCCTATTATGCGGTTCGATCAATTGAAGATCGAGTCTCCATACAAGGCTGTCAGGGGCGTCTGTTGAGCCTGGGGCGCGAATGCCATCGCCGCAAAATGTCCGTTATTCGCACCAGAATACGATTCAACTGGTGTCAGGACGGCGCATGCGGAACAGTTAATCCGCTTGATGGCGAATGGAAATCGTTGCGAAAACGACTTGGCGTGTACCGAATCTTCAGCCAGCCGCGATAAACCAAGCTACGTTTGAAATGGAGACTGTGACACTGTTGCACATCCGATTTCGAGCGATCCGTTCGGTTCTCCCTGAAAAGGGCCCATGCAACATCAGAACGAGGTTCAGCTATGGCCAATCAACAACCAGTCACATTTGGAAAGCAAAAGCGAACATTGGATGCCATGCCCGACACGCTCGATTTTCGGGATCGGATGTTCATACCCACGTTAACCGAAGTTCCGACGCAAATTTCGCTCGCCGACTATCAGCAGGCGAACGTGCCGATTCTTGACCAAGGCATCGAGGGGGCTTGTACAGGCTTCGGATTGGCGGCCGTGGCCAACTATTTGCTTTGCACGCGGAAGGTGGTCCCCGACTCGCAAGCAGTCAGCCCGCGGATGATGTACGAAATGGCCAAACGTTATGACGAATGGCCGGGGGAAGAGTATTCGGGGTCGAGTGCCCGGGGCGCTATGAAGGGTTGGCATAAGCATGGTGTCTGCTCAGAAGATTTATGGAAGTACAAGGCCCGAAAAACCGACCGTAATCTTTCCCCGAAGCGGGCGAACGATGCCGTCAAGAGGCCGCTGGGCGCCTACTTCCGGGTCAATCATCGCGACCTGGTCGCCATGCATTGTGCGCTTGCAGAAGTCGGAATTTTGTACGCCACGGCTTTGGTTCACGAAGGTTGGGGAAACGTCAAACAGGACGGCATCATTTCGTATTCAACGCGCCGGACCGGCGGTCATGCGTTCGCGATCGTCGCTTATAACGAGGACGGTTTTTGGATTCACAATTCCTGGGACGATGATTGGGGGAATGGCGGATTCGCTTTGATTTCGTACGCCGACTGGATGGAAAACGGAACCGACGTTTGGGTGGCGCGGCTGGGCGTCCCCATTCAGTTGCGAGGTGCCGATGCCGTCGCAGCCGCGAATGCCGCGACAGCTGCCGACTCGGCTACGTACACGTTTCACGATT
>JANQRQ010000061.1 GCA_028284485.1 Planctomycetaceae bacterium | reverse complement strand
CTCGAGTTGGCAGAACCGACAATCCCGCAGGGCGCACATGCGTGTGTCGCCCGTGGCGCGACGCGGGTCCTGATGATGCCCTATTTTCTTTCAGCCGGCCAGCATGTCGTGCGGGACCTTCAGAATTACCGGGGCGACTTTGCTGAGAAAAACCCCGAAGTGAAGTTCGAACTATGTGCCCCGTTGGGAACGCATGACCTGATGATCGAGATCATTCTTGAACGGTTGCGTGCGGGTGAGGCGTCACTCGACTCTGTCTAGAGCGGTGTACTTTTTCTCGTGCGCGTTTCTGGCTCGTGGGAGCCAGCGATCATAGAACGAATCGCGATGATCGCGGCCACAATTCAGCGTCGCACGCTGTCGCTTTATGTGGCGGCTGGCGCACTGTGAATTGCGTCGAAAACAACTCGATCGTCGCGGGATCACCCCGAACGTCATTGCGTGGTGACGGCTGTTGAGTTCGGCACCGGTTGCGGTTCGTCCCGATCGATTTTCTGCAGCAGTAACGGCAGCAGTACCAAGTCGCCAAACAGTCCGCCGACCATCGCCACGCTGACCAAAATGCCGAAGTAAATTAAGGGGATAAAATTCGATAACGTCAAAACGCAAAATCCGACGACCAACGCCAGATACGCGAACACGAGTGCGCGACCAACTCCCAGTTGCGTTGCCTCGAGTGCTTCACGAACCGAAAGTCCTTTCGCTCGTTCGCGCCGATAGGCCGCAATATAGTGAATTGTACCATCGACGGTGAGGCCCATCGAAACACACGAAATCATCGCGGTGGCGATGTTGATCGGCAGACCGCACCACCCCATGGCACCGATCACCGCAACGATCGGGAACAGATTGGGAACCATCGAAATCAGGCCAATCCGAATGCTGCGAAAGGCAATGGTCATCAAAATGCCAATACCCAATAGTGCCAGCGAGAAACTGACCAGTTGGTCGCTGAGCAAACTTTGAATGATGAATGTCAATAAGACAAACAGTCCGGTGACTTTAGCACCGGGAAATGTGGCATCGGTTTTTGCTTCGACGTCTTCGATTAATTGGTCTTTTTCCTCGGCCGATTGCCGTTCGCGGGCTCGTAACACAATTCGCATGTGGTTCTGGTCTTCGTTGTATAGACTGGAACGAAACTCCGGCTGGAAGCCATCGAGTATGCGCTCCTGCAAGGGTCTGGGAAGCCGACGCGGCAAGAGATCGAGGCCGTCGGTCAACGCAATCGCCTTAGTCACACCGCTTGTTTCGTTGCCGATACTGCGCAGTCCGTCCGCCAGATCACGCAGCTTCATGTATTGCTCGGTTGTCATGTCCTCCGGAACGGGGAAATTGACTTCCCACGTCCCCGCGCCGCCGAGTTTGGTTTCGACGAAGTTCAGCGACTGTACGATCGGGCTCGATTCGCGAAAATTCTTGCTGAAGTCGGTTTCGACTTCCAAACGGAAGAAACCAAACGAGGCAAATGTCACCAGCAGCATCGATGCAATCGACAACGGTTTTGGGCGGCGCTGGATGGAATCGGTGACCCGACTCAGCAATTGAACGAGACGTTGTTCCGCAGGAGCTTGATTCGGATCGATACTGAATTGGCCCATCAGGATTCCACCCGGTAGCAACATCGAAGCCGTAATCAGGACGAGCAGAGTTCCCAGCGCCATCATGATTCCGAAACTTTGGACTGGTGTTATATGGCTGGAAAGCAAAACGCCAAATCCGACAGACGTTGTCGTGCACGTCCAGAAAATCGCCGGGGTCAGTTCGACGATGGTCGCTCGGATCGAATCGGTGCGGTCCATCGATTGTCGATGATCTCGATAATTGACGGCGACATGTGTCACCGTTGCGATGCCGATTATTGTCATTAGCGAGTTCAGCATCGAACTGACCATGCTAAGCCGCATACCACTGATCACGAGCGTGGCTTCGGTCCAAACGATGGTGATCACGACGATTACCAAGGGGAGAACAACCCAGCGCAGGCTGCGAAAAAGCAAAAGAATGACCGAACCCAACAGGATCAGCGAGAATCGGAACAGCACCTCGCCATCCTCTTCGACATACTGAAACATATCGTGAATTTGCACCGGCTCTCCCACAATCGAGATGGGGAAACCATTTTCGTTTTCGAATTGTGTCGCGACTCGGCGGATACCGTCGATTGTTTCTGCGCGAGTTACGGCGGTGTCGTCATCAGGAACGAGCCTTAAAACAACCGCCGTCGTTTTGTTATCGTCCCCGATCAGAAACCCGCGCATTTCGTTAATTGATGCTTCCACCAAACCATCGACACGAAAGAAGGGTATTTTGATGGCTTCCGCGTTGGCGGCTTGCTCAATGACATGGGCGAGGTGTTGCGTACTTTCAGGCTGAACGCCAGGGACCTTGTTGAGTTGTTCGACGAGACCGCGCAATCGCTGCTCGCTGGCTTCCGTCATTCGAATTTCTTCGATCGTGTCGTCAAGTAGCTCGGGATCGGTATAGGCCACCATGACGAGTTCGTCGCCGCCAAATAGCTGCTTGCTTTCCAGATAGTTATTAAGCTGCGGGTCCTCGTCGGCGTACAGCGACTCGATGGATCGGTCGAAACTCAATTGCGATGCGACGGGCCAGGCGGCGATCGTGAGAAGAATCGCGATCACGAACATCGGTCGATGAAACCTGATTAACAGATCAGCAAATCGTGACAGTTTCTGATTGCTGGATTCAGTCATGGACAGAGTCGTCGTTTCTGCAGTCAATCAGTGAATGGTTGTTTCCAATCCACGCGTCGCCGTTTCTCAACTTATCGAATGAAGTCTCAAGCCTACCTGTCACCGTGTCGGGAATCAGGTAGGCCTCGAGGGCGTTTTGTTGGTGTTTGGGAATTAAGAGAAAACCGAGTTTCTGCAGCGAAGTTTGAGGCATGTCGGATTCTAGCGGAACGGAGTGCTCCAAGTCAGCCTTTTGTTCGACTTCCTGCCAACTGCAGCCGGGAATATTACGTAGGACTATCGTCATTCCTGTCGAATCATCTCCCAGATGCGGGTGAAACGCTCGGCCCGTCAGGTCCCCGGAGGTTTTCTTCCATTCCCATTGTTCATTATGTTGGTGCGAGTATGATCCGCGAGGAGCAATCGAATCGAATTTCCGGTCGTTCCCATTCGTGAACTGTCGAATAGAAAATCGATCTTGTCTCTTTTCGTCATCGTTTCGTTTGATTTTCCCTTGGCGGCAGTGTTCGTCTAAAGGACCCTTTCTTGGATAGGCAACAAAAACAGACGGTGATGCTGATCGGAGTGATGGCCTTTGCCTGCCTGATTCGCATCGGCGTCATTTGGAAAATGAATGAGCATTTGCTCGACGACCGCGATGCCTATTTAGCGCTGGCTCGGGGTGTGGTGAAGGGCGAAGGGCTCGCGAATCCTGGATCCGGCGGGGCCACGGCATTTCGCCCGCCCCTGTATCCGCTGTTGCTGGCCGGCGTTTCATTGCTCAGTGGCTGGAAGGCAGCAGTTGCGTTGATCAACCTCGTTGCCGGTACCGTTTCGGTATGGTTGACATACCGGATCGGCTTCCGATTCGATGGCTGGTGGACCGGTTTGGCGGCGGCGACCGTTGTCGCTGGAGATCCGCTTTTGGTCTACTACACGGGCTTTCCGATGACTGAAACGATTTTCACCTTTTTGGTGTTAGCGTTATTGGCCATTGTGCAAAAGACCGCAGTCGAAAGTGCTGACAAACCTCAGCAGCAAGAGAGTGGCCTTCAGCACCAATCCCGCGGACCACTCCGTCCAATGACCCCGCAGCGGCAGATTGCCGGTGGGATTGTATTCGGTTTGGCCGCATTGTGCCGCCCGACGATTCTGGCGGTCGTCCCTCTGGTCGCGTGCTGGTGGCTTTTCGACGTACGGAGAGCTTCAAACCAAGCAGCCAGCGATTCCAAACTTTCGATGATTGTTCGTGTTGTTCCTTGGATGCTCGTCCTCGCCGCAGGGTTAACCATTGCCGGTTGGCCGTTACGAAACCAATTGGCACTGGGCCATCCGATTGTGACGACCACACACGGCGGTTATACGGTGCTGCTGGGAAACAACCCCATGTTCTATCGGCAGGTTGTTGCACGACCGTGGGGAACCGTGTGGGACGACACCGCGGGATCGGAAAGCCAGAGCGCCTGGTTTGCCTTGCTGCAATACGATATGGCTCAAGATGGAGTGCGCGGTGAAGTGGCCCGCGACAGGTGGCATTACCGGCGTGCCTACCAGAATATTGTGAGGGAGCCGGCCATGTTCTTGCGGTCGTGCCTATTAAGGTTTCGCAGATTTTGGTCGGTTGCACCAACAGGCTCGGCCGGAGACGTGATGCCGCGCGCCTTGGCCATCACCGTGTGCTGCTTTTATTCCGCATTATTCGTGGCGTGCGGAATCGGCTGTTTTCGCCTGTCAAAAAGTGAATGGAATCGTTGGCTCCCGTTGCTGCTGGTGGTGGCTGCGATTTGTTCTGTCCACCTCGTCTATTGGTCAAATACCCGAATGCGCGCCCCGGTGATGCCGATCGTGGCTTTGCTTGCGGCTCGGGGTGTGCGGCCAGCCCGGCCGAGCGACAGCGGAAATGCCTTATGATTGAGCCGCAGCGGCATTTAGTCGTGTGTCGTAAACTGTTTTATTCAATTGTGTTAAGTCGATGTTGGTTCCGCTGGCGGCCGCTGAGAGCCTTATTGACACTTCTGACGAACGCGGCCTATAATCCCGCCCCATTTCGTCCGCATTCAGCTTTTGTCATCAGCGTCCGCAGTGTCCCCATCGGGTGGACGTTGATTTTCGGCTGCGATGCGACCCTCGAGTAATCAAATCGTCGTTCTTCATGTCAAAACAGCCCGCGTCGGGCATGACAATCCCACGATTGCATGGTTCTGATTCATTGGATAAGTCGGCGATGTCGACTGCGACCAATGAGCACGAACGGTGCGCCAACTGATTTGTAAATCGAAAGTAGTGACTCCACTACGCAAACGTGCGCTGTCTGTCGCGTGTGGCGTTAGCATGTCAATGCTGGCGATTGTCGCGGTGCGCACATCGCTTTTGGGGCAGACCGAAGTGATTGGGCCGACCGATAAGGATCCCATTTCGGTTTTTGCCGACTATTCGCAGGAATGGCACGACGGGGACACGCATGTTGCCATTCTTCGGGGCCACTGCCGGGTCGTTCAGGGCGATGCGGAGCT
>JANQRQ010000015.1 GCA_028284485.1 Planctomycetaceae bacterium | reverse complement strand
CCCCGACCCCTCTCCCAGCGGGAGAGGGGAGTATGTTATCGGAGTCGCTTAGCAGAGGAAAAAGTGACGCCCTCTCTTTTCCCCCAGATGCAATCTGTTGCAGCGGGAGAGGTAACGATTCACTTTGTTCCTGTTAAATGACGTGCGTTGCGCTGGGAGTGATGGTGCAAATGACATCTACGAAGCGACAAAACTGTTCGCGTACGTCTTTGGGTGCCATGCCCATATCGTGCCTGCAGGATGGGCATGTGTCGCGCCCGTGCTTCATCGCCTAAAACCCCATCTCAGCCGGTGATTGTTTAGGCCGTTCGTGCCGGAACAACAAGTCGCCTTGTGCTAAGCGTTAAGAACCGGAGAAGACCCTCTCCCGGCCTGCGGCCGACCTCTCCCAGCGGGAGAGGTGACAATACGCTTTGTTACCGCTGGACAAAACTCGTCGCGGAGGGAGAGGCGACGCTACCGTTGTGGCTAGCAGCTTCGCCGTCGTTGTTTCATTTAACTATCGCCGTAGCGATCGTGATGGCGAATCCATTGCATCGTCGATTCCAACTCCTGTTCGTCGCGTCCCTTGGGGACGACATCCAAAAGATTGTACGCGCCAATGAAGATGTCCAGTCCGCGTGCATAAGTCGAATACGTGTGAAATATCTCGTTTTTGTCGTTCTTATAAAACACGCTCAGCCCCGGCGCTTCGGTCATCGGGAAGGGTTTGTTCTGATAGTTGTAATAGGTCGTGCCGCTTTCGATCTCTTCGGGTGTAAAGGTCACGTCGAAGTCGCGATTGAAATCATTTTCGAACGACGAGACCCATTTGAACGACCAGCCCATGCGCTGCCGAAACGCTAACAGCTTTTCGAGTGGGGCACGGGACACTGTCACCATTGTGACGTCGCGCTGCTGCAGGTGGACGATGGCCGGATTGTAATGGTCCGCGAAAAAAGAGCATGCCTTACAGCCTTCGGTCCAGTTGGGGTCGAACATAAAGTGATACACGATCAGTTGGCTGCGCGATTCAAAAAGATCGGCCAGCGATTCGGGTCCGTTTTCACCTTCAAAAGTGTATTCCTTCGCCACCTTCGTCCAGGGGAGCTTCCGCCGTTGCTGACTCAGTTGATCGCGGACGCGCGTGAATTCTTTTTCTTGTTGTAGTAGTTCTTTGCGGGCAGCGAGCCATTCGTCGTGAGAGACAAAGTTGTCAGACATCTCAATTCTCCAAAATCGAGCAGCAGGCGATCACCATCGATCTTCTTTGGGTCATTCTGAAGACTTCGGTAACCCGACGCGTCAGCGAGGGACGGGGTTAGGGCAACGATTGATCAAATGTGACACCTAGACCCGGGCTCGTTTTACTGTAGCTGCGGCTTCCAGCCGCCGATCCGAATTCACAATTCCCGGTGGGTGGAAGCCACCGCTACGAAATGTTTCGTGTCAACAGCCGGTCGGATTGCAAATCCCGAAGTTTTTCCAGAATTCGCCCTGATTCGCAATTCTATTATCCAAGAATACTGCAAACGCGAAACCTCGTAACTGACGCGACGGGCTACTACCCAACCACTTCTGATGCGGATCGCCTCACGCGTGAATACACTTCGTCAACTTTCGGGCGACTCGTGCAATGCGACGCGGTTGCCTTCGCAGTCTTCGAAATGGGCAATGAAGCCATGTTGGCCGATGTTTTGACGGGGCATTAACGTTTTGCCACCTGCATTGTTGATGGCCTCCAACGTGGGATCAATCGCGTCGACATGCAGATAGACGAGCGTGCCATCGTGGGAGGGCGTGTAACCTTCGGATTTGATCAGCGTCCCGGCGGAGCCCATGGCTCCCATCTCCATGGGAAACCATCCCATTTTGGAGGGCCCCATTTCCGACTCGGTAATCTCGACACTGAGACACTTTTCGTAAAAGCTCTTGGCCCGGGCCAAATCGTTAACCGGGATTTCGAACCAATTGACTGGATTGGCATGTGAAGGCATGGGTTATCTCCTGTGCTGTTTCTCCAAGGACTTGACGTGACTAAATAATCACGTTACTTGTAGATAACATAATGGTCAAGCCCGAATCTGTCAAACCCACGGAGAACACCATGACCGTCAACACCAAGAAAGTGCAGGGCCGTCGCAAGGTTCGCTACGAATCGATGGACGACCTGCTCGCCGATGCACGCCGGATATCGGACAGCGACGTGCAAACTTTGGGGAATTGGTCACCGGGCCAAATCTATGCACACCTCGCCAAATCACTCGACTTATCGATCGATGGATTTGACTTTTCGATGCCGGCCCCCATGCGGTGGGTGATGTCGATGTTGTTCAAACGTAAATTCTTGCACGACCAACTTCCCGCCGGTTTCAAGAGCCCCAAGAAGTATGTTCCGGCAGAAACGTCATCGGCCGACGGTTTGGTATTGTTAGAAAAAGCGATCGCCCGTCAGAACGACGTGCCGGATCGGGTGCCGCATCCTGCATTCGGAAAGATCGGCAAGCAAGGTTGGCACGACTTTCACTTAAGGCATGCGGAAATGCACATGAGTTTTTTGATAAACGGCGACGGCGACAACTAGCGTTTCCCTTTCACAAGGACCCGAAGATGCGGCAATAGCCCCATCAAAGACTAAGGAATACAAAAAATGCCGGAGACTCAAGACCTGACACTCGACGTTACGCAGAGTATTGAAATCAACGCGGCGATTGGTGATGCCTACAAAGCGCTGGTTCGCCGATTGACTGACGAAAGTTCCACGCCGGATAACAAACCGATGCCGATGGTCTTGGAAGAATGGCCAGGCGGTCGTTGGTTTCGAGATACCGGGCAAGGGCAGGGGCATTTGTGGGGATTCGTGCAGGTGATCAAGCCTCCCACATTAATCGAGATTCAAGGCCCTCTGTTCATGTCGTATCCAGTTGCCGGACACGTCCAGTTTCGATTGACGCAGATCGCCGGCGGGACGGAACTTTATTTACGTCACCGTGCACTCGGAATGGTCGAAGACGAGCACCGCGAAGGCGTCACCTACGGTTGGGACCACTTTGCAAACGGAGTAAAACAATTGGCGGAGTAGTGACAAGTTCGACACGAATTCTTGCGTCCGATTAGGGTGCCACTGCTAGCTGGTCTAGCAGTGCAAAACGTGAAATTGCATTCGATTTACTCTGTCGGATTTGGGCGGGGAGCAATGGCAAAAGATTTGGATCATATT
The DNA here is from genome assembly GCA_028284485.1 of Planctomycetaceae bacterium. Classification (GTDB taxonomy): domain Bacteria; phylum Planctomycetota; class Planctomycetia; order Planctomycetales; family Planctomycetaceae; genus JANQRQ01. The sequence goes on along the minus strand of JANQRQ010000015.1, from coordinate 3,323 downwards.
TGGAAGGCGTTGTCGGATCCGACGCGGCGGGAAATCCTCGACCTGTTACGAGATGGGCCGCGCCAAACGACGGAAATCGTCGAAAAGTTTTCTCAACTCTCGCGATTCGGTGTGATGAAGCACCTCGATGTCTTGCGCGACGCCGGCCTGGTCAATACTCGCAGTGAAGGCCGACGGCGAATCAATTCGCTCAATGTGACACCGATCCGTCAGATTCTGGAGCGTTGGATTCACAAATACGAAGCGTACTGGACCAACACACTGCTGCGCGTCAAAGAATCAGCCGAGGATGACGCGGCCCGCAAAGGCTCCTCAAGTACCAAGCGAGCTTAACGGCCTACCAATGCGACACGCGATTCTGAAACCACCAATTGGGAGCATCAGTATCGGCGAGCAAGCCTATTTGTTGGTACGCAGATCGACGCGCCCGATTTGGCCGTTTGCCAGGTCGAGGGTATCAGCGAAATAGGAATCCATTTGTGTGGCGGCGTCCCGAATCATCGTTCCGCGAAATGGCAATCCTTCACAGACTGCATCGAATTCTGCCACCTGCTTTCCAGTGGCCGTGTCGAGAACGATCGTATAGTTGCGATCGGTCGCTGCAATCGACGCCCCAAACAACGTACCGTCGCCCGAGAATTGTCCGACACCCATATGATCGGTGCCCAGTGTTTTCTTCAGTGATACCGACCACACGATCGACCAGTCGGATATGTTCACGCGGTGCACACCTTTTTTGCGGTCAATCAGAATCAGGTGCTCACCGTTTGGGCTTCGCTTCAAATCGAAGAGTGTACCGTCAATCGGCAATGGGATCGCCGTAACCTGCCCGCTGCTGAGTGAGAGTTTGAGAAGTTCCCCTTTGGTTTGTGATGAGACCAGTACATCATTCGAATCCCTGAGAGGGACGACTTCGTCGAGTTCGCGAATGCCTTTGATCTGCGTTGCTTTCGACGAGTTGACTTCCAACAACATGACTTGGGAACCGGTTTTGAAATAAAGCCGTTCACCCGTGACGTCGAAACGGAGTGGCCCGATTTTCTGAAAAGGAAAAGTTGTCAAAGACTCACCCGATTTCAAATCGAACAGCGTCAGATCTGTGCCGCTCCAGCATCCCATCGCGAAACGATTTGAAGTCACCGAAGCAGCCGAATCGCAGTCCTCATCGAGTTTGGGAAATGTGGCGCTCAAGGGTTGCATCGAATCGTCGAGAACGGTGACGGTATCCGGATCGTCGTCGTGCCGAAAATGGGACCCATCCGGTGTGGTGTAGATGTAAAAACTCATGCGGAGAATTTCCTAACGTCGAGCCGAATGCAGTCGACTACGATCGCCGGGCACGCCCCGACAATCGGCTTACTCTTCAAGTGAGACAAACCGCGTTTCATTGGACTGTGCTGCGGCGTGGCCTTCTTCACCGCCAAATGCGACGAAGCTGTTCGAATACTGGTGCCATGCGACAGGGGCGCACTGCAAGTCGGGGTTTGGTGGCGGGAGTGCAGTCGGCTCCCAGCCATCATCAGCATAGCGAAATACAAACCCGTCATCGCCCACAGCAGGAAACAGATAGCAATCCCCGGTCGACTCCGCGACTGCGATGGCATGGTCATCACGTTCGTCGGTTTCGAAGGCTCGGCCCAGCGAGCGCCAGTAGCCCTCTGCAAACAGCCAGGTATCGTCGAATCGAAGTTGGCCGTGATCGTCGTGGCATCCGCCATGCAGTAGGCAGCCCTCGAGTTGTGGGCAATACCCGAACGCCGCATAACGCCGAGCGTGCGGTCCCGGTATCAAAAGCTCCTTCCACTGTTCTCCATCAAAAATCCATGTATCGGACAGGGTGTGGTCTCGGTAGTTAATACCGCCGAATAGCACGGTTTGACCGAGCGACCGATCGAATGCCATCGCGTGGCCGCACCGTGGTTTGGGCCAACTTGCGAACAGTGGTCGTTTGACGCGATTCCACATCGAACCGTCGTGTGTCCAGGTGTCGCGGAGCATGACATTCCCGGAATCTTGTCCACCGAATAGCACCCATTGGTGTCGGACAGTATCGTAATTCATCGTGCCACGGTGCCGACCCTTGGGATGTTTGGGGCTCGGAACAGGTGACCATGTTTCGTCTTGTAGGATCCACGTGTCGTCGAGCAATGCGTCGTGTCGACGACTGGTGGGGTGCCATGCGATTCCACCGAACATCAGAATATGACCGGTCGCAGGATCGGCTGCGAAACAATGGCGACTACGACCCGGAGGGGAGTGTTGTTGTTGGTTCATGCAGAGAACAACTTGCGAGTCGCCTGATCGGGCGACAGGTCGGGTGTGCAGTAAGCGTGCCACACGGTGTTTGAGAACAATTCGCGACGGTGAGGTTAAGGCTGAGTTGAAACATTCTCCAATGCCGCTTTTACAAAATAACGAAACGCTGCGGAACCCCTACGAATCTTCGGGGTTTACAGATACTACAGCATTTCGATGAGGGCAGCCGACGCAAGACGGCCGGCGACAAAATGCCGCTGAAACCGTTATGCATGCGGCGAAATGCACACGTCCGGGCCAGACTGAGTTCAGAGATGTAATGGGGCGTCTTCGCCCCCCAAAAGTTGACAACAACGACTGGCATTTCCGACGGGAAACAAACTGGAGGCCCAGTGTCCAGAGATCACGCTCGGTGAATGTTGCGCGCATCGCTCTTCGGGAGCTGCGTTGCAAGAACGTCGTCAACTACCTGCATATCCCCCCAGCTGGATCACATCGACGATAATGTCAAAATCGAGGAGCTCAAAAATGAAGAATATCGCCATCGGCCTAGCCGGCATGTTGCTGTTGGCCACAGTCGCCATCGCGCAACAAGCGGATGAGGGGCCGCAGCGGGGCCGCGATGCAGGCCCAACGCGTGGTCGAGGAGACGCACCGACAAGAAGTCGCGACGCTGGTCCCCCCCGGGGATTTCCGGAGCCTCCCAAGCTGCTATTGCTGACCGCTCTCGATGCAGACGGTGACGGAGCACTTTCCGAAAAGGAAATCGAATTCGCGGCAGCGGCGCTTCGCCGACTCGATAAGGACAACAGCGGAACATTGTCACCGGAAGAAATTGGTTGGCCTCCGGTCGGCCCGCGGCGTTTCGGTGCCTTCGGTAGTGCCGATCGAGGGAGTTCCGGTGGACGCAGCAGTGGTCGCGCAGGTAGCAGCGAGGGTGGCCGTGCATTCGGTGGTCGTGGCGGTTTCGGCGGCGGTGAAGGTGGTCGTGGCTTCGGTGGTCGCGGCGGCTTTGGCGGCGGCGGCACTGGCGGATTCGGCGGCGGTCGTGGGGGTTTCGGGGGTGG
>JANQRQ010000012.1 GCA_028284485.1 Planctomycetaceae bacterium | reverse complement strand
TTCGATCGGATCGACGCCAACGGGTGTCCAAATATTTCCCCAACTTAAAGTTGGCAGCTCGTAATTAGCCGCCACGCTGATGACGGCTCGTACGTCGTTGCTCGCTTCTTCCCAACCTCCGGTGCGCGGAAACGGTCCGTCGCCAAACGTTGCCGCCAGCGAAACCATATGTCCTCCCGCCGACTGCCCAATGAGAAATACCCGCTCCGGATCGATGTTGTATTGCTCGGCGTGGGCATGCACATACCGAATGGCGCACTGAAAGTCCTGATAGCAGGCTGGTGCCGGCGTGCAACCGACCAACCGGTAGTCGATCGACATCGCAAAGAATCCGAATCCGGCCCATTGCTCGACATTGATCGCCGACCGGTCTCGTTTGTGTCCGCCTCGCCAGCGGCCACCGTGCACCGAGATGATCGCAGGATGCTTCTCGTCTGATTTCGGGTAGGCGATATCCGCCAATAGCCCGGCTCCATGGACGCGGCCATACACGACGTCGGCTTGCGAAATGATTTCGACATCGCTTGTCTCGTCAGCGCCCGCGACGTCGGTGCAATTGCAGGCTAGTAATATGGAAACACCGGCCAATGCATAGTTTGTTATCGAGATCTGCCGCATCGGTTGCTCTCCTGTTGAGTCCTAGGAACTTGCCGCGGTCCGCACCATTCATGTTGCGGCGGTGTTTTCCAAACAGAGGTTCTGGGAAACCTGACTTATGATTCTTGAATAGGTGAATAAGATGTTGGTAACCCGACGCGTAAGCGAGGGATTTATAGTTAACGTCCTCACTGACGTATCGGGTTACCAATGGCTACGAGATTTGAATTCCTCATTCCTTCTGGCTCACCAGGAATGCGATCAAGTCGATGAATTCCCGCTCAGTCAGTCGCTTTTCCAATCCATCCGGCATCGTGCTAAGGCTTTGGAGCCTTCGTTCCTCGACCTCCGACTTGTCAATCGAATGCGTTTTGCCGTCTTTGTCGCCAATCGTCACGGTCGATTCATCTTCATCGAGAACCACACCGGCGAGCACTTGTCCGTTCGACAATGCCAACAATGACGTCCCAAAACTGGGGGCAACCGTACGGCTCGGCTCGAGCAGTGACTCGATCAGATGAATCTTGGAGAATCGCCTGCCGATCCCCGCGAGATCGGGGCCAACCTTTCCGCCGATCGGTCCCAGGCGATGGCACTTTAGGCAGAGTGATTTCTCGGCGTTCTGGAAGACTTCTTTCCCCCGGTTGGCATTGCCGCCACTGTTGAGCGCCTGGCGAATCAGTTTTTCATGTTGGGCTTGGGAACTTCGCCGGCGAAATCGCAGGTGAAAACGGGGCTGACCCGAGGCGTCCGCCACCATCAGCAGAATGTGGTTCAGTCCCGTCTTCAATTGGCCGTCGAACCGCTCGGAATCGGGCCGATAGGCCGCACGTTTATCCCGTTTAAGAATCTGCTTCCCGTTAAGCCACACGCGGAGTTTTCCGTTGGCCGCAGCGAGGAATTCGACATCGGTACCTTCATCGATGGCAACATGCGTGCTGGCCAACCAGGCAACGCCTGATGATTCATCCTCCGCAGCGGGTAAACGAAACTCAGCATTAATCCCGCCGGCGATCTGCTGTGAGAACCTGGTTGCGTTCGGAGTGCCCAGCGCCAACTGCGATCTCGGTTTACGCAATCGATCGATCGTTTCATCTAGCGTATCTGGCTGGATCGGCGCAGACACAGACCAGCGAAGTAGCACACCGCTGTTCCCTTGGATGTTTGCAACCGCCTGCAGGATATCGTCGGGATGGCCGGAATCTGCCGGCGACCGATCGAGCCAGGAAGAAAGCGTTTTCACGCTCGCCTGCTGAATGTCGCTGCTCAGGTTCGACTCCGCAACGGCAACGACTTCCGCCAATTGATTTACGTCCCCGAACGCTTCCAAATACGCGAGCGCCGGCAACTGCAGATCCGGTTCGCGTAGCGCGTCAACCGCCGCAGCGGCCGCCCGCTCATCGCCCAGTTGCTCCAAAGTGTTCAAACAGAGGCCGCGGAGTGACACGTCCGATTTCGACAATAACGCGAGAACATCGTCTGCATGTTGTTTTGCGTTGAGACGACCGGTCGCGATGACCGCTTCCTGTTGCACACTCAAATCGGGATCGTCAAGTAGTGAATTCAATCGCTTCGCAAGATCGGCCTGCTGATGCTTTGCCAGCGCCCGCACCGACGCCGCTCGAACTTCGGCTTCGTTGGAATTCAGTTTCGAGAAGAGCCAGTCATCAGCCTCGGAAACAGAATGCAGTCCCAATTCATTAATGACAGCCGCCAGGACCGGGCCGTCTTCGACTTGTGTGGTGAGATCAAGTAGCTGTTTTTGCTGCGGTTCTTCGTCAGGCTCAATCCAAGCGGCAAACGCTTCCAACCGGTTTCTTTCCGCTCGATGTTGTTCGACGACGACCGATCTAAGCAGCGGACGCGACTCTTCACCGGGAATCGTTTTCAACGCATCGACAATGGCAGACACACGGTCGGCGTTAGTTTCCTCTTGGAGCCAACCGGCGAGTGTATCGACGTTGAGTGGTACCTTTTCGCGGAGCAACCGCTTTAGCACGAATGCCCGCACGGAAAAATCGACATCGGCTAACAGTTGGTTGAGACTGTCGGCGATCGCCTCAGTTCGTTCCCACGTCTCAGTATGGGCAGGTCGCGGACCGGGACGAAATCCCCAATAGACCCATTCACCCGGTTGGTGATGCACGCGACTTAACAGGTCGGCATACTCTTGTCGGCGACTGGCGCATTGTTCAGAACGCAATCGGCTGAGCAGGCCGTCCACTATGACAGCGTCCTCTTGCTCGGCGATCGCTCGAAGTGCAACAAGTCGCAAAGTCGATGCGGCCGAACTTTCAGTCGCATCGAGCAATGCCAAGACAGCAGGCCAGTTTTCGCAGCGGCGAAGCGCCATCATCGCCGCATGCTCGATGGCGGGGTCCGGATTCTCAGGCAATACTTCGCTCAGCCAAATCGGGATGTCGACCCAATGATGACGGGCCAACGCCGTTAATGTCGCCAACAGTACGCGCGGGTCGTCATTCTCAGCGGCAATCGATGCCAGGCGAATGGAATGTTTTCGCTCACCACGTCCGGCATTCAGTCGATCTTTGACGAGAACCGGATCAGTCAAGTCCCCGATCGCCCGAATCGCCTGCACACAAACCTGCGGATCTTCATCCGACTCTGCCAGTTCGAACAGTTCTTCAATCACGGATTCCTGCTGCGACTGGGCAAGGATCCATACCGCGTGCATCCGGCCATGAACGTCCAACCTCTTGTCCGCGAGGGCGGCGCGCACGTTGCCGATCGCGGAATCTCCCCGGTTACTAATCTCCAACTGAGCCGCCGCGCGCGCGTGATAACTCGCTGAGTCGAGTTGGCCGATCAAGTCGGCAATCGTCTCCTCTTCCAATGGAGCACCCGACGCGGACGGACGCGCATCTTTGGCTGCCTTCGCCGAGATTCGGTAGATTCGCCCGCGACCCCGCTTCGGTCGCTGCCCATCGCACCAATCGGAAATCAACAGCGAACCGTCATAGTCAACCACCAGATCGGTTGGCTTGAAACCGTACGTGTCGTCCGCCGCGCCTGCAGCAAAGTCGTGTTCCGTCATCGGTTCAAAGCTACTATCCGAGATTCGCAACGGATAGCGGACAACCGCGCGGCCCCATTCACAGAAGTACAGACTCTTTCGATACTCGCCAGGAAACGCCGTTTCCATATAGCTGGTGCCGCCGGCAGAAGAGCCACGGCCCAGATCGGCCAACGGCGGCATCGCTTCATCGGGACGTTCGTAATAGTGGTAGGGATATCCGTGATTCGATCCATGAAAGCAATGGCAGACGCGGATCATGTAGATTCCGCCGTCGTTTTCGTTGTCGCGCACGAAGACGTTTAACTCGTCATCGAGGGCGACGTCGTAAATATTTCGCAGTCCTGTGGAAAATGCATGCAGATCAGTTCCGTCGAATCGGCAACGCAAGATCCCCCCTTGCTGAAACAAAAATCGATCCCCTTCGGGCCGCTCGACGTCGCAGCCACGGTCACCAAGCGCGAGATACAGCCAGCCATCGTGTCCCGCGACGACGCCGTTCGCGCAATGCAGTCGATTCGAGTTTTCTTCGGGCGGCAATCCCAATCCGTCCAGTAATTCGTCGCGTTCATCGGCAACGCCGTCGCCGTCGGTGTCCTGCAGCGCCGTCAGCAGCGGCGCATGCATCACGAACACGGTATCGTTGTAGTAAGCGAGCCCTTGAATCGAATTGAATTCCCCGGCGTAGACCGTCGACTTGTCGGCATAACCATCGTCATCGGTGTCGGCTAGCAGGCGGATTTCATCACGCCGTACGATTTCGACACCAAGTCCGGTCATATAGTCGTGCGCGACAAACAGAGTGCTAGGACGCGGTCCCAACGCGATGACCGAGGGATACTCCACCAACGGATCACAGGCGAACAGTGTCGATTCAAACCCTTCTGGAATGATCAGCGGCGGAAATCGTTCCTCGGTCGACGGTCCGACCGCCGGATTCGGATCGTCAGCCTGGCACAGCGACGTCCACAGACATAACGCGATTCCGAGTACCGATACTGCCCAGGCAGGTTTCATTTCGAACGCCTCTGATTACCGCCGTCAGCCGCGGCCTGAGTCATAGTCAACGATTGAGCAGATCGAATCGCTGCATCCATTCCTGCATGCGGTCGGGCCAGCTTGTCACCGGAAGTTCGGTCTTGCGCAGGCCATACCCGTGCCCGCCGCTTTCGTAGATGTGTAGTTCGGCGGACACGTTGGCTCGCTTGAGGGCGACATATAGTTCGGCGACTCGAATCGACCGATCCTTGTCGTTGTGCGCAATCACCATAAAGAACGGTGGGCAGTCTTCCGGGATTTCCACTCCCTCTGGAAGTCCACCCGCGTAAATCGGTGCGGCAAAGTCAGGACGGAAGGAAACGGTGTCGTATTCGTCGATCGGTTGGTACAGACGTTCCCGCGTCAGTGCCGTGGAAATCACTGGGGAGCCGCCTGCGGAAAAACCGATGATGCCGATCTTGTCCGGGTTGATCCCCAGTTCATCCGCTCGTCCGCGGACCAGGCTCATGGCGCGTTGGCCATCTTGTACTGAGGCGAACCAGGTCTTTTCGGGATTGCGTGCCCGTCCCGGTACGCGATACTTCAGCACAATGCCAGTCACACCGATCGAGTTGAACCACTCGGCGACCTCAGTTCCTTCGAGATCGTAGGCCAGAATCGAATGTCCACCGCCTGGTGCTATGACAACCGCTGTGGCGGTGTCGATCGCAGGGGCCGGTTTATAGATGGTGATTTGCGGCGTCGAGACATTCGTAATGCGCATCACGCGGCGGCCGTCCACTAGTCGACCTTCCGGCCCGGTGGTGTCGTGTTCGGGGCCGAGTTCTCGCACCTCTCCAGGGGGCGTGCCGGGCCACAAATTCCAAGTGATCGGTTCAGCGCCGATTGCGTTGATGGTACTTGATCCCCAGCAGATCATGGTCGACAGAATGAGCCACATCAGGCGAATGCTCTGCTTCATCAGTGATTTCCTAAACTTGGAGTGATTCCATAAGTCATGGCGACTGTGTTCAAGATAATCCGACGAATTGCGGATCGCCACCTTTTAATCGATTGATGCTGGCTCAATGGATTACGACCGGATTCGCCTTATCGGTGTTGATGCTCGCGAAGTCTCGCGTTTCAGGTAATAGGGGGAGCATCGGTTCGCATCGACGGAGAGGATCAATGCTGCCAACGCCGGTCGCGAACTCGTTTTGGCACAGATTCCGAATCGCGGATACGATCGATTCTTGCGAGAAAAAACGATTCCTCGTTTAGCAGGGGAGGAATGATGACTCGTCCAAATGCGCTTATTCTGGTGACGGGACTGATCGTGGTATTCCATTACGTTTCCGATGACATCTTTCCGGCAGCGTTTGGGCAAAGCGCAAATGCCGCACCGCGAGATGAAGAACCAGCAATTGCCGAGTCGGACCCCCCGAACTCTTCTGATGATCCGATCAAGTCGCTGCGGGACCAGGCACAGGAACAGTATCGATTGGGGAACATCACTGAGGCCGAGCGGCTATTCAACGAATCGCTGAAGCTACGATTCGCAGACATGAGCGACGAAGAATTGTGTCGGAAGTGCCTGCATGCGATCGACGCCGATCATCGGCTCGGCGACGAAAATGGCGACAATGACGCCGGTCTCGATGAGGATACAAATTATGCCTTGCTGTACGAAGAATGCCTAAGCGAGATGATCCGCCGGGGCACACCGGAGATTGAAGAGTTTTTGATCGGGACACTCGAGTATTGGAACGATCGCTATTGGGATGCGATTGACCGACTTGATGAGGACTACAATGAATGGATCTCCGACATCGACTCGGAACCATCATGGGTTGATTCGCATCACCACAGTCGAGATTACGAAATCATCGAACAGTGCATGGACAATGTGGAACTTGTGACTGCATTAAGGCGGATCCAAAAGAAACGTGATCCACTTCAGGTATTCGTTATCAGTCCGATTCCTGCAAGTAGTACGTTTCCGGAGCTACCCGAATTCGAAATCTTCATTAGAAATGTTGATGTCGAACATCAAAAGATGGATCTCGGTTCACGGGAACATGAGGGGAGTTGGGCGATTGAAGTCCGAAATGCCAGGGGCGGGTTTCCACCAAGACGCTTATTTGTTCGGACGAATATGGACACGACCCTTTCACTCGTTCTTGGCGGTGGCCAGATCCTGTGGCGCAGCGGGGATGAAATCGATGCTGACTATCGTTCTGGCATTTCACGCGATTTCGACCTTCGGCTGAACGGGCGCTACGGGAATCTTGCTCCGGGCAAGTATTTGATTGAGTTCCTTTACCATAACCGTTTGTATCTCTACGAAGGCGAATCCCCAGCGACGAGAATCGTCACTCGTTCCCAATCGATTTCGCTCGTTGTTCAGGCCAAGCAAATCGTCGTCACACATAGCGAACGACAACGAATCAAGGCGTTATTGGGGGCGTGGAGCGACGAGGAACCACGTCGAATTATCGTGGGCAAATACGGCGAATGGGCGCATGAATTCATCCCACCCAATAGTGAACTGGGGCAATTGTTGCCGCTTGGTTGGAAATCAGTTCCCGATGTGATCGCGATGTTGGGCGAGAAGGACGTGACTGCTGAAAAGCGGGCCCAACTGTTGGCACTTTTGTACTTGGTGACGGGTGAGTATGATCCACGCCCGGTCACATTTCTGAAACCACCAAAGGATGATAGCTCCAATCCAAATGAGACTGAGGTAAAGGCTGAAGGATCGGGAAATCAGAGGGATGGTTTTCAAGCGAAACAAATGGGTGATAAATCCGGTACCAATCAACCAGAGTTTCAGGCGTTAATCGACTTGATCCAGCAAGAAACAGAGGGGCCCTGGTTTGAGATTGATGGAATCAATCCAAATACCAGGCATCATCGCGAAATCGATGGAGCTGTGGGTGATCCGAGCGCAATCGGCGCCTACGAAAGACTGACGAAACCAGAATTACAGCGTGATGGCGGCTTGCCACCGGGGGGATTTGGTGGTGGTGGGTTCGGTGGTGGATTCTTCAACATCCCTCCCGAAAATGAAAACAAACCGGTCAAAATTGGTGGCGAAATCGACCCCGAACAGCAGACCCAACTAATCAAACTGTGGCAGGAATTCGCCAAGGGTCTGGAAGTCGTTGCGGAATGAAATCGGTCGGCGAAGCGATGAATCACTTGTACGACGATGAATCTGTTACGATTCGTGAATTCAGGTACGATTTGATCCTGAAACGACAAAACGTTTTCAGTTGGTTCAATCTGCTGCGAAACGATGAATTCTATGTGCAGCGACGAATTGTTATGGATCGACGGGTCGCAAGGCGAGGGGGGCGGGCAGATTGTGCGCTCGTCGCTGGGACTATCGCTCGTGACCGGTCGGCCGATTCGCATCGACAACATTCGTGCCGGTCGAAAGAAGCCGGGATTGATGCGGCAACATTTGACGGCGGTAAACGCGGCGTCGGAAGTCGGCGCTGCCAGAATCTCCGGCGCCAAAATCGGTTCGCGTGCTTTGGCGTTCGAACCCCAAGCAGTAACGCCGGGAGAGTATCGCTTCAGTGTGGGGACGGCGGGCAGCGCAACACTGGTCCTGCAAACGGTCTTGCCGGCATTATTGGTCGCTGAAGGGCCGTCGAAACTCACCTTAGAGGGGGGAACACATAATCGGTGGGCCCCGCCATTCGAGTTTCTGCAGCGCGCCTACCTGCCATTGGTCAATCGAATGGGACCCCGTGTCGAGGCAACGCTCGAGCGGTATGGCTTTTATCCGGCTGGCGGTGGGCGGATCAGTGTCACGATTCAGCCGTCAGGGGACCTGCAGGGTTTCGATTTGGTGGAAAGGGGGGAGTTCGTGCGCCGGCAGGTGCGGGCGCTTGTCAGCAATTTGCCGCGCCATATCGGTGACAGGGAGGTTAACGAAATCATAGCCAAGATGAATTGGGACGGAAAAGTGGCCCGGGTTGATGAGGTTGATGGACAGGGACCAGGGAATGTCGTTTTCGCCGAAATCGAAAGCGAACACGTGACCGAAGTCTTTGTCGGTTTTGGGCGGATCGGTGCTCGCGCGGAGCAGGTTGCCAGGGAGGTGGTACGCGATCTCCGAGATTATGTGAAAACCGAAGTGCCGGTTGGATCGTATCTGGCAGATCAACTATTGCTTCCTTTGGGGATCAGCGCCTGGCAGAGCGGATCGGACCAAGGAGAACGAGGGGGCACGTTCCGCACATTGCCGTTGACCATGCACTCGACGACGCACATTGAGATTCTGCGGCAGTTTTTGGGGATTACAATCGACGTCGATGCGGCTGATGATAACCGCAGTGTGACAGTGCGGGTCGGTCCGTAGGCGGAAGTTACATGACGCCGGTGCTTTCTCGGTTCGCTGATTCTCTCCCCCGTAGCAACAGATTGCATCACGGTGAAGACTTCTTGAGCGACATCCCTCGCCCGCGTCATTCCCGCGCAGGCGGGAATCCAAGGGCGCGCGTTGTTAATGACGTTCCGAATTTGATTGGAGCGAGGCCGAAGCCTGGGAACGAGTTGAATGCTGCTCTGGGACGTTGAACTGCTCAGAGCCCTCACCCCCGACCCCTCTCCCAGCGGGAGAGGGGAGTATATTGCCGGAGTCGGTCCGCAGAGGGAGAGGTGGCTTGGAATCGTATGCGTTTGATTCCGTTTGTAATGAGCGAGGACCCGGCACGCCTGCTCTATTGGCCCTCTTCCGGCCTTCGGCCGACCGCTCCCAGAGCAACGAATTGCATCTGGATGAAGACCTCTTGAGTGACATCCCTCGACCACGTCATTCCCGCGGAGGCGGGAATCCATTTGAAACGAGGCATGAGCCTCGCGTTCTGTGCATTCCCAGGCGGGAGCCTAGGAACGAGTTGAATGGTGGATTGTGACGCCGAGTTAGCCAGAGCCTTCACCCCCGACCCCTCTCCCAACGGGAGAGGGGAGTATATTGCCGAAGTCGGTCCGCAGAGGGAGAAGTGGCTTGTCGACAATGCTGATGACGTACCGATAGACAAGCGGACGTTCTCAGATCTCCGCTTCAGATGGCACAACAAACGGCTCGCGGTACTGCCGGCTCAGCAGGCTATTGGCAGCATCGTTATTGACAAACGATTCGGCATTGGAGTCGATCGCGAGTAACGGGCCGATATGCAGCGGCGTTGCCTGCAAATCGACTTTGTGGTCTTGAAGATGCGCTAGCGTACGGTCGAAAGTCGAGGCAACGTCTTCATGAAGATTGAGGGCGCTCAGTCGTGCCTTAACTTCATCCGGTGCAGCCGGATCACCGAGTCGATACGAAATATTGCCAACGTGACACATTGCACTTGAGGCATGTCCCTCAGCAATTTCGGCGTTTAGATCTTCACGACGGCGGGAACGAACGGCGTCGATGAAATTTTGGAAGTGGTTTTGCCCAGGTCCCTCGAACGTCTCGACGAGATTGCCATCGGGATCGAACAGTGAACCCTCCGCGATGAATCCCTCGGTTCCATGAACAACATGGCCAGCACGAAACTTCTCACTGAAAGGATCGCTTTCCAGCCCGCGGACTTCCTGGACGATCGTCGTCGGGCCGAATGTGTGCATGACGATTTGGGTATTCGGTGTTTCACCGGCGTCGCCGTACGTGCGTGTCCCCAGGCTTAAAACCGAGTCTCCGCACCCTTCGAGTCCCATCAGCCAGCGGCAGATATCGATCATGTGAATATTGTTGTTGCCGAGTTCGCCGCTGCCGGTATCCCAGAACCAGTGCCAATCGTAGTGGAAGTTTTTGCGGGTGATTGTTTCCTGCGTTCCCGGGCCGAGCCAGAGGTTAAAGTCGACGTTCTCGGGATGCGGATATTTTCCCGGCGCACCAATGGAACTGCGCCGTCCATAGATGATGCTGCGGGCGAACGTAATCTCACCGAGTTTGCCCTCGCGAATGAATTTAGCGGCTGCTGCGAGATCTCCACGCGATCGATTTTGCGTACCCGCTTGACAGATTTTGTTTGTCTTGCGGGCGACCTGCACAATCCGACGGCCTTCCGCCACGTTGTGACTGACCGGCTTTTCAACGTAGACATCCTTGCCGGACTGCATGCCCCAAATCGCGGCCAGCGCGTGCCAGTGATTAGGGGCTGCAATCGAGACGGTGTCGATCGATTTGTCATCGAAGATTCTGCGAAGGTCCTCTACGGCTTTGGGACGCCGGCCCGTTTGCTCTTTGACCGCATCTGCCAATTCGTTCACAAGCTCGCTGTCGGGATCGCAGACATAGGCAACTTCGACCCCGTTGAGCTTGGCAAATTCTCGGGCATGCACACGGCCCCGAATGCGGCTGCCGATGACCGCGTGTCGAATCGTGTCGTTGGGTGTGGCCGGTTTCTCGTCGGCGATCACAGGCAAAGCATTCGCACCGGCGGACGCGGCTATACCGGCAGCAATCATCGATTCTTCCAAGAACCTGCGGCGTGTGAGTGACATAAGACTTCTCCAAACTAGATTGTCACCTGCGGTCGGATTTGGTCGTTATGGGGCCGACGCCAATTTCGCCTCGGCTTGCTGTCTGGCCAGTTCGATAATGTCGGCGATTTTCACGGGGGCTCCCCCTTGCCGTTTGCTTTCATCGGCCGCTTCCATAAACGCAAAGATGTCGATCGTTTCTTCCGCGGAGACTGGCGGCTGGTTTGTTTGAAAGAAGTCAGCGATGTGTCCGCATAGTTCCTGATAGGCCGAGGCTCGTCCGACGGTGACAATGCCTTTCGTACCAAAGGCGGTGGCCCCAAAGCCGGCATTCCCTTTTCGAATTCCACGGTAGGTACCGATGCGGCCATCGTCCCACAAGCCGGTCACCACGTCGACTCCATCACCAGTTGTGCGGGTGACCGATTTGCAGCCGGGGCCCATAACGGTGAATAGTCCCTCGATGCCGTGAATGCCGTAGAAGAACATGTCGGGGATTCCTTCTTGATACGAACAGGGTCCCCAAGTGGTGCAGCCGACGATTTCGCCAACCTCGTCGTTGTCCAACAAGCTTTGAATCGAGCTGCTAAAGCGAATGGACGAGGCGGACCAGACTGGAACGCTGTGCCGCTCCGCCAGCTCGAAGATGGCGATTGCATCGGCAAGCGAACCGGCGACCGGTTTATCGATGAACAGCGGCTTGCGGGCTTTGATGACCTGCGATGCTTCTTCGAGGTGAATTCGACCGTCGACGCTTTCAAGCAGCACCACGTCGACTTGCTCTAACAACTCGGGAATCGTATCGACGATCGCGAGCCCTTTCTCGCGCATATCGTTCGTGAATCTCTCCACGCGGTCACGACTGGCGGGAATGTCCGTTCCGCCGGGGTAGCCAGCAACGATTTGTAACTTCGCCAAATTGCCGGGGGCATCAGGCTTGTTGATGATGTTGGTGAAAGCATTTACGTGAGACGTGTCGAGGCCGATGATTCCGGCTCGCAAGACGGCCGAGTCGTCTGCCGCATCGCAGGATGCTTGCAGCGATCCCAGGACCAAAACAGAGGAGAAAATGCGTTGCATATTTGGCATCTCTTTAAGTTCCTTTTGACGAATGCATGGGCGAATTTCAAAAATCATTCGAACAACGACGGGAACAACTCTTTGAGTTCTCTTTGCGTCGGTTGGCGACCGTATTGGCAGATTTCAAATGCTTCGGCGTACTTGACTGCTCGGCCCGCCTGTTCGCCGTA
Organism: Planctomycetaceae bacterium; assembly: GCA_028284485.1. Classification (GTDB taxonomy): domain Bacteria; phylum Planctomycetota; class Planctomycetia; order Planctomycetales; family Planctomycetaceae; genus JANQRQ01. The sequence goes on along the minus strand of JANQRQ010000012.1, from coordinate 12,252 downwards.
CCGCTGAATTAGTTCGTCGCGATATTGATTCGCGACAGCTCCGTCGCGTGCGGAGAATCGAGCATGTGCAAAGGCACGGCGACCCTGTTGGTCGGCGGGAATTTGGTTGATAATTCGATTGCGATCGTCATCGTTGACGTTGTAAACCACCTCGAACAATTGCGACTCCAATTTGACGATCGCGTCGATCTTTTGTTCAAACACGTCGTCAATCGACACGACGAGATCGGGGTGAAATGCATCGGGTCGGGTAAAACGATCGGAATAAAACAACACGATCGGATTGAGTTGCACACGAGGAGTCGTCGGTCCATACGTGGGGATGGTGACATTGAATGCGGCATCCTGGACGAGTACTCCTGTGTATCGATGGTCGGGATGATAGTCATACGGACGATGAGCCATGACGATATCTGCCTGCCAATCGCGAATGAGGTGCATTATCGTTTTACGGTTTTCCAAGCTGGGGGTCAGTTCGCCATCGTGTATGTCGAGAACCTGACTCTCTTCCAGGCCGAGCACCTTCGCGGCAGCCAGAACCTCGCCATAACGTTTGCGTGCAAGGGTCGCGCCACCGAGTTCGAAGTGGCCTGCATCGCCATTGGTAGTGGATACAAATTTGATATGATGCCCGCGCGCCGCCAACATGGCGGCCACACCGCCCGCCTTGAACTCCGCATCGTCGGGATGTGCGCCAAAGCAAATGATGCGCAACTTGCCGTCCGCTTCGGCGGCGTGCCACGGCAAGCGGTCTCGGGGGGAATCCGTTCCGGCATCTTGAGCCGGCAGGTTGCATACGGGTAGCAGCGCGAACGCGACGACCGACATTTGAAGAAGTTGCTGTCTCATGTTGCGTCTCGATGCGTCAAAAGGGTGAAGTTGTCAGCGTCAAACGATTGAAATTGGGGCGGCCTTTCTTGGCGCTATCCCGTTTCTGGGAGGAAGCTGGGGATACTCACACCTTGAAACGGCTGAAATTCTCCACGCGACTGGTAAAAATGCAATTCGCAGTTTTTACCCCCCCATTCGTAAACCTGTCGCACGATTGTGTCCCTTTCGGAGGGAACGAGAAAGACCGGTGTGCTTCCCGGATGGTGATCGAGTTCGGCGGCGAACAACGCGATCATCTGCTCCTCCGTACGAGCGACGGCCGGGCCCAACATGGTGATGGCAGGATGCCGCACTGAAACAATCAGGCCGTCGATTTCTCCTTGCGGACTTTCTAAAACCGACACATGCCACATTCCGCGTTCGTTGGCAATGCAATAGTCCCAGTCGAGTTGTCGCGAGAGGCCACTGACGTCGAGTTCCAAGTCGACCATGTCCTCGACATCGCCGGGAACAGCGTCGCGCACATGATCTCGAAGTGGCACGGCCAGATTCAATCCTCCCTCTGGCACGGTGACCAGCATGTCTTGAAAGGCAACGCGAGGGATAAACCCGTAGCGGTTGTATAGCGAGTAGGAATCGACACTGATTGCGCTTTGGGTCAACCGGATGGTAGGGAGACCGGCGCCGTTCGCGAAGTCGATGATGTGCTGTAGCAGTCGTCCCCCGATACCTTTGCCCCAGTAATTGGGATGGACTGCCATGATTCCCAAACTGACATGATTGGGCCTCGGATGGAAATAGCAGGAGCCAGCGAGCCGTCCAGTGGGTTCGTTCACGGCGACGACGTTCTTGCCGGGTGTCAAATCGTTGTAAACGTCGTAGAAAACCTCGCAGCTTTGGGGGCCAGCGGTAAAAATGGGCCCGCGGCCGTGCGTCATGTGCCAGACATTCAGCGATGCGTAGATCAACTCGCCGACTTCGGCACGATCATCATCGGTCATGGTGCGCAGATGAAATTCCGACATACTTCGTTCCGATTCAAGCGAGGTCCACCACAAACTCTGTCAATCGGTCGCGCAACACGCACGCGAACCGTCGACATCATTTCCCAGAGTATCCCCGCTCGACGGGGACTGCCACCATTTTGCGTCCCCACCTGGGAATTGTTTGCTACCCCGGTAGCCGGTAAAGGTGATGCAATGGCGTGTCGGTGCTGGTGTAGCGTTCGATGGAATACCGCGGCATACCTCGATGGAGGGCGTCCGCAAGGGGGCAATCGTTCCATGCCGAAAACAAATTCATAAGAATCGCCAACTTCCCACAATGAGGCGCTCGAAAGGCGCGTAAGCAACGGCGTGGGGCTTGAGCGGTTTCGAGAATCGCAAGTGACGATCAAAAACCAGACGAATCGATCGCCTTTTCGAATCGCGCCTCGTCGAAAAATCGAATGGACGAAACGACGACGGTTTTGTCTTCGAAGGGAACGCCCGGAAGGCTGGCATGTTGAATGGTCCAGTTTGCAGACTGACCTTCGATTAAGAAAGTTTCCGGTTTCAAGTTCCGCTCGACGATTTCTTCTTCAGTTGGTGTGCGGAGTTCATTCTGAATTGCCGATATGCGGTCGCCGACACGAATGCCGAATATCGGCGCCTCCCACCGCCGAAACATTCCAATTTCGAACAGATTCCCCTCGGAGGCACGCAACAGCAACCCGAGTTCTTCCCACCAATAGTTGAACACCTCGAGATACTGATCATCCACAATGACGATTGAAGGCTTCGTGCCAATCACTAGCTCGGCGATTTTTCGCGTGAATTCGTCACGCGCCTTGATCGAATCCGCGGAGATACCATGAATCTGAATGCTCAAATCCTCGTTGATGTGTTCGAGCCACGCCCGACGAAACCGTTCGGGTAGCTCGTTCCAATCGAGCGAGAGTCCGGGGACCTGGCGGGCCTCAATTTCAGTGCCCCAGTCAATCACAGCTCCGGATTCGATTCGGCCGGCCAATTCCCGGTTTAACCGCCTTGTTTCCCAAATCCCAACCCCTTCGAGAATTTCGGGAGTGCGTTCCACCGACAAGAGAATCGGCTGCCCTTTGAGGCACTTTTGCCTCAGCACCTCGTTCTCTTCATCCACGCGAGGTGGTGCGGGAGGCGTGCTGGCAGTTGGGGGAGCAGGCTGACTGTCGTCTTCGCACCCCGTGATCAAGCCAATAGAGAGCAACGCGATCGACACCATCGCCGCGTACCGAGGCCTAATCTCTGCGATGCCACCATGTTGCAGGTTGGCTCCCGTCATAGGACGTTCCCAATGGAACACATTGGATTTCACCGCACCGTCTTGTGCCCTTGTATTATGATATAGTCTGCGAGGATTTGCACCATTTGTCCGCGGAATATCGACCATTTGCACTAACCGCAATAATATTGGGCCCTTTCGGGCGCGGTATCTATGATCAGTTGTGATTCAGGGGCTCGAGAATAGCCCGGCGCACGTGCCTGGCTTCGTCGCGCCGAGTCGGTCGCGCCCCCCACATTATCGGAAGGATGATAACACTCCCCGCGCAAACGGAGCCTCGGGAGAGCGCGGTGGCATGTGATTAATGGAGAACCAATCATCATGGCGATTTCTGCGGTCGGTCAGACCGCACCAGAATTTCGGCTGGAGTGCGTCCAAAGTGGCGAAGAATCGACGAAATGGGTCGATCGCCAACGATACGCCGGTCGTTGGTTGACAGTACTGTTTTATCCCCGCGACTTCTCGTTTGTCTGTCCAACGGAACTGACATCCTTCAGCGCGCGATTGACGGACTTTGGCAAACTCGACTGTGACCTGTTGGGGATTAGCGTCGACTCGATCGACTCCCACCGGGAGTGGTTGCAGGCTTCACCAGACGACGGTGGGCTCGGACCGCTTCGCTTTCCGCTTGCGTCCGACCCGGGGGGACAAGCCGCCAAGGCTTTCGGGGTATGGAACGCCCAGCAAGAGTTACCAAATCGCGGGCTTTTTATCATCGACCCGGAAGGGCAACTGCAGTACGTCGTTGTACATAGCATGAGCGTCGGGCGAAATGCCGATGAAATCCTACGCGTTCTCGAAGCGCTGCAAGCGGGCGGACTTTGCCCGGCGAACTGGACGGCCGCCGACGGGACGATTGACCCCGAACAAATGCTCAAACCGGGACGCGTCCTGGGACATTACCGCATCGAACGTATTCTGGGGAGTGGGGCTTTCGGCACGGTTTTCGCGGCTCGCGATTTGCGGCTCGATCGAACGGTGGCGCTCAAGGTTTTAAAGCAGCGTGTCGATGAATCACGCGCCGCTTTGCTGAACGAAGCGCGTGCCGCCGCTGCCATCGATCATTCCAATGTCTGCACGGTTTACGCGGTTGACGAACATGATGGCTTGCCGGTGATCGCCATGCAGCTGATCGCCGGCGGTTCACTGACAAAGGCCGTTGGTCGTGGACTGCGCGATACTCCATTTCGGCTGCTTGCTTTGGGAATCGCAGAAGGGTTGGCCGCAGCTCAGCAGCGCGGAATCGTGCACGGCGATCTGAAGCCGGCGAACATTCTCATCGCCGAAGGTGGTCAGCCGAGCATTGTTGACTTTGGACTGAATGCATCACGCGCGGCACGACGACCAGCGGAAAGCAACGCCAGCGATACGTCATCTTCGCTTGATAAGACTGTCGACTTCGTCGTGACCCCACACGAAACCGACATGGCGGCGACCGCCGACATACCTGAATCGGGGGGGATTTCCGGCACGCCCGCCTATATGTCGCCGGAGCAGGCCCGTGGCGAAAAAGCAACAGAGGCTAGCGACGTCTTCGCGCTAGGGCTGATTTACATTGAAATGTTAACGGGACAACGCGCGCTCGACGATGCATCGCTGCCCCGGTTGTTACAGCAATTGCAGGACCAGCATTGCGGACTGAATCTCGCGCAGAAAACTGACAGTGAATTCCGAAAGCTCATTACAAAAATGTTGGCATTCGAACCGGCTGACCGTCCCGACGCGGCGGAAGTTGCTAAAGCGCTGTCGACAGATTGAGTGAACATATAACAACACCTCGACCGTCAATTCTTGAGGTGTGTTAACGGCAGCGGTACCATGGTGACTGCTCGCTGCAATCCGGCTCCATTTGGAGCTGATCCCAATATGCGGTGATTAGCCTACCAATCGACTCCAGAGAATTCGCCAATGACTATGCAACGGTTGAGATTTGTGTCGGTAGTGTGCTGCGTGGTTCTTGGGGCCTCGAAAATCGAGGCCGATCCGGTTTACGCTGCGAACGGACGGCCCAACATCATCGTGGTGTTCACCGACGACCAGCGGTACGACGCGATCGGATACGCGGGAAACGACGTTATCCAGACCCCGACGTTGGATCGCCTCGCGCGCGATGGTGTGATTTTCGACCAGTGCTTTGTGAACACGTCGATTTGTGCCGTCAATCGGGCCAATATCATGGTCGGCCAGTACCCCCGTCGGCACGGTATCGACGATTTCTACAAGATATTCACCGAAAGCCAATTCGATCGGACTTACCCTGCGCTGTTGAAACGGAATGGTTATTGGACCGGTTTCGTGGGCAAGTGGGGGATGGGGAATGACGTCGAGCCGACTTATAAGGCGATTCGACTGTTCGATTTTTGGGCGGGAGGATCCCATCAAACGAATTACTGGCACGAAACCGACTGTCCTTACGTGCTTAACAACGGCCCCAACAATGTCTGCACCTGCGGACCGGATGCCCGCGGCGTTTACGGTCCCGAACAGCGACATGGCAAAGGGGGAATCGAGGAGCCCATTCACCTGACGACGGAAGTTTTCCCGCGCAAGGTTGAAGAATTTTTGCAGTCGCGCGACGAAAGCAAGCCATTTTGCTTGTCACTTTTTTTCAAAGCTCCCCATGGACCATTTACCGGTTGGGATGATCAACGCTTTGCCGATTTGTTCGAAGGTCAAGAGATGCCGATTCCGGTAACTACCACGATTGCGTTGGAGCGAGCGAAGCCGGCGTTTTTACGTGACAACAATACTGCGCTCGGTGCCGATACCGGCCGTAAATGGGTCGAAGACATTAGCCTACTGCACGAACACTTGCGGCATTACTATCGTTTGATCGTGGGTATCGACTTCGCCATGGGGAAAGTGGCAGAGTCTCTCGAACAGCACGGAGTCGACGACAACACCGTCATCCTGTTCACCTCGGATAACGGCCACTTCTGCGGCGAGCATGGCATGTCGGGCAAATGGCTGATGCGCGAACCTTCGATTCATGTTCCCGGTTTTGTATATGATCCGCGACTACCGGACGAACGGCGCGGGCAACATCTTTCGGAGCAGATTACGACGATCGATTTCACCGCATCCGTTTTGGAATTGGCGGGAGTCGAATCGCCAGATGATATTCAGGGCCGCAGTTTCATACCGTTGGTTCGTGGAGAAAACCTTTCACGCCCCTGGCGCACCGAATGGTTTTACGAACACCCGTACGAGCATCGGGGGCAGATTCCTTTTACGATCGGCGTGCGGACCGAGCGATTCAAATACACCCGCTACATTTCGCAGGATCCGGCTTACGAGGAACTGTTCGATCTGACGAAAGATCCTGGCGAAACAGTTAATCTGGTCGACGATGCCAATTCCCGCGAACAACTCGATGAATTGCGCAAAAAGACCGGCGAGTATTCAGAGAGTTTGCGATAGCCTGCTGATTTCGCTCGCGTTGCCAGTTGAGGACAAATCCTCCGATTCTCGGTTGCCCGGGCCGGCTGGCGACTGGTATCGTAATGGAGAACGGAACACGTCTCTTTTGCCTTTCAAAACGAGGGTACTATGCGTTATCTCGCTCTCTGTTCAGCCGTTTTGTTCGGAGCTTCGAACGCCAGCGCGCAACTTTCCTACAACATTCCAGAGGGAGAAACCGTTGCCTACAAGGTGACCATCGTGTTTGACTCTCCCGCGGAAAAGGACACGATGACCGGGGTCATCGTTTACGAAGGTCAGTCGGCGTCGAACGATCGGATCACGGTGAAATACAGCGGGGGATTGAGCAGCCGCAAGCAGTCTAAGGCTCAATCACGAGGCCCCGGTGGATTTCGTGGCCCCCGTGGTCCGGGCGGTTTCCGTGGCCCCGGCGGACCGCGCGGCCCGAGCCGATTTCGTGGTCCGGGAGGACCTCCCGGCAGCCCGTTCGCCAATCGCGGAGGCATTTCCTTTGATGGTTTGCGCCAAACCACGAACACCTTAAACGTCGCTCCGAATGGCGAAGTCCTCAGCATGCGGGGGGAATCGCAGTTGCCCTACCTGTTGGGCAATCTTTCGATCATTCCGTTCGAACCGCTTCCTGCAGGAAGTGAGAAGTCGTGGGAGTCTGCCAATGGAATCACGGTGACCGAGGAAGAAGAGTCATCATTCCCGCGTCCGCCGTTCACCAATAATACCACGACCAAAACGGGAGGATCCGAGGGATCGACTTACGAAGTGACTAAAGAAGATGGGGACCTGGTCGAAGTTGCCAAGACCTATTATTTGATTTCTCCTGCCGTCGAAGACGACGAAGCCACTCATTCGATCGAAGGATCGGGGACGTTTACATTCAATCGGAAACTTTCGATGCCGGAATCGCTTTCTATGAAAATGACCTACAAGGCCGAAACCGAAAGCGTGACGGTCAAATCGCCGTTGACGATCAATTACCAGCGTCTCTCGGCGGAGGAATTGGCAGCAAATCGCAAGCAGCGTCAACAAGCGATCGCCCAGGCCCGGTCGAAAACGGCTATCAATCGCGAAGCTTGGTCTGAGGAAATTCAGCAGCAGTACATTGAAGAGTTGCAGTCAAGCGATTTGAACAAAGTCCGCCGCCGCCTGGCACTTTTGAATGCTCAGAAGCCGCATACTGATGAAGTCGAAGTCGCCAAGGCGATCGAAGCCTTGATCAATCACGAAGATCGGCTCACCAAGAATATGGCCAACATCGCCTGGAAGCGTTGGAAGGTCATCGTCGAAGAGACGGACGCCGACAAGAAGTAAGGCCGTCACGTTCGACGCATCAATGTGTTTCATTCCGGGCCGCGGTCACCTCGGCGCGATCCTTACTGATTTCGTCGGGCGAAACTGGCGGGCGTTTCGGCATTCACTGACTTCAAGTGAGACTGTAACAACGCCGTTAGCTCCTTGGCGCGTTCGGGATGTTGGTTGGCCAAATTGCGACCCGTTTCACGCGGGTCGGGGGCGACTTGATACAACTCGCGTTTGCGGACTTCGCCGTTCGGATTCCAGAACAACATCAGCTTGTCGTTGCCTTGGCGGATGGCTGAAAACCCACGCCGCGGTCGATGGAAGAAGAGTGCATCACCGCCGCGCTTAAAGTTTTCACTCGCCGGATCGGACAGCAGCGCGTGAAAACTGCTCCCGTCAATTTCGTCGGTCAATTCACCACTACCGCCGGCAAGTGCGAAAAACGTCGGCAAGAAGTCGTAACCGACGACCGGTGTATCGCACAGCGAACCGGCGGTAATTCCCGGTCCCCGCACGATAAAGGGCACGCGAATGCCCCCTTCGTACAGGCTATGCTTTGCCCCGGTCAGCGGATGATTCGTGTCGAGCCGATTTGTGTCGCCCCCCGGAACCGTGCCGCGACCGCCGTTATCGGTGGTAAAGAACACGTAGGTATTGTCGGCGATCTCCAATTCGTCGATCGTACCCAGTAGTCGGCCGATACCGGTGTCCAGCTCTTCCATCATGGCAGCCCAGGCTTGCGGGTACCCCCGGTCAGGCGTTCCCTTATCCTGGTATTTCTTGAGCGTTTCTTCACGACAAACCACCGAAAGGTGAACGGCGTAGTAGCTGACCTGCACGTAGAAGGGATGTTTCGCTTTCGTCTGCTCACGCATGAAATCGATCGCGCGGCCGGTCATCGTGCGCGTTCGTTTGGGGTCTTCATTGTCGATGAAGTGAGGCGGGCCTTCCGCATGATTCCCGGAAGCGATGCCCAGCGATCGGGGCATACCCCCGGTGTTGTTGCCGGTCATGCCGTCGCTAGCATCGTAGCCGCATTCTTCGGGAGTCGAGATCATTTGCTCGCCCCATTTGCCGAAATGAGCGCAGCGATAATCGGAGTTCGCCTGCTTGAGCGCCTTGGGGATCGTCATATGATCGGCCGGAACCCATTTGCTGGCAAACTCGCTGCCGCTGCGTGCCGTGCTGGTGCCACACACAATACAGCGGCGTGTCGGCGTGCAAAGCGGTGCAGGGGAGTAGCCGCTGGTAAATCGCATGCCTTCGCGCGCCAAACGCGACATGTTCGGGGTTTCGAGGTAGCTTGACCGCGATTCGGGAATGCGAGGATCCATGGCTTCGCTCACTTGGCTCCAGCCCTGATCGTCCGTCAGGATCAGAACGATATTCGGGGCCGATTCGGCAGCCGCTGACAACGTTGCTGTGGTGCAGAGGAACGCGATTGTCCAAAACGATGTTGCGCGCATGATGATTCCCATTCGTTACTTTTCTTAGACTCAAATGCGGCGATGACCGCGTGTTGATGTCCGTACCGTGAAAACTGTCATATCGACGCGGCGGTGTTCACTTCTTTTCGGCTGCTTTGTCAGCTTCGGCCGATTGCTTGCTGGTGTCCTTGCGGAAGTTCAGCGCTTTAATTTTCTTGCCGACCGGTGCAAGCGCCTTCCCTTTGAGCCGATCAACATGTTCGGCGAGTTGGAACCACTCGCGGGCCATTTGTTCGACGCGCTCGGGATGCTTTTTCGAAAGGTCATTTGTCTCCGAGCGGTCTTCGTCGATGTTGTAGAGTTCCCAACGTCCAAGTTTCGCCGAAACCAGTTTCCACGGACCCTGGCGCAAAGCGCGGTCCGTCCCGAAGTGGAAATACAACGTTTCGTGACCTTCTCGCTGTTTCCCTTCGATAATCGGCAACAGTGACCGCCCTTGCAGCGGATCGATTTTTCGGTCGCCCACTTGTTTGGGATAGCTCGCATCGGCCACATCGAGAAACGTCGCCATGAAATCAATCAAATGTCCGTTTTGGCTGGTAATGGACCCCGCCTCCGCTTTTAGACCGGCAGGCCAATGGACGATCAACGGCGACGAGATGCCCCCTTCGTGCTGGTTTTGCTTGTACAGCCGGAAGGGCGTATTGCCGGCATGGGCCCAACTGGCGTCGTATGTCCAATATGATTTGGGATCCCACGGCTCGAGGTATCGCCCCTTGGTCCTCTCAAACGGGCAGGCTCCGTTGTCGGCGCAGAACAGGAACAGCGTGTTGTCGAATTCTCCTTTGGACTTCAGGTACTCCACCAAGCGTCCCACGTTTTGATCGAGCACGTCGACCATGGCCGCGAAGACTTCCATGCGGTCGGCTTCCCATTGGCGCTCCTCGGCGCTCAAGCTGTCCCACGCCGGGATGTGTTCGGGGCGTGGGCTGAGCTTCCACTTGGCCGGTACGATGCCCGTTTCGAGTTGCTTTTGATGCCGGCGACGGCGCAACTCGTCCCAGCCGATATCGTACACGCCGTCGTACTTGCGAACGGCTTCTTCGGGAGCATGCAAGGGATAGTGCGGCGCGTTAAACGCTGTGTACAGCAAGAAGGGCTGATCCTTGGCAGTCGCTTCTTCCAGGAACTCGAGGGCATAGTCGATGAAGGCGTGCGTCGTATAAAACGGTCGGCCGTTGAGCGTTTTGGGGACTTCGTAATTCTCGCCATTGAGTCGAAATGTATCGTCGCCAGTGAAAAAGTTCGTCGCTCCAGAAAGGTGACCGAAGTAGCGTTCGAATCCAAAGTCGGTCGGCTGTTTACTGAGATGCCATTTGCCGACCATGGTCGTCGAGTAACCAGCAGATTTCAGAACCTCGGCGATGGTTGCCCCACGACTGAGGCTGTTGCTGCCCGCTTGGTCGCAATACAGACCGGTCAGCAGCGACACACGTGACGAATGGCATTTCGCAGTGTTGTAGAATTCGCGAAATCGCAGTCCGGCGGCAGCCAACGCGTCGAGATTCGGCGTGTCAATTTCCGAGCCATAACAGCCAAGGTCCGCAAATCCCAGATCGTCGGCCATTATCAATACGATGTTGGGCCGCTCTGCGGCGCTTGATTCAAGGGCCGGAAAACCTGTCACCAAAAGTGCAGCGACGACAACGCATCTATTCTTCAACATGGACAGCCTTTCAAAGTTGTTTTAGTTTCGCTTGGTCAGTTTCGACTCAGTAGCGATTCTGATTTGAATGTCGGTATTGGGCGCCACTGCTGGCTTGCCCAGCGGTGAAGTCATGCAATGCTCGCAACTCGCGAATCACATCCTACAAATTTCATCCCCCCGGCGGCGAGACACACAGCACCCACGACGGGCGGGTCCCCGTATCATATGCGGTCACCTTCCTAAGTGCCCCCGATTGCGGATCGATGCGATAGACGCCCAAACGATCGTCCCCTTGACCGGCGACGTAGAGGAAATTACCAGTTTCATCGATGGCGAACGATCGCGGGACATGCTCGCAGGAAGTATGCCCCAGCATCGTCAGCTTGCCGGTCTGTGCATCGACGGAGAATCCCACAATCGAGTCGTTGCCGGTGCGCGCCTGCCGGTCGGTGATGTCACGATTGGAAATGTACAAGAATCGATTGTCCGGCGTGAGGTGCAAATCGGCGGTCGTAATCACGCCGCTGAAATCGGGCGGGTAAGAGACAATGTTTTGAATCACCGACAAGGAGCCGTTGTCGGTATTCCAGCTCCAAACGCCGACGCCCGGCCGTTCGCGTTCTAATGTCGTGTAGGCGAGTGGTTTGTCGGGATGGAAGACCAAATGCCGGGGCTGCTGGGCTTCGCCGTCGCCCGTCGGCCCGCTGGCCGACGCGGGATTGTTGGGAGTCAACCGCCCGGATTCTGCATCAAATTGAAGCTGAAAGACTTTGTTCGGTCCAGTCGCCGGCGTTAGCAGCCAACGATTGTCAGGCGAAAAACTCGTCGAATGGGCTTTCAGTTCCAATTCGAGTTCCTGCACGGTTTCGCCACGATAGGCACCTTCATCCAGTTTCCAGATGGAGACCTGACCTTCAAAATAATGAGCGCCGGACAAGAACTGTCCAGTTGCGTCGGTGCTTAAATAGACCGGTCCCATGTTGACCGGAGCGCGGGCGACACGCTTCAGATTTCCGGCAGTGTCGACCGCGAAAGTGGCGACCGCAGACAATCGCCCTCGATCGGTTTGTTGGGCGGCAGTGGCATACAAAAAGTCTTTCGAGGGGGACAGACAAAGCGGACCGGCCCCCGGTAACTCTTGCTCTTGGATTGCTTCGAGTTGGCCGGTCTTTTCATCGACGCCGAACACGGTGACTTTTCCGCCGGCGGAAAGATAAAGTCGCTGTGCGGCAAAGGCGCTATTGGCAAACG
>JANQRQ010000010.1 GCA_028284485.1 Planctomycetaceae bacterium | reverse complement strand
TGGAACCGAGCTGGTCCGATTGCGCAAACAGCAATCGGTTATGAACCAGCTCGGTTCCAATTTCTCGGCGACGATCCGACTGATGGCGAATTGTCGATTGCAGGTCGACAATTGCTTCGCGGTTGGTCGCGCTCGTGCGTTCGACCTGGCGCAACTGATCGTCAACTTCGGACGCCTCCACTTCGAACGACGCCAGTTGAGCCTCATAACCCTGCAGCTGTTCGTTTAGTTTGTCAGCGATTTGTTTGTCGCGTTCGACTTGCTTTTCACTCTGTTCCAGGCGTGCAGATAACTGACGATAGTCATCAGCAGCGAGTCCCAACCACCAGGCGCGCAGTTCTTCGGAAACCTCGCGGTATTTCGCCGCTTTGACAGCCTGGCTGCGCGTCGAATTGAGTTGCGACTCGACTTCGTCAACAATGTCGGTCAATCGCAACAGGTTTTGCGCGACGCGATCCAATTTTCGCAACGCATCGGTTTTGCGTGACTTGAATCGGCTAATACCGGCGGCTTCTTCAAAGACCATCCGCCGGGCACTGGCGTTCGCCTGCAGAATTTGATCAACGCGGCCCTGCTCGATAATGCTGTAGGCACCGGTCGATGTGCCCGTTCCCATAAACAGGTCGCGCACATCTTTCAGCCGGGATGGCGTGCTATTGATCAGGTATTCGGCATCGCCCCCTTGCCACAGACGTCGGCCGACCTGCACTTCCTGCGTGTCGATCGGCAGAATTCCGCCCGAATTGTCGAACGTCAGCGTGGCTTCCGCAAATCCGCTCGCTTTTCGTCCGGCGGAACCGTTGAAGATCACGTCGGACATTTCCTTGCCGCGCAAGCTCTTCGGACTTTGATCGCCCAGAATCCACTTGATGGCGTCGACAACGTTGCTCTTACCGCTACCGTTCGGTCCGACGACGCAGGTGATTCCGGTCGCGAAGTCGAACTTGGTGCGGTCGGCGAAACTTTTGAAGCCGAACAGTTCCAGCGACTTCAGCATCCATGCCTCTCAATTAAGCGGGTTCAGAGAACTGAACCATCGATGCTGATTGTCGGCATCGGCGGCTTGCATTTGGCTGCGAGCGTCGGAAAGACTCGCAACACCTTGGTCGAGATCCGATTTATCCTCTTCTTCAGGCTCGTCCTGGTTTTCCGGTGTTTCTATTAACGGAAACAGGTTCGGGACCTGATTCGAATTGCCGGCACGCGCCCGTTTCGGGCTCCCTTGGCCGTTACTTCGGTAGTAGACGCGTCCGGCCCGTGGCAGTGCGTCGATTTCGATACGGCTTGCCAGATTGTCCTGTTTCGAAGCTTGAATCAACATTTGAGCCACATCGGGATAGGTGGCATCCATATCGACCACCGCGCGGATGACATCGGCCACGCGGGCCGGCACTGTCTCGCGACGATCCGGTTCGCCGACGACATATCGACTGATGGTGACCGTGTCGCTTCCCGGTGTGGCATTCACGCGAATGTGTTGGCCCGCGCGAACAGCGATCGGTGTGCGAAACTTCTGGTTGGCGCCAAACAACACGACTTCACTTTGCTTATGACTTGTCAAATGAATCATTGGTTGACCATGTGTCTGTAGCACATGCAGGCTGAACTGCCCATTCATGTCTCTGCCACGAATGAACGGATCGTTCCGATCCAATGTGGCAAGCGCCCGAAATGCCCCGACGCGAAGCTCGGCACTCGTCGTTTCCTCGCCTTGGGCATTCACAAACGGATTCATTAGCTCGCGTAGCAGCATATGCGATTCTGCCTCGTCGACGGTGGCCATCGCTGCCAGGGCAAACACGCGAAACGCCCGTTCTTCTCGCGCCGCCCGCGCTAAAGCCGGAAGACCGTCCGGCTCGCCCAGGTAGGCCAGTGCGACCGCCGAGTGGAACTGCACTTCGAGGTCCGGGTTCTTCAGTCCGGACTTCAAAATGGGAATCGTATCGATGCCGATTGCTTCGAGTTGCAAGGCGGCCTTTTCCGACTGGATCGGATCGTGCAATTGTTCCTTTAGCTTTTGCATCCGCACGTTGCGGGCCACTGGTGTTTCACGAAAGGCAACGCTGCGAACAACCTGCAGGTACCGCGGGAAGTTATCGCGGTATTTGGGGTCAACTTTGAGTTCGATTTTTTGGTCGGTTTTGGCCTCGGCCAATGGCTCCTTGATCCCGTAACGGTCATAGGAACTGAATCGCTGGCCGATCCGACTCGCCATTCGCCGCGAATTGCGGAAACTGCGAAAATCGCTGCTGAGGTAAATCGATAGGTCCCGTTCGGTCAGCGACACGCCGCCACCGACGATACGACCGCGGCGGACGACGCCTGCCAAACTCGCTTCGCTGCCTTCGCCCGTGGAAATCAGCACCGGGCCTTTGGCTTTGGCGAGTGCAAATCCCTTCTTGACGCCACGCCCGGGGATAATGGCCTGCTCGGACAGGTAGGATTCCCACAGAATTCCGCCATCCAAACTGGTCGCTTCGCTGTTGCCAGGCAGACGGACCTCGACGTCAAACTTGTCCCCCTTTTTGACCATCGGCGGCAGATAGGCGCGAACAGCGACGAGCGCCGTATTCGGAGAACGGAGCAACGTGTTGATATCTTTAATTCCTCGGCGTTTCAGGTCTTCCACCAAGGCCGTGCGAAACATCGACGGGGGAGGATCGCCGCCGGTACCATCCAGGCCGACAACCAGGCCGACCCCTTCCAAGGCGATCATATGCAGGCCGACGATGTTGGTGTAATCGCCGACGAGCGGAGTCTCGACGGTGGTTTCAAATTCGTTGTCGCTCGCAGATTGCTCGTTCTCGGGGTTTTGCGACCTCAGGTTCAATTGCTGGCACCCGAGCATCGCCGGAACGATCAGCCAAGCGAGGAGTTGTAATTTTTTCATGAACACCACTCCGTACGTTCCCACCGGTTAGACCCGCGGCGAAGACCGACTGGGATCTGCTGCGCGCAGAACCGGTCTCGCGATGCACGAGGCGAACTAGAAGTGAAATAGGTGTGTGATTTTGGGAGAGATTGGAGATAAGAGGCGGGAGAATATCGCCTGCCCAATTCGCGGTCAAGAGGACTTCGGGGAGGCGAATCCCGGATTCGGCCGTTGGCGGCCCAATACAACGAAAGCCTGAACCGCAAGCGAAGGAAGAAATTGATTTATCGTTTCGCGATTCGCTTTGACAGACAGGAATGTCTGTCCCACCCAGGCGAAATGGAAACCCGACGCGTCAACGAGGGAATCAACCACGGACGCGACATTCATGGAATAGAGCGGCGCATCGGCCTACCACACACCGGTCAAACGACCTCGCGGGATTCTGACTTGCCGGAGAAGCGTAGGGTGCGTGCTTGCACGCACCATTGGGATTCATCTCCCGATCACTCCGCCCAGCGAAACTCATCCCCGAACCACAAATCACTTCCTCCCCAGTTCACGTCATACTCTCCCAATTTGACGTATCTGCGAAAGGACGACCATGGCCAATCGCAAACACGTTCGACAAGTTTATGCTTGACCGGATTGACGTGGGTGTAATCAATACAGCGCTTGAGATCGGTTTCGTCTCGGCACGTATGTTCAAAAAAGCGCCGCTGCCAGATCGGCAGCTCGTTTCGCTAACGACGCGATTGAGAAACCTTTGGCGCATTGACCATGAGTGGCCGAAAGGATCGGCTGAACATGGTTTTGATTTGTCGCCAACGAGTACCGTAATCAGAGTCACCGTGCGGAAGTTCCCACACCGTATGAAAATGATCGGGCAGCAGCGTAATCGCAACGATTTTAAACGGCCGTCTCGCTCGTACACGCCTGAATGCACTTCTGAGACATCGTCGAGCGTTTGAGTTGGTAAGAAAACGCTGGCGGTTGTAGGTCACAAGCGTGAAAAAATAAGTGCCGCCATCAACTCGCCACCTGCGATATCGACTCATTCACAAATCGTACCATGGTGCGTGCAAGCACGCACCCTACGCGCTATTCCGGATCCTTGATCAATTTCTCAAGATGTCGCTTAAGTCTACGATAACCGTAAACAGATTCAGTCATCCTTGTATGTAATATCTCTAGCTGGTCTTGTAAGCAGATTCTTCGGAAGGTTTTAAGCGGCACTCCTTCGTATGATGCGGCGGCCTGCACAATATCCAAATAGCCATGCGCATAAAAACCTTCCGAAGCACACGTGCTGTAGATATCCACACAACAGCCAACACAAATGAATTTGGGGTCTGATTGCCGTGTAGCCGCTCTGACCCAACCAATGTCTTCATCGGGCAAGCAGTCCGTACTTTCGACGCGGCAGTATGGACACGTCCAGTGCTGACCCAATTGAAGGAAGACTTCTTTCGCTGCTATATGACGCGGACGACTGTGTTTCACTGTTTCAACCGAGTTGACGTGGGCAAGCCACGTAGGTAGAGACGCAACTCGGCCTACCACACACCGGTCAAACGACCTCGCGGGATTCTGACTTGCCGGAGCGGGATTTCCCGCCGGCACGCAGTCGCATTTTGGGAGCCGGTGCACCGGCTAAGGCTTCTGCCGAGATTAAATGGACCACGTTTTGAGCCAAGTCGTCCATTTCCATGACCAGCGAGTCGACGCGACCAGCCAGGTACATGTAAACGACAAGCGACGGAATGGCGATCGCCAATCCGAAGGCTGTGGTCAACAGCGCCAGCGCAATCCCGACGGCGAGTTGCTCGGCTTTGCCGATCGCTCCGGCCTGTGCAATATCGTTAAACGCCTGGATCATGCCGATGACTGTTCCCAACAGTCCCAGCAGCGGCGTAACGGTCGCCACGCCGTTCAGCACGCGCAAGTGCTTTCGAAGTTGGCTGACTTGTCGTTCACCCCCGTCGATGATGGCTTGTTCCACTTCGACACTGGTTTTACCCCATTTGCGCACACCATGAGCAAAGACCGCTGCGACCGGGCTTTGATTTTCTTCGCATAAAGCCAATGCCGATTCGGCATCCAGCTTGCCTTGCTCAAGATGTTGCAGGAACCGTTCGACAAACGGGCGTGGAATCACGCGGCTGCGGCGCAATACAACGAACCGCTCGATGCCAAACCACAAGGCGACGACCGAAGCCAACAAGAATGGGACGATCCACCCCTTCATTTTGACGGCGATTTCGATCGGATTTGTGGGGATGCCCGATGCGTCTGCGCTATCGGGATTGGCTGCCCCGGTATCGTTTTGCGCCGGCATCGCCCCGGTGCTTTGTTCAACCTGCGACGTGCCAACTGTCGGGAATGCGAGTAGAATTCCGACGAGCAACGTTAGCACGAGGGTGCCGGTACGTTTCCATATCGAATTCCCCATGCCGTTTGTACGGTTTGCATTTACCATTGGCATCCCGCCCTTCTCCGTATCACGTGCTTCGATCCATCTTAAATCCTTCACCAAACGGTGGGGATTTTCTTGTGGCCGCCAGGCGACCACCCTGTCGGATCATCCGGAATCCGACTTTCGTTGGGCCGCTTGGGCCCGCGGCTTGGCCTTTTCTGCAAACTCCGAGTTGGGAAATTTGTCAATCAGTTCTTGATATGATTCGGCCGCTTGCGGCCAATGCTCCAGGAATTCGTCACAAATGGCCGCCTGAAACAATGCCGGTGCCTGCCACTCGGGGAATTTATACAAGTGATAAACTTTCAGATAGCCTTCCAGCGCTTTCTCGTAATCTTTCTCGATAAAGTACGTCTCCGCGAGCAGCAATTGGCATTTCGCTGCGGTTTCGGTACGACGCCCGGCTGTCGAGTTGACCACTCGTTCAAAGGCGTCGCGTGACTTGTCGAATCGAGCCTGGTTTTTCAGGCTTCGGCCGAGGACTTCGTCGGCTCGGTATAGCACGGGCGATTCCGGGTCGCGCGAGCGTAACTCTTCAACGGCATCTGCCACTTGATCGTACTGCTTCCGCTGAAAATGAGCCTTCGCCAATGCCACCCAAACATGCGGGAACCATTCCGCTCGCGTGACCAGTGAGTTATTGCGTTCGCCTTTCAAAAGTTCCAATGATTGAATTGCCCCTTGGGGATCCCCCAACGCCAAACGGGATTCGCTTAAGTAATAGAGCGCATCCCAGTGATGACGCCCCATAGGAAAGCGGCGTTCCAACTCGTTGGCGTCACGCTGTACCTGCCGCCAGTTTTCTCGTTCGACCTCGATCCCGATCAAACGGAACAGCGAATCCTGCTGCACGTCTTCGTCGGACTGCTTGTCGTTTGACAGGTCGCGAAATGTCTTTGCTGCCGCATCGAGTTTGCCTGCCAATAAGTCGCTTTCGGCCAAGCTGAATCTGGCATTGTCAGCCAGTTCACTGTTGGGGACTTCTGAAACCAAACGCCGAAAAATGGCGTCGGCTCGGTCAAAGTCCCCCGCTTCATAGTGCATCAACGCCCATTCTTCGAGCAGATAATCGAGGTTGGCCGGTTCGGGGAAGTACTCCAACAGTTTTTGATACGTGGCATCAGCTTGGCTTACCTCTTTCTGGCGGCTTAACAGGCGGGCCGCCTGCAAACCAGCCAGATACCCCTCATGCCTGTCGCGGTGTTTGTCCAGCGCGAGCGTGTAGGCAGCAATCGCTTCGTCGGATCGGGCGGCCGCCTGCAGTGCCCGGCCGTGCATATAGGCCGCTTCGTGTGCTAACTTTTCGTCGTCACCGTACCGTTTGACAATGGTCTCAAAATTCTTCGCCGAGTCATCGAATTCTTTCTGCTGAAACTGTGACCAGGCAACGCCGGAGATGGCGGCGGCATGATAGGGGGAATCTTCTCCCATTTGAGCCAACGCGTCGAATAGCATACGGGATCGGGCCCAGTCTTCCTGAGCATATGCCAGTTCGGCCAGACGATGCGTTGTCCGCGCGATGAGAGTGCTTTCGGGAAAGTCGCCGGCCAGACGCCGCAGGTCAGTATCGGCTGAACCGGCCTGTTCAAGATTGGCGTAGGTCACCGCACGGGCGGCGAGTACCTGCTCGGCCGACTCGCCCTTCGGCCTCCATGTCAAGTACTGCGTTAGCAACGGTTCCGCCTGCTCAAAATGCTCCTCGGCTACGAGGCTAATACCGGCCAACGACAAACTTTCGACGAATTGCGAATTTGGTCCCTCACTTTTCGCCCGTTCCAACAAAGGCTTGAGGACCGAATCGACCTCGGAATGATTCCCTTGTTTTTGCAAAGCGACCGCCAGGAAGTAACGTGCCCACGCCTGCGTGCTTGCGTTTTGACTCTTTTCCAATACATCCCGAAATTGTTGCTCAGCCGGCTTCAGATTTGCCGCTTCTTCCTTTGCCAGCAGCCATTGACCGTGAAGTAGAGCCTGACTAAATCGCAATGGACTATTGGGAAAGTCTTGCTGGAATTGTGTCAGCAGTTGTTGCGTCTCATCGAGGAGAGATTGTTTTTGCTCCCCATCGGCGAGAATTGCACGCTTCAATGCCATCTCGGAAGCGAAATGCAAGGCGTCGGCGGCGAATTCGGCGTCAGGCCAATGCTCGTTGACGTGGGCAAATTCGGATTGAGCGGAATCGTACCTCTTGAGCAACCGTAGAGATTGGCCCTTCCAATACCGAGCTTTCGCTTCCTGGGCTTCATCTTCCGCCGCAGACTCGAACCTTGCCAATGCCTCGTCGTAATTCCCCAACTGAAAGTACGCGTACCCGCTGTTGATGCGCGCAAGTGGAACTTGGTCGCTGTTGGCAAAGCGATTGACGAGTTCGTCATACTCCCGTGCTGCATCGCCATGGCGATCCGATTCGAACAGCAATGTGGCCAATTGGAATTGAGCCTGTGCGGCCCGCGTCCCTTTCTGAGTGACGATTTCCCGATAGAGATCCAAAGCTCGGGAATCATTTCCGGCGGCATCGAGCGACCGCGCCAGATGAAACTTTGCTTCATCCGCCATGCGCCCCTGCGGAAACAATTCGAGCGACTTCTCCAAACTGCTGACCGCCGATTCGGCGTCGTTCGAGCGGAGCTGTGCTTCGCCTAGGTAGACGTAGGCCCATTCGCCCATACTGCTATCGGGGTAGTCATTGACGAACCGACGAAGATCGGCGACTGCCGGCTGAAGATCGTTCAGTAGATAGCTACATTCCGCCGACCGAAACAAAGCCAATGCCCGATTTCGATTGTTGGGGTAATCGGTCAAAAACCGCCGAAATACGTCTCGCGCATCGCCATACTGGCCTAGGTTGATCAGATTCAAACCGAGATGCATTTGCGCCTGGGGGACCCTGGGATGCTCGGGATACTCTTTCAGAAACTCCCGGAACTGGTCCGCCGCCAACTGCCAACGAGACTGCTTTGTTAAGCCGACAGCGTAATCGTACTTGTCCTGAGCTTCGTCAGCGAGAGCCGACGAGATTGGCGCTCCCCAAGCCACAAACAACAGCAAAATGGCGCTGAGCAAACGGCTTGGGATGAGGCAGGACGCGTCTGGCATGACGATCGTCTTACGGCTATCGGGATGGATCCATTCGCCGACTCCGGACAATCCATCGACGGGAAGACCCGTTTTTCTACTGTGACAACGGCCCACAAAGAATAATATTACTGCCTGTCCGCCAAAATCGGCAACCCGAACCCCCTGAATTCACTGCTTGAAACCCCAATTCAGGCAGGCGAAATCGCGACGATTCAACAGATTGGATTCGTGGCGACCCATGTGAGTTCGTTGATTTGTCAAAGCTTCCTGGGAGAAAGCCAGTGAGGTGTGGGGGCGCAAAAGAAAACCGACCTCACCAGGGAGACATCTGGCGAGGTCGGCCGTTTTCAGCATTCGCTGTTGTATTTGTCAGCAGCCGTCTTAGTTGGGAGCCGGGAGACCGGCACAACGGATCAGATGGTCGTGGTCGATGTAGACGACTTCTTCCGTCTGGTCGGTGTGAGTGAACGGCACGGGCCACCAGGAACGGATCGTTTTGTCGTAATACACGGTGCACTTGTAGTGACAGTGGTGCATCTTGGCCGGGCCAACCATGGGATAGAACCGGCATTCATCGACGCGGTCGACAATCGTTTCGACCGTCATGCGAACGTTGTTCATGTTGGTTTCTGCGAAGAAGGCCAATCCGCCATCGCCACGGTCCGGCAGAGTTCGGATGATTTCGTCGGGTGATGGTGAATCGAGGCAGAACAGCGGTGCGTTTTCACCTTCGACCGGGTCCAAGACCGGTACTTTGCCGTAGCGCTCTTCTTCGTGATAGGCGTCTTCGATTTTTTGGCTGTAATAGGGGCTAACGGGGATGACCGGTGTGGTTCCCCAGAATTTGGCATAGTTGAACGAGGTGACAACCAGCCCATCCCAGAAGAGCTTCAAGTTCCAGAACACGCATCCGCTATTGGAAAACGTCGCAAGACAAATGGCGGCTAACAGTGTCGCTCTTTTCAAGAGATCGACCATTCCTTCCCTCCGAGTGTTTCAACGACCCGCCAAGTGTCGGTAGCAAGTTACATCCAAAAGGCGGTTGTTACTGAATCTGGAAAGTGCGACTAGGATATGTTTCCTTGCCCGTCGGCGGACCAATGCCCGTTGTCGACGAACGCAACTTTGATAACTCCGAACATCTGCGGACATTCCGCGTCTGCATATTACTTATCGTGTGTCAAAAGGTGCCAACTTGTGAATATTTTCCGATTTTGACGATTCGGTCCGTTTTTTCGGTCGAAAACAATCTGTCGGAAATGCAAGCGACGCGTCTGTACCGAGTTTCGGCCCATGACGCGTCGCTTTGCGGTTACTCACTGGTCAAGTCCGAGTTGGCTTACCAATTCTCAGGCTTGAGGAACCACCACCATTTGCCGGTTCGGGCGTTGAAGTTCAGGTTCCAATGTCCGTCGTCCCATTCCAGTTGCGCTTCACGCCATCCCAGCGGGACTTGCGGATACGGGTAGAATGGCCCGATGTAAGGCCAGGCACTGGCACTGTAGTCCTGAGGATAGGCCACTTGGGCGTAGTTCGGGTAAGCCGCATAGCTCGGCCACGCGTGATTCGGCATGTGTGGCATGTCGTAAGCTGCGTGTGAAGCTTGGGCGGCCGGAACTCCGTACGGAGCCGGGGCTCCCATCGCGGCGGGTTGACCAGCAGCGGCCTGGTAGGCAACCGGGTTAATCCCCATCAATCTCGGATCGGGTTGACCGGCATACGGCGAACCTGCTTGCGGCGTCGGGGTTTTACCCAACGAAGGTGCACTCGGATCGCCAATCACCGTCAGGCGGTTATCAACCATCATGACGCCGGCAACCTCGGAGGCAACTTGTGTCGCCAACTGCTGTTGCTGAGGCGTAGCCACCGAGCCTGAGAGCAATGCGGTGTTATTCTGAAAACGAATCTCAATGTCATAGCCTTTCAGGTCTGCTTGGCCGAGTGCGCCAGCGATCTGATTGGCGATTTCTTGATTCCCAGCACCGGCGGCTTGCGAAACCGGAACGATTTCGTCTGGAATTGCCGGAGGAACAGCAGGAAGGGCCGTTCCCTGGTGGTTCGTTTGCTCAATGTTCGATGCCGGCAACTGCTTCGGTTCGGCAGTTGTTGAACCGTCAATGGTTTCCAATTGATTCTTGACGATGGCCACGCCATTGATTGCCTTGATGGCTTGCTCGGCACGAGCTTTTTGTTCGGCGTTGGCGATCTTGCCCCTCAGCGTGGCGGTGCCACCCTTGAAGCCGATTTCGATATCGAAACCGGAAAGCCGTTCGGCTCGCAATGCCGCGGCGATCGCCTCGGCAATCTGCTGATTGTGTTGTTTGGTCGCTTGCGCCGTCGAGGTGGCTGACTGTGTTTGCTCCCCTTCGGCTTGAAGCTGCGGCAGAGGTCCGGCCATTGACACACCAGGTGTTGCCGCCATCATTCCTAGCGTCAAAACCCATTTTCGATACCTTCGCATGAAGAACTCTCCTTATGTCTTCCACCATCGGGAAGGTGTTCGTCTCGAATCACTTCCCTCATGTTCGTCTGCAACACCCGTCTTGACGATACGTCGCGAGACGACTCGGCATACGTCCTCTGGTTCTCCTGCGGAGCCGGGTAATCTCCGTCGGAACAAACACGCCACACCTCGTGACCCCCGATTCGTCGAGGCATTAACGAGGCATGCGCAACCGAGTTGCTGGTTCTATAGATCGGACGAATTTCTCCGAATGCACAAACTATTCTGGTTTTTTCGATGGAATTGATCGAATCGGATATCCGGTTTAAGGCAGGTATTCCTCATAAGCCTAAATTAAGAAAGAGGTTACACCTGTAGAGCCCCGGTCAGTGGTCAGTCGACGAGTGAATTGCTATGCTGTTGCCCGTTCAAACTCCATCTGAACGGGCGCAACCCACCATCGGCACAGCGATTTCACTCTCCGATTCGCCCCTCCGGGCGGAGATTGCCGAGGAGAGTCCGTCGGCCCGCAAATGATGGCGATCGGCGTAAACTGCAGATATCTATTCCGATAGGAAACAACATGGCTCGCAAAACGCCCAGCCGCCTCGAAATGCGGAAAATGGCCGAAGCCGCCGAATCCAAGGGTGAAGACGGCAAATCTTCAACGAAGAAGAAGAAAGCCACCAAGAAGAAGGCCACGCGCAAAAAGGCCGCCAAACGCACCAAGACAGCGGCTTCTGTGCGAAAGCGGCTGGTGTGGGGGATCTTCAGCGGCAACCTCAAAGAAGAAGCCCGGTTTCCCTACGATAAGCGGAAGGATGCCGAAAAGAAGATGGAGCAATTGCTCGCCAAAGGCAAAAAGCTCTACTTCATTCAGCCCATTAAAGAAGAGATAACCGAAGAGCTACCGGTCGAAGCCGAATAGTCGCCGGAGGCGGCCACATTCCGCAGAAATCCTGGCAGATTCTTCATGGGTGGGCGTCGAATGTCCACGTTTCGAGTTCATGAGAATCGGAATCAAAAAAAGGCACTCACCAGTGGGCGAGTGCCTTTTTGTTTTTGGGCGTCTTCGAATGTCGTGAATGAGGTGGTTTCCCAATCGCTTTGTCGAAACAGCTCAATTAGCGGGACGACAGCCGCGACAGACGGGCACGACGTTCGGCACGGCGACGAGCTCGGCGGGCAGTATCGCTGGGCTTTTCGTAGTATTCACGGCGACGCATCTCTTTTTTGATGCCTGCATGTTCGACCAGCTTACGAAACCGTTTGACTGCATCCTGAACCGACTCGTTCTCACGTAACCGTAACTTAACCACCAAATCCTCCTTCGTGTGACTTGAATACGAACGTTCCCAACCGGGAACAGTTTTATATGCATATTCGGCGGTCTGCCCGCCGAGTCTTCAGCATGCCCCAATAACGCGCCCAGTAATCGACGCGACCTGTCAGCATAGCAGATCTGCGTCGTCAGTCAAACAGAAGCGTCTACGGATCGCAGCAATGGCTGGTCCAACAGCGCGATTCTGCAGGATCTTTGTTTTGCAGGGTTGAGTGGCAATACCTGCCCCAGTGGCGTCGGCGCCCCGCGTCGTTCTGGGAGAACTGGCGATGCTACTCGGTTGGTGGAGCAAGGATTCCCAAGCTCTGCAACTTACTGCGAACTTCGTCTCGTTCGCGACAGCGTTTCAAATCCCTCCAGGCGGCATCCTGAACCGCCAGAAAGTCCTCTTCGCTGTAGGGCGGTGATTGGCCCGTTTCGCGTCCCCGGGCCATTAACCGCTGCGTGACTCCCACGTCGAGCCGGGTGAAAAACGTGCCATGCACGCGGTAGTCTTCGAATGCCTCCCAAACGGTGGGAAACAACGGTTGAACGATTTTCCGTCCGATCGTTGTGGCGTATTCGCGTATTTCGTACTGAGCGTGGGAATCCATCCGCAGGCTCAAAAAGTGCAACAGATTATGGAGATCGACCTTCCAATACGCTTCGGTGTAGGTGCTCAGTGGAAGGTCCTTACGCGCCTGTTCGCGTGCGACACCCATTTCCAATCGTTCTTCATACACACGGCGAGCTTCTTCTTGGAGCGCGCGTTCGGCCTCGGTTAGATTGCGACCGACGTCGGCTGGGAGCGGTTCATCGCTTCCCTGTCGATTTCCTTGTGCCTGTGTGCGCCATTCTTCCGGTTGTGTCGTCTGAGTGGCATCGATTGCAATGGAATATCGCGTGCTGTACTCGTTGACGTTGGCCGTGCGATGGCGAATCCATTGTCGCCAGCAATCCATGGGCACGCGGACGAGCAGTTTGATTTCCGCCATTTCAAAAGGCGTGGTGTGCCGGTGGCGCATCAAATAGCGGATCAGCGTACGATCGTCGGAAACACGCTTGGTCCCTTCGCCGTAACTCACGCGCGCCGCTTGAACGACCGAGTGATCGTCGCCCATGACGTCGACCAAGCAAATGAAGCCGTCATCCAGAACGGGGAACTTCTGCCACCGTAGCTCATCTACAATTTCGCTGGTCGACGCCATTCTCTTGATCTCCACCGGCGCGGCCGACCGTCTGGTGCCGCAATTGGCCGAAATGGTTCGGCTGTTCTTCTTGTTCAAGTTCGTTGAGGCCAGGCTGGCAATTCATCCTTCGGATTGACCCGAACGAGCCCCAAAACGGACCGCCGCGACGAGTCCCAGGGGGAATGGCTTGCATGGCGAATCAGAAACCAAGGTCCGATGCAGGGCCCGTCGTCGTAACCTGTTCGGCAGCCGCAAGAACCGAAATCCGATTCGAAAAGCAGGGCTACCGCCACCCAATCTCTCAAAATGACCGAAATCCGCGGAAACCCCGGCAAAACGGAAACTCCGAGAAACTTGTGGTGACTGTAGGGAATTCTCTAGACAAATTCCACCGATCGCTGCATCAATAGGAGTTAGAAACGCCGATTCTAATCCGACACAAAAGCCGTGATTGAGAACAGCTCGATATCGAGAGTCGTAGCGGAATACTCCCGCCAGTTGGGGGAGGGCGATCTCGATGCGCTAGGTCGCTTGTTCGACGCGGCCGCTCCGCGGATGACTCGCTATGCGGAAACTTTGACTCGCAATCGTGAAGATGCCGAGGACTCTCTGCAAGCCGCGATGATGCGTATCTCGCAAAGTCCCATCCGTTTAGCGATGGCCGATCATCCCTGGGCGTACTTTCTCAAAATCGTTCGTAACGAGGCTCTGCGAATTTTGTCCCGTCGTCGGCCCACTCAATCCCTCAGCGAAGCGACTCGTGCCTGGCAGTTCGACGATCCCGAGGCGGAACGTGAAGAATCTCGTCGCCAGGTACGTTCGGCACTCAGTGGACTACCCGCCGAACAGGCAGAAGTCGTTGTACTGAAGGTCTGGGAGAACATGACGTTTCTCGAGATTTCGGTTGTTCTTGGTGAATCTCCCAACACGGCAGCCAGCCGATATCGCTATGCATTGGCCAAGCTTTCTCGAATTCTGCAACCGGTAGCCGATGAGGTTTATCATGCGTGAAAACCTGAATTGGCAGTCGGAAGAATTTGCGGCCACCGAAGATCTCTTGCGTTGGACGGCCGAGGAACCTTCCCTACCGGGTACACTGCGTGAGCGCGTCCTTGAAGCTTCGGTCAAAACCTACCGTCGTGCTTGGATCCGCGATCGTGTGCAAATTGCCGTGGGTGGTTGTTTGCTGTATGTCGGTGCCATTGTCTTCGCCGGTCTCTACTTGGCGGAATGGCATCACCATATGATCGCTAAATCCGCCCAGCCAGTCCAAATCAATGGGCAACTGGTGGTGCCCGCCGAAACCAGGCTTCCCGTCTTGCGCAACCGAATTCAAAAGGCGGAAAAAAGCAGCGACGATTGGTTGCTGGTTGAAGCATCTCTTCTGGCTCGCCTGCGCGGACATTTGGCCATTCACAAGGCCTTTTTGGAATAGGCCTTCCGCTGCTGCCGGCATCAGCCAATGTGACTTGCTTGTCGAATTAAGGCGCCGGCTTCAAGGCCGACATTCATATCCCGGTCGTCATTGCGGCAAGCGGTCAACGTATAGTAGCTAACCTGGGAATTTTGTTGCATTTGCAGTCTCAGGGATGGTAGACATAATGTTGGACTGCGGTGAGTTCTTCGCAACGATTCGGTCGTGCTCGAACATTCCCACGCAGAATCGCTTTGTGCAACTCAAAGTGGTCCACAAAAAGCACTTAGCCTGCCGGATTCTCCCAGCGAGCCGCGCCGAACCGGTCTGAGCGCTTCGGAAGCAATGAGCATCTCGCGGTCAGCCCATTCAAACCAAGACAGCACCTAACTCAAACTCAACCAGACGAAATCCTACACCGGGGATTCTGTTCGCCTATGACGCAGAATTTTGAGATCACCTGCTCACGCGGATTTCCCGGTTGGTTGGCTGAAATGCAGCTCAGCCTGGGGATCACCACATATCAGGGCAATCGGCTGCTGTTGATCGGCTTGAAGCCGGATGGCCAACTCTCGGTCTTTCAGCGAATCTTTCAGCGCTGCATGGGCCTGCATGTCGTCGTGCGATCCGATGAGCCTCCCGCCCAAAGTTTGTGGATGACTTCGCAGTGCCAAGTGTGGCGCTTCGAAAACATGCTGGAACCACATCAGACGCTCGACGGCTTCGATCGATCGTTCGCACCGCAGCAAGTCTTCTATACCGGCGACATCGACGCACATGACATTGCGGTCGAAGAAAGCGGCCGTGTCGTTTTCATCAGTACGCTGCTCAGCTGCGTGGCGACCTTGAGTGATCGATACAGCTTGGAACCAGTCTGGCGTCCGCCGTTCGTATCGAAGTTGGCGGCTGAGGATCGCTGCCATTTGAATGGGCTGGCATTGGAAGGGGGCCGGTTGAAGTACGTCACCGCATGTTCGCAATCCGACACGTTCGACGGTTGGCGCGACCAACGCGACTCGGGCGGCTGCGTGATTGACGTCGATTCGGGAGAGGCGGTCATTTCAGGGCTATCGATGCCCCATTCACCGCGCGTGTATCAGGACCGGTTATGGGTGCTCAATTCCGGGCACGGCGAATTCGGATATGTCGATCGCAAGACTGGCACGTTTGAATGCGTTGCCGACTGTTCCGGCTACGCGCGCGGGCTAACATTCGTCGACAACTGGGCACTGGTTGGTACCTCGCTACCGCGGCACGAACCGACGTTTCGTAATTTGCCGTTGGAAAAGAAGTCGGCCGACGGCGGTGCTTCATCGCGGTGTGGCTTGCAGATTGTGAACGTCGACCGAGGCGAAGTCTCCCATTGGTTGCGGATTGAGGGGGAGATTCGCGAATTGTACGACGTGGTTGTCCTACCCAACGTTCATCGGCCCCGCGCTGCGGGAGTTCTCGACGACGAAGTCAACCACAACATTTGGTTTAAGGACGAAGAAGGCCGGCATCGCAGTTGGACCGCCGGTATGAAGACGTCCGGACCACCAGCCGTCAGTCCATCGCCAAAACCGGGGGCTGACGTCTGACTTGCTGGGCCGCATCTTCTCGCAGCCCCCAACCACCACAATTAGGCTAA
Source organism: Planctomycetaceae bacterium (assembly GCA_028284485.1). Taxonomy (GTDB): domain Bacteria; phylum Planctomycetota; class Planctomycetia; order Planctomycetales; family Planctomycetaceae; genus JANQRQ01. The sequence continues at coordinate 245 of JANQRQ010000010.1, read as the reverse complement.
GGCAAACGCATGCTGCTGAAATCTTGGCTATCGCTGTTCAGGCAGTCGCTCAATTCGAGAAAGTTCCGAAATCGTTTTCAGCGTCGCTACAAAGGTCAGCGCAGGAAGAGATTTCGATACTCCCCGCTCGTCGTCACAACTTATTTGGCTAAGGCGGCCGAGGTGCTCGAAGACCGGGCGCTCTTGGCGGCGGATTTCGGAGACGCGCCGGAACCTTACCCGGTCACGAATGCCGAAGGGGGTGC
>JANQRQ010000006.1 GCA_028284485.1 Planctomycetaceae bacterium | reverse complement strand
CTCATTCTTGTTGGATCACACAAAAGAAAACGACACAGCGCCGAATCGACGCTGTGTCGCATTTTCCATTGAATGACGGAACTCGCAGTATCGGCTTACTGGTCGTCGAGGACCGGCTGACCGTACCGCTGACCGTTCGACGTAATCAGATGCAGGTAAATCCTGGTGTCCATGTTGAAGTTCAGCGCCTTTGCTCGTCCGTCGCAGAATCCAACATTGAATGTACCGGGGTGTTCCGAGTTCGGTCGGGGCATCGTCCCTGCTGCCGCAGTCTGGTTGGTCCCGGGCCACGAATCGCCGATCGCTGCAGAATTCCAGGTCGTCGGGACATTGAGCCTTCCGAAGTTACCGACCGAACCAATCGCATTGATGTCGACAATCGCCTTGAAGGCAATGCCCTTCGGATTCACTTCGTCCCATCGCTGTGCTTGGTTGTTTTCTGCGAGCAAAATCGTGTTTTGCGTTCCATCACCCGATGTGATGTAGTCGATCGAAATCCGGAACGGGTCCTGCTTGTTCACCGCGCCGATGAACGTATCAAAGAGAACGCCGGTCGCATGGGCGATAGCGGCGTCTTCCGGATCGAACTGGAATTGCGTATTTCCGTTGCCATTCCAGTCGACTTCCGATGCTCCCACACCCAATGTCGGGGACTTCCAAACCTGTGGTGAGGTGTATCCCGAATTCACTTGGAAGCTCAGTCCGCCGATTTGTCGGTCGTTGTTCGAGTCGACAGGGCAGGTAAACGCTTCCAAGATTACTGGATCTTTTTGGGGATCGTCGTAGTGGCTGTCGTCGCCAGCTGCCAAGGCCACGTCCGTCGTTAATTCGCGGAACAAAGCAGCAGCATCCAAATGCGGCAGCAAGGCCACTGTCCAAGGATAAATGATGGGAGTTCGATCGGTGGTGTTGCGGGCGTACTGCGTAAACATCGCCGGCAATCGGCCGTTGCTCGATGTCGAAAAGTTCGTCATCGCCAACGTCAGGTTTTTCAGCTTATTCAGACACTCAGTACGTCGTGCCGCTTGGCGGGCACTTTGAATGGCCGGTGTGACCAACGCGATCAGTGTGGCGATGATCGAAATCACGACCAGCAATTCGATCAGCGTAAAACCGGATCGTTTTTTTGTTTTTTGATTTCGACGACGTGCTTGCATGTGCACTTCTCCATTTCAGTTCGAAACGATTTTGTGATGTGGCGTGTTCGAATTATAAGTGATAGTTACCGGGTTTCAATCCGAGTGCTGACCCGCGTGGAAAATACGGAACAGTCACCCGAAACCCAGCCTCGAACGGCATGGACCGGCCTTTCCGGGCGCACGAAGTCGATTGCCCCCGCTAAATTTATTATGAACAAAACTCATTGTTTTTTGGCCCCCAAATTCGAGATTTCTTACTTTTCCTCGCGAATTTAACATTCCCTCCTTTCCGGTTCGCTTCGCGGTTTTTGTCTCATTTTTCCGTAAAATCACGTCTTTTTCGGCCCGTTTACTCGTCCAGTGTCGGTTGACCGTACCTCCATCCGGCAGACGACACCAAATGGAGATAAACTCGCGTATCCATGTTGAAGTTCAGTGATTTTGCTCGCCCATCGCAGTAAGCGACGTTGAATGTTCCGGGATGCTCCGAATTCGGCCGGGGCATCTTCGCCCGACGCGCCGTCATGTTCGTCCCTGGCCACGAATCACCCAGGTTTGTCGAATTCCAATTGTCCGGTATCGTCAACCGGCCTTCGCTGCTTCCCAACGCTGCCGGGTCGACGATCGCCTTAAACGCCACCCCCTTGGGGTTCACGCGGTCCCAACCCCCGGCTTGGCAGTTTTCTGCGATGAGGATTGTGTTGGCTGTTCCATCGTGCGCCGAAATGTAATCAAACGTCATCTGAAACTCGTCACGGATATCAATCGCATTCCAGTCATTTGCGAAGAAGACGCCCGTCGCGTGCGCAATTTCGGCATCTTCGGCATCGGCGATTTCATTGCTGTTCCAATCAATGTCGAACGAGCCGATTCCCATCAGTGGCGAGGCAAACAGCGCCGCCGACGTGTATCCCGCGTTCACTTGGTAGCTCAATCCACCCGGCTGGCGGTCGTTGTTCGAATCGACCGGGCAGGTAAACGCTTCCAAAATGACCGGGTCCCTGTTCGGGTCGTCAAACAGGCTGTTATCGCCGACACCCAACGACGCATCCGTCGTTAATTCACGATGCAATGCCGCTGCATCCAAATGCGGCAGCAATGCCACTGTCCACGGATAGACGATCGGCGTGCCATCCGTCGTGTTCGTGGCGTACTGCGCAAACAACGGTGGCAGTTTCCCTTCCTGCGACACTGTGTAATTCGTCATCGCCAGCGACAGATTCTTCAGTTTGTTCAAGCACTCTGTTCGACGTGCAGCGCCGTGTGGTCTTTGGATCGCAGGCACAATCAGCGTGAAGCCGACCACGGCGACAACGATGATCACGACGAGATCAGCCCGTGTCATACCAGCTCGGCAATGAGTCGTAGATTTAAGTTGTTGTCGGTTTGAGATCATCAATTTCACTCCGAATACGACAACGCCCTCGACAACGACGGACGGATCCACAGCGCCGCAAACAACGCTGGACACAAAGATTGATTCCGCAGGTTCGGTGAATCGATGTAAGAAATGTTCACGCAGCAGCGGGAAATGACGGCACCATCCGACTTCCTACTAACTGCAACCACGACAAATTCAAAACTGTGGTGGCCCGCGAAACGTACTTCGGGCAACTTGATGCGCCCTCAAACCGGCTTTCCTGCCGGTCTCTAGTTTTCTGTAATGGCTTGATGCTTGGGTGGCCGGGGTTGGAGGGCATCGCCCGAAACCCCGGGGCTTCCTTCGCTTCGCTCTGTCCAGCCCCGGCCACCCAATACCATTGGTTAGCCGTGACTACACTGCCGTCTCTTCTTCTACTTATCAAAAACGGGAAGCCAAGTGCGAATTACACTGGGAAACCCCGGCACTTATCAAAATTCGCTGAAATATTCGATGACAGACAGGAATGTCTGTCCCACGTCGTTTCTTTAGTAACCCGATGCGTACGCGAGGGACAAAACCAGTAACCCGACGCGTAAGCGAGGGATTAAATTCGGCGAAAGCGATTTATCGTTTCGCCATCATTTTGACAGACCTTGAATTCGACTTTGGTGCATGCCCACCCTGCTGACGCGATGTGGGCATGGCACACTGATTTGGACTCTGAACGCGACCTTCAGTTCACCGTTAGTCGGTATTTGATCAACGAGCGGAAATCGAATTCCTGATTGACCGGGTCCCAGGCCTTCTCGGCGTCGGATCGGTCGACGATGAAGAACCCTTTGTGGATGGGCGAATCTTCCAACGCGGCGCCGATTTTGATCGCGCCCGATGTCGCCTCGCCCGCCTGGAAGAACTGCACCGTAATGTAAACGATAAACACATTGCTGCGGGTCGTTGTGTTCTGCATCACCCGAGATAGCAACCGATGTCGGGCATACGGATTGACCACCTGCAGCGGATTCGTATTCATATGGTCGGAGACGTTGCCGACTTCGAACAGCCGCCGCGATGGTTGTCCGACACCACCTGGGTCACCCGGCAAACGACGGAGTATCGTCTTTTCGATCAGTTGCTCGACAGCGGTCGGATTCTGCTGGCTCGTCGGCAAATGTCCCAGCACATTGAACCCTCGGAACGGATTCGCCCCAGGCGCCCCCGGCACATAAAACCCGGTCACAGGATCGGCGATAATTGTACCGTTCGGCAGTCGCACGCCATCCCGCGAGACAACAAACTGCGACCACCATTCGCGCCCGCCTGGTGTCGGCAGGCTGACCGCGTCGGTCGTATCGAGGGCCGGCAGCGTCCGTTGGCTCGCAGAGACAACGTTGAGTGAGTAAATATCGGGCGCGTTCAAATAACCGGCCAGCACTTCCGGATGCCGGAACGTGTTCAAGTTCATTCGCCCCGGTACGCGCGTCAATTCGAGCGGATTGCCGAACGACGAATGCTGATGCATGCGTGTCGCCACCTCCATGAACTCGAACAAGCGATACCAGCGATTATCCTTTTGCGGAATGGGATTGGCTGGTTGTGCCAGATTGTCAAAGTGCTGCGGCATCAAAAACATTGCCGATGCGCTAAACGGGCGCGCTCTCCCACCACCGACTCCTTGGTCTGGCGGCCAGGCCGCGTCTTGCAGGGCTGCCTGCATTTGCTGATTCGGTGCCAGTTGCGTCTCGGGGAACCAGCGGGTCAACAGGTCAGGTCCGACGAGCGGGATGTGGAACAGATCAACCATCGATGTGAAATCTCGATTGAAATGTTGCTGCCACAACTCGAATGTCGTCGAGAGTTGATTCTTGGGTTGTTGGCCTAACGAATTCAACCGCACTTGAACCGGGTTGGTGGGCGTCAGATTGTTGACGTTGATCGGATAGTTGTTTTGATCCTGATATGGCCGATGCCCGATTGGAAAAGTCGATGCGGTCACCGGGTGTCCGTTCATCGGTTCAAACCGCTCGAGGCTTTTGAGCGCCGGCAAACCGCGTGAACCGTTGTTACCGCCTGCGATCTCCTGCGGTCCGTCATTCTGTTGGATGGCAAACAGTGTTTCGGGCCCTGTGTTGATCCGGTCGACTTCAACCCAGGGATTGAATCCGGTGTTAGCTGTGTCGGAAAGACGTGGCAAATTCGGATTCAAGCGCCGCATCAGAATCAGGTTCGTGCCGGTTGGGGGAATCGGGTTGGCACCGAGAACACCTCGGACAAATGTGCCACGGCCAAGGGATGGAACGGTGTCGAGTCCTGAATCCGTATCCATTTCGAACCTATGCCTTTGGCGATCGCGGCGATGGACCAAGTCCAAACTGAGCCGTGGTTGGGGATACTGGGTGACGTCATTCGCGTCGGTGGCGTTGGCATAATCGCCAGCCCGATCAGGAATATTGGGGACAATCAAGTTGAATTGGTTATCACCGTTAACATCAATTCGAAAGTCGCTCGGCCGGTTGTCCGGCGCTCCCTGAGAAAAGCGGTCTTCCCCATCACTGGAGCCGATCAGGAATTGCTGTCCGGGACCAATGGTGGAAATCCCTGGCCCACCCCCGCCACCGAGAAATGTCAGCCGGTCCTGAAATGCCGGTGTCGCGGTACCGTCGTCGTCGCGGACGATTCGCCAGATGCCGGTCGAGCGGCCACCTTGCGCTGCCACTGAAGCGGCTGTCGCCAGCGGCACGGGACTGAGGGTGTGATTGCGCAATTCGATAAACAGATATCGGTGGTCAACGCCATCATTGGTATAAACTGTGGAGGCATGATCGGCCCCGCCACCAACCGGTGGCTGATGAATGACCAAAGTTTCGCTGAATGTCACCTGTTGTTCTTCGACGCCGATCACGGTTTGCCGATCAACGGCACCTGCCAATTGCGTTTCATCGGTAAAGGGATCGTCGTCGAGGCTCCAGCCGTTTGTTCCCAGGTCGGTATCGTATTCGAAGACCGTCATCACATTGTCATGATCCAATGCGTCGACCAAGTTGACGGCGAACTGCGCCATCTCCTGCATCTGCAGCGGACTATAAAGTTGGCCGCCGGCGTTGGATCCGTTGTATCCTGTTGGCGACCCCGATGGATGGTCGATGCCGCCGCCCAATGTGTAAAGCAGCACATAAATATCGCGGCACATCAATTGCCGGTCGCGGCGTGCCCAGAATTCCTGCCGACCAATGCCGAGTGTTCCTCCGCCGAAATTACCATTGATCGGGTACTGTGCAGCGCCCGCGGGGTTTGACGGCGTCGGCTGGCCAGGAGTTTGCAGTTGTGGGATATCGCCATCCGTCAATTGATAGGCCGGGTCGTTGACGCTATTCGGATTTGAGGGGAATGGATGCGGCGTGAGCGGACGAAAGACCAATTCGTTGGTCGAAAGGTCACGCCACAATAGGCGGTTGACGTTCAGTTTGCGCATGCGGGCCGTCAGGTCGTTCCCCAACGCGCCGCCGATCCAGGTTTCCAGCAGTGCCGCCGTTTCCGGGCGGAAGGGATGGCCGATTTGTTG
>JANQRQ010000358.1 GCA_028284485.1 Planctomycetaceae bacterium | reverse complement strand
CGGAAAATGTGTACCTGCCATTCCGGGTCCTTCCCGTAACTGCCAAAACGCTCGAAGGAACCATCGTAAACCGGCCACACTAACGCCCTGCCGCTACGGATAATAAAACGCGGATTCGCCCAAAGCTTGGAAAAGTCTGAGGGGAAAGGCTGCTCAATTTCGAATCGTCCGACGCCGGGAAGAAATAGTACCGGCTGGAAGGGAGGCTTGCCGCCCAGCGGCAGAAACAGATGGACGGCAAATCGTTCGCTGCCATAACCCGCATTGATTTCAATGACTTCGTGGATCGCGTCGTGCTGCTTCTCTTGCGACACCAATCGCGCGCCCAGGCCTCGAGTATTTGATTCTCGTTCAACGTAAATGCTGCGGCAAAGCTCGAACATTTCATCGTCAACCGGTGTCTCTTGCATCAAGTCGCGACCGATACCGAAAGGGATCGCTGCCAGCGCCGCATCCGGCAACAGTTCGGGCGAACGCTTAACGCAACGGAAACCGTTCGCCGGATCTCGCGCGAGAGAATCGCTTTGGTCCCAACCGCCGAATCGATATGCCGGTTCGTTCCACGAGGCACCCAGGATTGTCCGCCGGCCTGGGTTACCTTCGTTATGGCACCATTCCCGAACATTGCCCGCCATGTCGAATGTGCCGAACGGCCCGATGCCCTGCTTCGACGCCACTGCGACAAGACCATCACCTTCCAGATTACTCTGTTGAGCAATTGTCATGGACTGGTGCCGAGCGCTACCGCAGGCACGCAGCCACTCAACCGCTGTGGGAAGTTCCTTTCCGACAAAGCGCGCGTAAGCAGCGGCTTCGTACCAACTCACACCGTGAACGGGGAAGTCACCTTCCCCTTCTGGATAAGTTCCGTTGCTCCAAGTCGACGGTCCGGCGCGGTTTGTAATATCGACCAGCAATGGCTTAACCTCTACCCAAGAAAGTACTTCCCTACCCCTGAAGAATTGGGTGTCCCAGTACGCTGCAGTTTCGTATCCGTCGGCATCGACGAATTGCTTGTACTGGCGATTCGTTACCTCGCAGCGATCGATAAAGAAGTCGCTTAGCACAATGTCGTCGAATCGCACGCCGTAGAAGTTGGGACGAAACGCATTCCCAGAGATGCGCACCATACCGGCGGGAAGCTCTCCCGATCGATCGAGCGTGAACTCAACTCGATCATCTTCCGGATGGCGGCATCCGGTCACCGTTTCGAAGCCCTCTCGTGAAACTTTCCACAACAACATCGACCGGGGAAGGTTGATCGATTCGATCGGTGTGCGGCCGGCGTACGTCCAGATTGCTTCCGGATCGTCGTAATCCCGCCAATAGACATCGGCACCTATTGGATAAGTCTGAATGGACCAAGCTTGTGCGAATGACTGTCGCAACTCAGCGAGAGCGGGCTCGTTCGGCAACACACGTTCCGCTTCTTGGGCGCGATCGTAGGCAGCCACGAACTGCTTATTTGCCACCAGCTGCCGAATTTCGGGGATGAGTCGTTCTCGGACCTGTTGCTCGAGGGAGCGTTGTTTTTCGCGTGCTGCCTTCTCCCTTTCCGATTCGGTCTTTTGGTTGGCGAGGTCGCGCAACCCGGACTTGTATTGCCAGGCGGAGGAGATTGCGACGGTGCTCAAAACAACAATCACCGCGGCCACAGCAAAGCGGGATAACAGCGTACGATTGCGGTAGATATGCTTTCGCAATCGATACATCATCGAAGGCGGGCACGCCTGGACAGGTTCGTGGTTGACGTACCTTTCAACATCCGCAGCGAGAGCACTGGCTGTCTCGTAGCGAAGAGTGCGGTCTTTTTCCAACGCCTTCATGGTGATCCAATCGAGTTCACCACGAACCAGACCAGCCAGTTTTCGCGCATCTTCGCTTCGGTTAGCAGCCAATGCCGGAAGCGTAGAACTGGTGTTTAAACGAGTACTGGGCTTGGGCGGCTCTTCTTCGCCGATGATTCGAACCATCTCATGCAGACCGCTTGCCAGCAGTCGCTTCCGGTCGAATGGGGTTGTGCCGGTTAACAATTCGTACAGCAGAACACCCAGCGAATAGATGTCGCTTCGTGTGTCGACGTCGAGCTGATTGAATTTGGCCTGCTCGGGACTCATATACTCTAACGTGCCGACAATCTGGCCGAATTGTGTGAACATTGTTTTTTCGGTGAGTGACTGGTTGAGCGCCTTGGCAACACCGAAATCGATAATCTTCGGAATGGCTTGATCATCGTATTCCGCAATCAACACGTTTGATGGCTTGAGGTCCCGGTGGATAATCCCTTTGTGATGTGCGTGCTGTATGGCGTGACAAACATCAATTAAAAGTTCCAGACGCTGCCGCGTGGTGAGGTGATTGGCATCGCAGTACGCCGTAATCGGAACGCCCTTGACCAGTTCCATCACGAAGTAAGGCCGACCGTTTTCGGTCGTTCCGGCATCGAGAACTCGTGCGACGTTGGGGTGATCCATCATGGCCAGCGCCTGCCGTTCCGCCTCGAAGCGGGCGATGATCTGCTTGCTGTCCATCCCCGGCTTGATAATCTTCAGCGCTACACGCCTTTTGACCGGCGACTTTTGCTCGGCCATATAGACAACGCCCATTCCCCCTTCGCCGATTTGTTGCAACAGCTTGTAAGGGCCGATTAGTGTACCGGGTCCTTCGGCCGTTGGTTGATCGATCGTGTCGCCCAGTGGATCAGGCGGCGAGTCAAGAATACTCCCACCCTCGAAATGGGCGTTCACCAGCCGTTCAACTTGCCGCAGAAGGTCTTCGTCGTCCCCGCAGATTTCATTGAGATGATCGCGCCGTTCTTCGTCCGACTCGATCTCGATGGCAGTATGAAAAATCGAGTCGATGTGTGGTTTTTCGCTCATGGGACACCTCGTTTGTTCGTCTCCCATTGACCAATGCGACAAAAACGTTCGAACAGGTCCATCTTGATTCTATTTTTCTGCGGCCTCCGCGTTGCTCAGTTCGGCTAGCAGCCAAGCGCGGGCATACACCCAATGCCGTTTGGCAGTTGTTCGCGAGATTCCCAGCAAATCGGCTGCTTCGTCGATCGAGAATCCGGCAAAGTAGCGCAGCTTCACAAGCTCGGCCTTTTGTGGCTCGATTTCCGCGAATCGGGTCAGCGCTTCATCCAGTTCGACGAGATCCATTCGAGGCGATACCGCAAACTGCGCGACTTGTTCGAAATCGACCCGTTGTTGCTCGCCCCCGTGTTTCACGCGCCCCTTCTTGCGGGCGGACTCGACGAGAATGCGCCGCATGGCTTCTGCCGCAGCAGCAAAAAAGTGTCCCCTGGAATCCCAATGCTGGGCTTTTTCCACATCGACCAATCGGAGATAGGCGTCGTGCACCAGAGCTGTCGCTTGTAAAGTTTGCCCCGGCTTCTCCTGGGCAAGTTTGGAGGCAGCCAGCTTGCGCAACTCTTCGTAGACGAGCGGCAACAATCGTTCGGCCGCGGCCGGATTGCCTTGCTCGATCGATGAGAGAATCCGAGTGACGTCGCTCATGAAACCAGAATACCTCGGCCAGAAGACCGATTCCATGAGTGGCTGTGCAATTACCGAATGCAGTGGCTGTCGAGGGCAACTTTGCATGCCGACCAAAGCCGGTTGGCCATTCGAAGCGCTCTTGTCGGGTCGGCGACCGAAAGGGGAGCGCCAGTCGACTTAAGAGAAAAAGAGGGCGAAAGGAGAAGCCGATGGCGATTGCCAACGGCGAATCCATTTCAGCCACTTCGGGCGATGCGGGGGATACTTGCGCGAAGAAAAATCGGGGAACTCCCAGACAACACAAGTGTGTTCACTTGCACGCTGGAATATCCAACTTCCTTTGAATCCGTACTAAGCCATCAGTCCTGGGCGACCCGAGACACGTTGTGCCCTCCAGGCCGTCAAAACAACTTCTGGAGCCCTCCCTATTGGCTCAAGTTGGCAATTGTCTGGAAGTTTCCCCGCCGCAATTCATCGCTGATTTCAACGCGACTGTGGCAACGAGAAATCGATTTCATCAAAGTTTTAAGCAACTGCGAACTAAGTTATCCAGTGTTGGCAGCATGTCAACAAAAAGGTTGTAAAAAACTTCGAAGAAAAAAAATTTTCATTTTTTAGAATTCGCGATGCGACTTAAAGCGTTCCTTTTGAAGAGGGGATTCCACTTTCTCGCGCGTCGATTGTAACGGCTTGCCGCAACGCGCGCGCAGTCGATTTAAAAACTCCCTCGGCAATGTGATGACTGTTGTCACCATGCACTAACAGAATATGCAAATTCAGTTTCGCGTTCGCGGCAACAGCTTGCCAAAAGACATCGACCAGTTGCGTATCGAACTGCCCGATTTTCTCCGTCGGATAATCGACGCGATAAACAAACGCTATGCGACCGCTCAGATCGACCGCAGAAGTGACCAACGTCTCTTCCATTGGCAAGGTCAAGCTGCCATAGCGGCTTATTCCCTGTTTGTCGCCAAGCGCTTGCTCGAGCGCCTGACCAAAACAAATGCCGACATCTTCAACGGTATGATGATCGTCGACGTTGGTGTCCCCATTGGCGGTGACATTCAGGTCGAACAAGGAATGCCGCGAAAGAAGCGTGAGCATATGGTCAAAGAATCCGACTCCTGTTTGAATCGACGACTGCCCGCTCCCATCCAACTCTAACTCCAGTTGAATGTCGGTCTCTGCTGTCTTACGGTCGATACTTGCGTTGCGGCTCATGAGGACGGCTTCGATTTATCTGAAGGTCAGTTCGAGGAACGGTTTAACCGGGTGGAATATCATAATTGACATCGGCCGAGTTTCGGCACGTTATCCAGATTTGCCTGAGATGTTCGACATTGTTTACCAGGTGACGTCGCGCTGATTGTTAAAAACCACCGCGTTCGGAGAATCGAGATGACGTGCCGCCAGAGCAAGTGGCTTTCTTCCGCACCCGCGAATCGCGATGTTTTTGACAAGACCCATCCTGTGCGACGACAAGGCATCGCAATTACACGATGTCTGAAAACGCCATTATACAGACAACGACCGACGATATTCGGTTCGAATCGTAAACGATCAATCCGCTTCAATCGGCACAACAAGTAATTGTCCTGCTGCTTGATGCCCCATGGAAACCGGATCGTCGTTAAGGTCGATGGTAACCACGTCGGCCTCGGCATTGTTCGTCCGCACGATGCCGACAACGCCCAACTCTAATCCTGTTTCCGACAAATACCTGAGGAACTCGGGCCCTTGATTGATGACCCGCGTGATCTTCACGCGGGTTCCCGGCCGACAATCGGTTAACGGCACAGCCGTGACAGTTTGCCCACGCATTGTTCCTTCCGACGAGGGAATCGGATCGCCATGTGGGTCGCACTGGGGGCGGCCTAGGTAATCGTCAATGCGGTCAATCAAGAAATCACTGACAGCATGCTCCATGTTCTCGGCTTCTTCGTGCACCTGATCCCAAGTCATATCCAAAGTATGAACCAAAAATAATTCAATCAGGCGGTGCCGCCGCAACATTCGCATTCCAAGCGTCCGACCTGTTTCGGTCAAACGCACGCCCTCGTAAGGCTTGTAGTCGGCAAGCTGCGATTCGGCCAACGTCTTCAGCATGCTTGTGACTGTCCCTGGAGAAACCCCGAGCGCTTCGGCCAACTGGCCAGTCGACACCCAATCGGATTCGTTACGAATCGATATCTGCAAAATCGCCTTGAGATAGTTTTCAACGGTCAGGCTGGGCATCGACTGAAACTGCTTCTTGAGACTTGATGACGACCACTTGTCAGAACGCGACATGAACAGTGACACAACCAACTCGCCGATTAAGATTCAGCCCGGCAGGGCATTTCGCAAATCGACAAGACGGTCGCAATGATGTCGCGTACCGTGCGGCAATAAACTTGGTCGAGCGATAAGTTTGTTTCATTACACTTTGCGAATCGCCGGCTGGCAAGTCCCTGCGCAATTCCAACCCTTTGATTTCCCGGCGTCGGCGGGAACTCTTGCCGAAACCAGAGCGATCGATATCTATTCTTGGGGGTCTCTGGCTCATGGGAGCCGATCATCAAACCGCAAAACGCGATTGCCGCGGCCACAAGTCGGCGTTGCACGCCGTAGATCGTTAAGACTGTTCGAATGTTTTGTGATCGGTGCACAATTCCATCGATAGAATCAACATCTTTGATGCGTCATCGTGATGAAGGCTACCGCCCCGGAGACGCACCGGCCGTGCATGGCATTGCGCAGGTTCCGAAATCACCTGGCAAACTCGCGGGGGCAGGATAATCTCATCCGCTTTTGCAACGGGAGTCGTCCGAAGCGCTGTGCACGATCGCTGGCCACAAGCCGTATCGGGGCAAGAGAAAATGTCGCCGACACTAACGATTCGTGTTTTCGACTTGCGGCACTCCGAACAGCCGATCGGAAATTTCCGAACTACGATAAACTCGATGCGCCAGGATCGATTTGAAGGGACCGTCGTTGCTAAAGGCGCCGGCAGGAAACGAACCCAGAACAGCGTTCATAATTCCCCGGTGCGCGTCGGCATGAATCGGATGAGTCAGGGGGGTCATGCTGAAGGCAAGCCGCAGGCCCGCCAGCACAAAACTCCAAACATGATCGGACGACGTCACGGTCAATTCCGCTTGCTGATCGCGACCGAATTCAATGGCCCGTGAGGTATCGTGTGCGAATTCACCCACGTCGTAGCGATTGACGATCGGACCGAGCAGACAATCGGTCCAACGTTCGCAGCTTCGGCGAGTTCGATCGATTCGGCTGGGATTGAGTTGTTTCTCGTTTTGGTGCTGTAGCAGAAAGGTCATCGCGCGATTTCGGGCCTGACTGTGTTGTGCCAGCACCGTTCGCGCGACCGGTTCTCCATCGAACGTCTTCCAGCGTTGATCTTTTGCAGTCAGAACGGCACCCCAAACCCGAGTCAGTACTTCAGCTGCGAATACCTCTTGAAGAACATTTCCAACTTCCGTTTGGATCGAATCCTGGTCGGGCTCCTGCGCGGGAGAGAACATTGCGGCGGCCGTCTCGATGGAGTTCATCCAAAGCCGTGTGCGAATTCGCGTATGCCGCCAGTATTCTTCGAGCACAGTATCCGGTATACGAGCCGACGTTTCGATCAAATGAGAATGGTGTGCCGCAACCAATGCCGCCAACTCCACGAGATGGGCGACTTTGACATCTTGTTGATACGCAGGATTCGACACAAATGGCTCCACGATCGGACCGTAGTTTGCATGCTTTCGAATTCTGATGAAGCAAATGGAGTGCCGATCGTGGTGGCACGAGCTGCAACGCCGAAAAGCGTCGAGAAATCAAGTGTTTTGTGATGTGTAAACCGACCTTTACAGTTTCAGAAAACCCGCATCGGTCCGCGATGTTGCCAAAATGCAACGTCCGAAGATTGGAATGCGACCGTCGTTTGGCGCGTTGCGGTGACGACCAGAACGGTCAGTTGTGCATGAGTCGACAGATACCGCACTGTCGAGAATGATGGAAACCAACCAATCTCAATGACGCGCATCGAAAAGCCGGCTTCAGGCGAGTATTCAACCGAACGTCAGGAATCTGCCCGCACGGTCACCGCTTCAGAATCGGCTGGCGGCTTCGACCGCCAATTCGTCGCAGCGTTCGTTCTCGGGATGGCCGCTGTGTCCTTTGACGACGGTGAATCGGACTTCATGTTGTGACAACAACTGGTCAAGTTGTTGCCACAGCTCGACGTTCTTGACCGGCACCCAACGGTTTTTTTCCCGGCGACGCCACTCGTTCTTCTTCCAGTTGGGCATCCACTCCTGGGAGCCTTTTGCCACGTAAACGCTGTCGGTGATGACTTCAACACGCGAGCGCTTCGTCAGAGCGCTCAGCCCATCGATTACGGCTTGTAATTCCATTTGATTGTTCGTGGTCGATGCTAGTCCGCCTGAGTTTTCTCGCTCGGCTCCCGTGGCAACGTGGCGCAGAATCCATGCCCAACCACCCGGCCCGGGATTTCCACGGCAAGCCCCGTCGGTGAATAGCTGCACGCGGGGTAAACCGGTCGGTTGCGTATTTCCGCCATCAGGCTCAGTCATCGTATCCGACTTGTTCGGGCTTTCGAGCGGTTATTACCTGCCACCATGGCAACGACAAATGATCGCATGAATTAGATCGGTTTACTTTTTCTTGTGGGCGTTTCTGGCTTAACCGAGCCAGCTATCATCCGACAAAACGCGATGGTCGCGGCCAATAGTCAGCGCGCTATGCGCTGTCAACAATTTCAGCCGTAAATAGCCGAGAAATAAGATACGACAACATGCCCACCGTTAACAGGCAGCCGATTTTGCCGACAGCATGACCGGCAATACTCGAAGCGCGGGGGGGTGTGCGGGAGAAAGCGCCTTTAGCGCTCGCGATAGACGATTCGTCCACGCGTGAGATCATATGGCGACACTTCCACCGTCACTAAATCTCCTGGGACGATACGAATGAAATGCTTCCGCATTTTTCCGGCCACGTGCGCTAACACCATGTGGCCGTTCTCCAACTCGACGCGAAACTGTGTGTTCGCCAGAGCCTCGACAACCGTTCCGTTGACTTCAATGGCCTCTTCTTTGGCCATAAACAAGAATCCTTATAGCATTTTCATAAAACGTGAAAACGTCCGGCCTCGCGGTCACACGCAATTGACCTTGCCATCGCCGTACTGCGCGGGCATCGGAAAGAGCAACTTCACGCGACGAACAAGCATTCGGGCTATCCCTACAGCCCATCATTTTGTCAATAGCCTCGTTATTTTACCAGGGCTGCGAAATAGAAGTTTGCAGATTCGCCAAGTCCCCAAACCACACGAGGGAGTTCGATCTGCGGTTGCCTTCGGCCACGGTTCTCCTAACGGCAAACGGAGGAGCACCCATTGTGCGATGCTGTCGATCAACCCGAGAGTTTCCATCTCCAGGCGAACCAGCACGGCAAGGCGATCGTCAATCGATGGTCAGAACGAGGGCAGAACACCCAGGTCAGGCCCCTTCGAAGTCTCGCAATTGACCACCTGCCAATGCAAAAGCGATATGTCGCCGGTTGAATTCCGGCCGCACAATCAGCGTCGGGAAATCGTTCGCCCGAATGGGGCGTCGGGTTAGGTCCGCAGCGATTCGGCGACGAGAGCATTCGTATTTCGTGCTCGAAAACACCACGCGCCGCGGTCTGCGGGAGCAAAAGTGGGCGTAACAGGACTCAAACCTGTGACCTCACGGATGTGAACCGTGCGCTCTAATCAACTGAGCTATACGCCCCGAAAGACGCATTCAGTTGTACAGACTTCGCGAAGTCACATCAAGTTTCGAGTTGGTCGTCTCGTCGGTGGAATCTTCGTAGGATTCGCTCGTTGCCTTCCCGATCGAGACGCCCGTTTTCGATTCATAAACCAACGCATCAACACTTCATGCAGCACAGTAAAAGCGTCCTGCTGGGTGTCATTCCACTTCTCGTACTGGCCACTGGACGGGCCGAAGAATGCCGCGAGTCGGCGAAGCGAGTTGGACGGAAATCGATCGACTGCAAACTGAAACATGGGGATTCTTTGAGCGGTTTGGGGGAAAGGCCAGAGCCTCATAACGAGCGAGAGCCATCCACGGGAAGCACACTCGTGGAAAGAATTCGCGAATGGCATCAAGGTTTTGCAACAAAAAATGCCAAAACGATACCAATTTTCAAAGTCGCCATCGAAATGATCTTGAATCGGCCGGCATACCGTTTATTCTAAATAAACTGCCTATACTGGTTAGTCGTTAATCCTTCACAAATTGCACTTCAAGCAATCGACTCGGTAATCGGTCCACGAGTACGAGCCGGATTATTCGTTTTCACCTTTCAAGGGGGGGGAGCCGTTTTATGCACTGGAAAATCTGTACGTCGCTCGCCATCCTGCTTTCCGGTGGTATCGCCGCTGCGGGCGATCACACCTACAGCAGCGGCGATTGTTGTCCCGTATCATGTCAGCCGGCATGTGCACCTGCGCCGCAGCAATGCTACAAGACGGTGGAAAGGACCGTCATGGTGCCGCAAACGGTTACCGAAACTCGCACGATTCAGTGTACCGAATACACGCAGGAAGAACGCGAGCGCACTGTGACCGTGTACAAGCAGGTCCCACACACCGAAACCCGCACTTGCGAGTATACGGTGCACGAGAACGAGACCCGCTCCCGTGAAGAGAATTACACTGTCTGCAAGCCGGTTTGGCGCGACGTCGAATTCACGTACACGGTTTGCGTCCCCTACCGCGAAACGCGACAGGCGACCCGCACGGTTTGCAAGCCGGTCATGCGTGACGTCGAGCAAACCTACACGGTAAACGTGCCCTACACGGAAACGCGACAGGCGACCCGCACGGTCTGCAAGCCGGTCATGCGTGACGTCGAACAAACCTACATGGTGAACGTGCCCTATACGGAAACACGCACCGCGACGCGTACGGTTTGCAAGCCGGTCATGCGTGACGTCGAACAAACCTATACGGTCAATGTACCTCACACCGAAACTCGCACCGGAACCAGAACTGTTTGGAACTGTGTTCCTGTGACCAAGACGTATACCGTCTGCGAAGACCAAGGCCATTGGGAGACGCAGGCTGTTGAACCGGCATGTAATCCTTGCGGCAATTCCTGCAATACTGGTTGCAATGCCTGCGGTGGATGCAACAGTTGCGCCCCAGCCGCCTGCACACGGCAAGTCTGGGTCCCCAACATTGTTCAAAAGGAAGTGGAGTACACGGCCTACGAACGACAATGTTCCGAAGAACAATACGAGTACGAAGTGACGGTTTGCAAACCGGAACAACGCTCGCGAACTGTCCAGGTTTGCGAGTACGTGAACGAAGAAGTTCCGTACGAGTATGAAGTATCACTGTGCCGTCAGGAAGAACGGACACGTACTGTTCAGGTATGCGAGTATGTCAACGAAGAGGTCCCATACGAGTACCAAGTGACTCTTTGCCGACCTGAACAGCGGACACGAACTGTCAAAGTGTGTGAATACGTCTCCGAAGAGCAAGCCTATGAGTATGAAGTTTGCCTGACGAGAAACGAAACACGCACCGGCACACGCAAGGTCTGCGACATGGTTGAGGAGCAACACACTCGCACGGTGAACTACACCGTTTGTGTTCCCAAGACGATGACGCGTGAATACGAAGTCACGACCTACGAATGTGTTCCCGAGGAAGTCACTGAGACCTACATGGTTTCTGTTCCGCACACCGTCGAAAAGCAAATCGAAGTTCAGGTTTGCAAAATGGTGGAACAAACCGTTACGGAACAAGTTCCAGTCTGCCAGTCGGGCTGTGGATGCAATAGCTGTTGCAACAGCTGCTGCAACTAATGCACTGATTGACATGAACTGACGACGCTCACCTGCGGGAATTTTTCGCAGGTGAGCTTTTTTTGCGCCTCACCAAAACCAACGCACTCTTGCCGCTCTGCTGCGACCGTGTCCACCTTGCCCATCACACCCGTTCGCAGGCCGGACCGCTGCCAGCACAGCAGACTAGTCGCGCCGCTGCCGAGGCCAGGCATTCGAGCCCGACCGCTGGCAAGAATCGACCAAAGGGGGTGACACCTGAATGCCACCTGGCGGTCGCCCTACTACGATTGACACTGAGTCTCAATATCAATAAAATATCCCTTTGGCAATGCTTCCCCATACAAAAACGCATTGCTCGAACGATCAATGCACAACAGCCAAACCGTCGAGGAAACTGCGGTGACCGCAGACGAGATTTCGGACCAAGCTGGGCAAAAGAACTCGCCGACCCCCGAATCGGCGAAAGAGCCGGCGACGATCGATTCGGAACAAATCCTTCAGGGAGAACAAGAGATTCTCATCTCGCATGAGGGAGCGCTGTATCGACTTCGGAGAACTCGCAGCGGTAAACTCATCCTTCACAAGTAACGTATGTCGCGTAGGTCACGAGTGAAGGCTGGCAATGGTTGGGCGTTCGCAGAAGCGCAAGGGTCGTAAGGACCTCCTCGGCAATCATCAGAAGTGTTGGATTTGGGGAAAAAACGTCGTCCACGAGACGATGCACGCCAATCGCTGGCGCATCCTCGAATTGATTGTGTCCGATCAGCTTTCTCAAACCGAGATCGATGCGCTTTCCGACGCGGCTCGCCTGCGACAAATCCCACTTTCGACGCAATCGACGAATGAGCTGACTCGACGATGTCAGGGCAGACGCGACCACCAGGGATACGCTGCCAAGATGTCGCCTTACCCCTATCTCTCGCCGGACGAAATTCTCTCGCAGAAAAAAAGTAGCCCGTTTTATATCGTGCTTGATGCCGTTCAAGACCCGTACAATTTCGGCGCCATTATTCGCTCGGCGGATGTTTTCGGTGTCGATGCCGTTTTCGTCGGCTGCGAGAATCAATGCGAGGTGAATAGTCTTGTCGCACGAACATCGGCTGGTGCAGTCAATTATGTGTCGATCGCGCAGGCGACTGATTTGGTACAGCTGGTTTCGAATCTGAACGACCTGGGAATTGCGACATATGCAGCTTCGGTCGAGGGAAACGACGAACTGGCAGCCTTAAACACCGCTCAAGGTGTTGCTATTGTTATTGGTAACGAAGGAGCAGGTATTGACACTTCTTTAGCGGGGGTTTGTTCCGACCGCGTGTCGATCGCCGAACACGGAAGCATCTCGTCGTTAAACGCTGCAGTCGCTGCCGGGATTTTGATGTACGAAACACGTCGGCAAATCGAGCAGCAGCGACAAGCACCAGGGGGCTTGCGTGGCGATTGAGCTTCGAAACCCGCATACGATTCTCGCGGCGCTGCAAGTCCGACCGCACGATGTTCTGGAGGTCCGGCTGCATGCGCAGCATCCGGAAGGTGCCTGGAAAGCGGTCGCCGAGACGGCACACGATCGGCGCATTCCCGTTCGCAAGAGTCATGCAAGGCAACCCGGAAAACGACGCCAGAAATCGGGCGGCACCGAACGGATTGGGGCGGGCGCAGCCTTGGTCAAGGAACATAGCGGCGTTCCGCTGGAAGATTTATTCGCTGACGCCGAAAACCGAAATTCCGGACGGGGATTGTGGCTGGCGTTGGATCATTTGCAGGACCCGCATAATGTGGGCGCTATCTTTCGGACAGCCGCGTTTTTTGGTGTCGAAGGCATTGTGGTCACGCGCGACCGATCGGCCCCGTTGACGGCGACTGTCTGCGATGTCTCCTCGGGAGGCATCGAGCATGTGCCGTTTGCCATTGCGACGAACCTTTCGCGCGCCCTCAAACTGGCCAAGGAACAAGGTCTGTGGGTGCTCGGCTCTTCGGAACATGCGGAAAAGTCGATCTGGGAAGTCCCCCGAGACCGCCCCTGGTTGTTGGCAATCGGCAGTGAAGAAAAAGGCCTGCGACGGCTGACTGCCGAAAACTGCGACGACGTTTGCCGCATTCCCCCGCAGGGGAACGTCGGTTCCCTTAACGCGTCTGTTGCCGCCGGAGTGATGATGGCCGCGCTTGTTGCGCCGACGAAGTCATGACAAGTCGTCGCGTTCCCACAAGAAATGGTCCCATAACCCTTTGATGCGTCGTACTGACACTTGTCTTGAAGGTTCAAGAACAAGCACAACCGGGTTTGGGGACCGGTTCTAAACAAACAGCTCGCGGATTGGTTGTCCCAAATCGGTGATCGGCACTGGGCGATCGCCGTCATGCAATTCCTTGGCGGGGTCGATCCCAAGCGCCCAGTAAATCGTGGCATGCAAGTCGGGAACCGAGACAGGCCGCTCGACAATCGTCTTGCCCAACTCGTCGGTAACTCCGATCACTTGCCCGGTCGTCAACCCGCCGCCCCCGAGAAACACGCTGAAGGCTTCTGGCTGATGTCCTCTACCACCCGCATTATCGAATTCCGGCGGGCGACCGAATTCCGTGGCCACCACAACGAGCGTGGTGTCGAGCAATTTGTGCCGTTCCAGGTCGAGCAGCAGCGTCGACAATGCTTGATCCAATCCTTGAATCAATTCGTGCTGTCGCAGTTGTCCCTCCTTGTGCGTATCCCAACCTGTGCCGTTGATAAAGTTCAGATTGAACGACGCCTCGATGAAGCGTACCCCGGATTGAACGAGTCGCCGGGAAAGTAAACAGCGCTGGCCGAATTCGCCGCCGTACGCTTCCCGCAGGTCGGCCGACTCATCTTGCAGACGAAACAAGTTCATAAACTCGGGGCCGGCAAGCCGAAACCCTTGTTCGCTGACGGCACCGTAATCTTCCACAACCTGATCGCCGCGATGACGCTCGAGGTATTGGGACCGAACGGTTGCCAACAAACTTTCACGTCGACTTTGGCGGCTCGTCGAAACTTCGGGAGGCCGCTGCAAGCCGTGGGGGCCTGCTTCGGTATCGGTGAGATAGACGTAGCCATACTTCGATCCCAAAAATCCGGGATTGCGTGTGGCATTGGGGTATCCCATGACCATGTAAGCGGGAAGATCGGGATTGCGCGAACCGCGTTCGTGCGAAACGACCGATCCGATTGACGGATACTGAATTGTTCCGCTGGTCGGCCGCCCGGTATGCATCCGGTTGGTCGCGGCCTGATGATCCTGCAATTCGTGGTGGACGGTCCGCACGAGGGCTGCCCGATCGAGCAACGGTGCCGTCCGCTTGAGATGCTCGCAAACAAACTCGCCGGGAATCGCCGTTGGGATCGGATCGTAATACGAGCCGGCAATCTTCTTCCCGTCCCCTTTTTGCTTTTGGTCCCAGGTATCGACGTGACAAGCACCACCGCCAAGCCAAAGAAAGATACAGGCTTCTGCCTTGCCGGGCGGCAGCGGATTCTTCTCGGCTGCGGTGGCAGTCTCATCCGCAGATGCCAATGGTATCAATGAACCGGCAGCGAGTCCGGCACCCGAACTAGCCAGAAATCGACGGCGATTCTGTTTCGAGAATGACATCGAAACGGTTTCTCCTAAGAGTACTATTGCACGGATTCTGGAAACGAAGCGAGCCGCATTCTTATGGAATGAACATAAACTCCGGTGACTGTAGTAAAGACCAAACCATATCTTCCATGCGCTCCCGCCAATCGGTTTTCAGTCGGGCTGTCGGAGGATCGCCAGCGCGTGCTACGTCGGCCAATTCGATTTTGAGACGCACCGAATCGGGATCGAAATGGTTGGCCCACGAAATGCCGGTGACTTCCAAAGGCTCGGGCAACGTTTTCTTCGCGCCAGGAATTCGCCGCGATTCATAGTCGCCCGAAAGCAGCGACGCGAATAACGCCGATTCTTCCGCAGTTGGCGGGCGGGAAAGTATCCGCAAGAAGACTTCTTCCAGAAGCTCTGACAGGGATTGGTCTTTGAGACTGATCTCGGTCAAGGCACTGTCGTCGGACAAGGTCGAAATCCGGCGGCCGACAACACCATGGGCCAGCACCATCGGCTGCAGAATTGTCGGTGTTTCTTCGCGGACGGTCGTCGGTTCCTGCCGCGACTCGCGCCATCCCAAGGCAATCAACACATCGACAATATTCTGAGCAAAGGGCAGCGATAGCGAAGGCCGATCGCGATCGTTCGACAGCGACGTGAACTGCCAGGCACGAGTCGGTGTCCCCAGGTTGACAAATTGTGTGACGGGACGCCGTCCTTCGGGGTCGAGGCACAACTCCTCGGTGCGGAATTCTTTGCCTGCAACCGCGAACAGCGAATCGACAACCTGTTCGGCTCGCAGGCGACGCCTCGCCGGCGAAGCAAACAGTCGGTTTTGCGGCTCTTGATAGCCTGACTGACCCGGAACAACGGCCCGTTGATACGTGTTGGAATGAAAAATCAAACTCGCAACATGTTTCCAATCGTAGTTATGGTTGATCAATTCATTCGCGAGATACTTCAACAACTGTGGATGCGATGGCTCCGCTGCGGACCAATCATCGACCGGTTCGACTATCCCAAAACCGAGGTAGCGCTTCCACAAACGATTGACTAGTACTTCGGCGAATCGGGAGTTATTCGGAGACGTCAAAATCGCCGCTAATCGCTCTCGCGGGTTCTCCGGATCCCTTAATATGTCAGTTGAAACCGCAACAGGTGCCAATTCATGGAACGGCCACGATGGATCGACAGAACTGCCGGCTTCGAGAGTGATATCCACGGCTGGTATTCGGGTGCGGCCCGCAAGATCGACCGTGCTGCTTTTGGGAACTTCCAGCGGTTCTTTCGCCAGCATGGCTCCCAGGCTGAACAATTGCTCCTGCCGAAATGGATGGTAGGGCGCATCGTGGCAGCGGGCACATTTCAGCTCCACTCCGAGAAACGCCTTGGCAATCACGTGCGCCTTGGCCGCCATCGGCACGTCGTTCTCGGTGGCCATAGAGAATCCGGCGGGGCCGCCGAAATAAACGCTTCCTTCCATCAGCACCAATTCGGTGGCGAATTGATCCATCGGTTTGTTGTCGACGAACGATTCGTGAATCCACCAGCGGAATGGACCCGTGTTGTTCAACTTCGGCTTGAGCAACGCCGGGTTTTCCGCGAGAACATCCTGCCAGTAGCCGACCCAATTGTCGGCCCACCGTTGGTCGCGAAGCAACTTCGTGATCAGCCTTGAACGAGCCGTTGTTCGATCGGCATCGTCAGCAAGAAACTCGCGAATTTCCTCGGGGGTCGGAACCACGCCCACGGTGTCGAGGTAGACCCGTCGCACAAAGGAATAGTCGTCGCTGAGCGGGGCGGGGGAGATCCCGCGTTCTGCGAGCCGGGTGCCGATGAATTCGTCGATGCCATTGTTGACCATCGAACGCCTTGCGGCGGTCGGTATTTCGATCGCCGGCTGTTTGGCAATCGCTTGCCGGGCCAACTCGTGACGCGTATTCCAGTAATCCCTTTGTCGGTCGACCGCTTCGCGACGCGCCCGCTCGTTTGTGGCGACGATTCGCTCCGATGCTGCCTGCGTGTAATCCAACCAGTGTTTTTGTGTGAACAGGACGACTGGGTCAGACGCCAAGAGTTGCAACGGTTCACCCTCGCGGCCGATGGCGACGACGAGTTCGCGAAATCCGGGCCGAAGATTTTTTCCGCCGACAACCGTTTCGACAACAATTTCGTGGGATGCCTCTGCGAATTCGAAGTTCACGAACACTTCCTGATGGCCGACCGGTAGCGGTGGCATCCCCGATTCCGCAACGCGTTCGATCTCGGGTAATTCCTCATGACTCGAAGCGTTGGCGACCAGAAAGTCCGTCTCAGCGAGTAGCTCGCCGTCGATCCAAAGCCGTGCGGCGTTGTGGGACCGCAGCAGCAATCGGTATTCGCCGGGCTCAACCTTAACTGTCGAACGGGCGATGACGTGGTAAGGGGCTTTGCGATCGGCGATCACGCCGTGCGCACTGTATTTGTCGGGCAGCCCGAACAGACCAAATGCGGGGGCATGATAGGTATCAGCAACGGATGGCCGCTCGAACTCCCACGAGCGTTTCTCGGGTATGCCTTCGCGGATTTCGACAAGAACATCGTCAGCCACGCCCGATGTTGGCGTGATACATGCCGATGCCGTCATGAGGACCACGGGCAATGCCAGACCGGCGTAGATTCGTCGCCAATCGTTTCGCATCTCCAAGATTCCTTTTTCAGATTTCCCCGAATTCAACAACCTTGACCGATGCGCGGCATTCCAACGCTCGACTGGAAGCCAGCGCAGCCCCACATCCACATCAGATGAACATAAGAGACATTCGCAGGCGTGCGGTCCCTCCAGTCTATTGCAGCCAACACGAATATCCAATTCGAATCCGCTGTGGACTAAAGGATTGGCCCGAAGCCAGCACCCCCGGGGGATATATTATTCTTCCGGCAATTTATCCAACACGCGCAGCAAGCCGGATTGTTTCTGCTGCATCACCATTTCGGTTGTTTGCTCACCCGCTTTAACCGTCATGGTTCCCGTCATCGAAATCGACGACTGAAATCGATCGATCCGGCCACGCCCAACGTCGAATATGGCTTCTCCTTCGATCGTTTTGAATTGCAGGTTTCCGGAAACAATTTCAAACGGGACACCGGCAAACCGTTCTGCAGGTGGGGCATATTTCCCGGTCCCCGTCATCAACAACTTGATGAGTGTCCGCCCGTCAGTCGTGGGAATTTCGCCTGCGTGGGAGATCTTGTGGTCGGAAGAAACACTTCCCAGCGGACCAAGCGACATCGACTGCTTCTGATACCAGCTATCGCCCGGATTCGCGGCAATACCGGGGATCATCGCGAAGGCCTGAAAATTCGTTGTCTTAAACGAGTCTTCAGAGAGGATCACACGAAACATGCGCAGCAAGTTCGGGTCACCCGCAGAAACGCGCTTTGTAAATTCGTCGTACCCTTTCAACTGGGAAACTTCGTTCTTGGCATTCAACGTGACTTGAAATTTGGCCCCTTCCATCCGTTTGTTCATGTCGTTGACAACTTCGACACCATTGCTTTCCTGTTTGATGGAGACCATTTCCATTTCGAGGTCAGCTCCGCCGGTCGGCCGAACGGCCAACACTCGGAACTTTGTAATGTTTGACTGCTTGTTCGACTTCTGCTGAAGCTGCCCTCCGATCGACACAGATTGCGACTGCTCCACAACCTGCACCAGATAGAACTGCTCGTTCTGCTGGAACTTCCAAGTTAAGAGATCCTGCGCGGAGAGTGTTGCCGTGCTCCCCAACAAGGCCATCAGCACGAATAAGGGACGGGTCATGGAAGGGATGCCTCTTATCAAGCAGAATCAATCGGAAAAAGCATGTCGCACGATAATTACTGTACCAAACGCATCGACTGCGGAACCATACCGATGCCCGATTCTGAGGAAACAGCCCGTAATTTGATCGACAGTGACGGTTCGGGAAGAAATCCTGGTTCGCGGTCAATACCGCTCACATGCCACATAGGGGACCGACGGATTTCGCTTGTTGGGCAAGTATAAGATTCACCCTCGGTCAGAAAGGGGAGTAAACGGCAACGTCACCGGGCCAATGTATCGCGATCGGGGCCGGATTAATCGATTGTTCTCGGCTTGCTCAATAATATGCGCTGCCCAGCCGGTTACACGACTCGCCACGAACAACGGGGTGTACAATTCCACGTCCAAACCCAAGTAGTGGTACAACCGCGCGCTCGGCCAATCGAGATTCGGCCTAAGCCCCTTTTCATCCAGCACGACCTTTTCAATCGTGTCGGCGATTTGCTCCAACTCTTCGTTGCCCGCCTTGTCGGCCAACTGCCGGCAGTAGGTTTTGAGGATTTCCGCTCGTGGATCGCCGTCCCGGTAAACGCGATGGCCGAATCCCATAATCCGTTGCTTTTTTGCCAATGCCGTGCGGACCCACGATTCCGCATTCTCTGGGGAACCAACTTCTTCCAGCACTTCCATGACATGTTCGTTCGCACCACCATGCAACGGCCCCTTGAGTGCTCCAATCGCTGCACAAATGGCGGAATAAAAATCAGACTGGGTCGACGTGACGACCCGTGCTGCGAACGTCGATGCGTTGAACTCGTGCTCGGCGTAAAGAATGAGCGAAACGTCCATCGCTTCTTCGTCCAAAGCATCGATTTCCGTTCCTCGGATCATCGACAGGATGTTGGCCGGAAACCGCAACGTCGAACTCGGTTCGACATACGGTTCCGCATGAATGTAGCGGTAGCGAGCAGCGATTAAGACCGGGATCTGAGCGATTAATCGCATCGCCCGTGCAATGTTCGAATCGGTCGAATCGTCATCGCATTGCGGATCAAAATGGGCCAGTGCGCTCACTCCGGTCCGCAAAACATCCATGGGGGGTGCATGCAGAGGAATCTCGCGAACGAATTCCAAAATCGGTTCGGGAACTTCCGACGATTCGATGAGAATCGCCTTGAAGTCGGCAAATTGCTCCTGGCTGGGCAGTTGGCCATGCAACAGTAGGTAGGCAACTTCCGTGAAAGATGCATCGCGTGCCAGCTCTTCGATGCGATATCCACGATACTGCAGACCCCCTTCGATCGTCGAAATCGAAGTTTCCCCGGCGATAATTCCTTCCAATCCCGGAAAGTATTGCTGCTCAGCCATGTGTGGTTCCATCCCTTTCCCGCGAATGACATCTTGCGAAGCCTTGATTATAGCGGATGCCATCGAAGGTCTCATCTGAAGATCGTGCGATGCCGGCATTTGGGTTCATTGATGCATCGACAATGGATGGCAAATTGCAACTGAACGTAGCCCGGCGTAGTATGAATACGTTGTTTTTGGCCGAACAATTCCGGCTTTCACGATGACTGCCCGCGTGCCGATGGACTCCCCCAACCATTTTGCTGCCAGCGCGATCGTGTGAGACGTTACGGCGACATTGGCTTTGGGAGATTGTAGTTTGCATGAGTTTGTAATGAGTTTGAACCGTCGGCACATGCGGGTTGTCGTGTCGTGCGCCACCATGGCTATTGTCCTCACAACAACGGGGCACGTACCGGCGGCGGCGCCGTCGGTATGGCGTTTTCAGGTCGCGATTTCCGAAGACGTTTATTCCGAGCCCTTTTCCGGGCGTGTTTATTTGTTGTTCGGAACCGGGGACCGGGAACCTCGACAATCGAGTACGAATTGGTTTCGACCCGGCGTCATCGTCTCGCGCGATGTCGAGAATTGGATGCCCGGCGAAACGATCGAGTTTCACAGCGACCGGCCGGACGAGTTTCTGGCTTTCCCCAAAACGATTTCCGAGTTGGATCTGGCGGGGCATCGCGTTCAGGCGTTAGTGCGCTTCGACGCATTCGAGCGGAA
Organism: Planctomycetaceae bacterium; assembly: GCA_028284485.1. Classification (GTDB taxonomy): domain Bacteria; phylum Planctomycetota; class Planctomycetia; order Planctomycetales; family Planctomycetaceae; genus JANQRQ01. The sequence continues at coordinate 31,549 of JANQRQ010000358.1, read as the reverse complement.
CATTAACCGCGGCGCCAATGGGTATAGCGCCCCAATCGAATTAGAAACTTCAGACGAGGCGGACGAGACAGCCGTCGTGCGGCTGACGGTCGACAAGAAAATCGCACCGCGCGAGTTCCGCGATACCGAGTGGAGCAAGCTTCTGCAATTGCGATCGGAGCTATTGAGCAAGTTCTATGGTCGCGACGTTGTCATGAATGCCTGTGTCATTCTTCCAGCGAGTTACTACGACAAGCCGGAACAGCGCTATCCCACGATCTTTACAATCCCCGGTTTTGGTGGAACTCACTTTAACGGAAGTACAACCAAACCCATCAAAGAAGAAAACGAGCGGGGTGTCGAGTTTCTACGAGTTCTGCTTGACCCCAGTTGTCCTCGAGGACATCACGTGTTTGCTGATTCGGCGAACAACGGACCGGTTGGCCAGGCATTGGTCGAAGAACTGATTCCGGAATTCGACCGGCAGTTTCGCAGCATTGCAGAACCGGGCGCCCGATTTCTCAACGGACATTCTTCAGGCGGATGGAGCAGCTTGTGGCTACAAGTGACCTATCCGGAAACCTTCGGCGGGACATGGAGCACGGCCCCCGATCCGGTGGACTTTCGCGATTTTCAGCAGATCAACCTCTACAATCCCGGCGAGAACATGTACGTCGACGAAAACGGCGAACGGCGCCCCCTCGCAAGATCGAGAAACCGAGTCGTGTTGTGGTACGAAGACTTCGCGAAGATGGAATGGGCGTTGGGCTACGGCGGACAGCTCCACAGTTTTGAAGCCGTTTTTAGCCCACGCGGAGAGGACGGTACACCGCTACTGGTGTGGGACCGCGAGACCGGCGAAATTAACACCGCTGTCGCCGATCGTTGGAAGCCCTACGATATTCGACTGATCCTGGAGGAAAACTGGGACACATTGGAACCCAAACTCCAGGGCAAGTTGCACGTCTTTATGGGCGACCGCGATACCTTTTACCTGGAAGGGGCCACGATTCTCTTAAAGGAATCAATGGAGAAACTCGGCAGCGAAGCTGTCGTGGAGATTCATCCCGACCGTGATCACGGTTCGCTGATGACTGCAGAATTGCGCAGCCGCATCCGCAGTGAAATTGTTTCGGCGTTCCTATCTCAGTTTCCTGAGTACAACAACGAATGAGCGGCGCCGCTGATTTCACAAATCGATTCGATCGAACATGATTGGCAACTGACGAAACGGAGACCGAACTATGAATCGACTTTTCATCGGCAACCTTTTGGCATTGGGGCTGATCGTAGCCGTTTCACATTTTGCCGTCGCGGCCAAGACCGAACCGACGGGAGATCCTGCCATTGTTCCCGCCGGCGCGAAGATCGAAATGTTATGGAATGAGGGCGAATTTACTGAAGGTGTCGCGGTCGCGCCTGACGGCAAGATCTATTTCAGCGACATCCCTCGAGATTCAAGCAATGGTCGTGTGCTAAAGTTCGACCCGGCCACCGGAAAAACAACAGTGCACGCAGCCAACAGTGGAAAAAGCAACGGGCTGATGTTCGACCGTGCTGGCCGCTTGATTGCGTGCTGCGGATCGAATAATGGAAAGCGGGCGTTGTGCGAAGTCATGCCGAACGGCGACATGCGTGTGATCGTCGACAAATTCGAAGGGAAGCGATTTCATTCCCCGAATGATTTGGTCATTCACTCCAATGGCAGTATTTACTTCAGCGATCCTCGGTACATCGGCCCGGAATCGATGGAACTCGATTTGATGTGCGTGTACCGCTACGATCCGAACGGGTCTGTCGAGCGCGTGACAACCGATATTTCCAAGCCGAACGGCGTGATTCTCTCACCCGATGGAAGAACGCTGTATGTCGCCGAAACAGACAACGGCACAACGAATATTGTTGAAGGACAAACAATTGTTCCGAAACGAATGACGCTGAACGCTTTTCCGGTACGCCGCGACGGCAGCTTGGGCGACAAACGCGTCCTCGTGAACTTCGGCAAAGAACTCGGAACCGACGGAATGACCGTCGATACGAATGGCAACATTTATGCGGCTGTCCGTTCCGAAAGCCGACATGGAATTATCGTTTACAACCCGGAAGGGGAAGAGCAGGCCTATATACCAACCGACGAGTTGCCGACGAATTGCTGTTTTGGTCGTGGCGATGAATCTCAAACGCTGTACATGACCGTCGGCACCGGGCTGTATCGCATTAAACTCAATGCGACCGGGTTCCACCCGGCCACGGCGCCGTCGAGCTAACCCAGATCATTCAAGCCTGAATCGCCAGCGAAGGATTCTTCCAGTTCTGCGTTCATTGGCGATTCGGGCTTCTATGCACGATTCTCGCGTGTCGTAATCCGACGCGTCCGTTTCGAAGTCGGGCATTACCGGCTTTGGTAACCCGACGCGCAGCGAGGGAATCGATCTTTTAGCGATCTCTCTATCGTTAAATGCAACGGTGTGCCCCGCACTAGCGCTTGAATGGAAACACCGATTTCGGATCAACAGCAAAGCAAATCTTTTCGGGTCAGCCTCAGCGAGAGGCACTTTCGCCTGCCGCCAGGATGCGCGGGAGTTCTGCCAGATTGAGGTTCCCGCCTGACATGACACCGACGACAGTCTTACCGGAGAATCGTTCCGGTTGTTGCGCGACTGCAGCTACGGTGGCCGCCCCAGCGCCTTCGGCCAGGTTGTGTGTTTGCTGGAGGATGTGAAACGAAGCCATTCGTAGTTCGTCTTCGTCGACAAGAATGATATCTTCCAGCAATTCCCGCATGATTTCCAAGGTCATTTCGGCGGGAACGCGAGTTGCCATTCCTTCTGCCCAGGTGTCGGCCGAGTCCGTGGTCGTCAACGACCCACATCGCCAAGACTGGGCAACCGCCGGTGCATTCTTCGCCTGTACGCCGATCACCTTGGTATCGGGCCTTCGTGCTTGTGACACGATCGCCGTGCTGCTGACTCCGCTTCCCAAACCAATCGGGACCAGGATGACATCGGGGTTTGGTAATTCGTCGAAGATCTCCGCAGCCATGGTCCCGACGCCGGCGATGAGCTTCGGCTCATTCGCTGAATGAACGTAGCGCCCGCCTTTTGGCTTGACGACGCGCTCTAAATACTCTCGAGCTTCGTCGAAATCGTCGCCGTGCTCAATCACTTCGGCACCGAGCTGCTTGATGGCCCGTGTTTTATCGGGATTGTTGTTCGCGGGCAAAACGATTGTGCATCGAACGCCGAACCTTCTTGCGGCAAACGCCAACGATTGGCCATGGTTGCCGGTCGAACAACCGAGCAGCCCCGCTTCGCGTTCGGCATTCGACAGAGTCGAAACAAGATTGATTCCCCCGCGAACTTTGAAAGCTCCTACGGGTTGGTGGTTTTCATGTTTGAGAAAGAATCGACAACCCACAATGTCGCAGAGACCGGGCCAGTCATACAACAAGGTCGGTGGCAGAATTTTGCGCACGCGAGGCAAGGCATCAGTCACATCGTTGTAAGTTACTTCCGGCATCGGTGTCTCGCCCTTTCTCACATTCGACGATCGAGACTTCTCGAAATTCGGCAACGACAAGATTCACATATCACCACTGTTGTTGCCGCATGGCTGCATTCTACGGTAGATAGCCCAGTACGAAAGCCAGCTTGCTTCACGCTGCGGGACACGATCCATCGCTGGCAGGTTCACATCGCTCGTCCGCGAGGCTCGTGCAGCAGGCACGCGACCAGGTCGGCAAGCTTTATCGATTGAGTACAACCGACACAGCCATCCGCGGCGAGGCGTGCAAACGGACTAATCAACAGAATCCAGTGGTATCTCTGCTGCCGTTTCCGACCGGGAAAGCTTGTCCGATCAACCGGATTGGCCGCCCCAAAACGATCGCATCAGCGGACGGCAACAACTCTCCCCAGGCGAGAATGATTCGTCCGAATCGATCTGGCGTGATGGGGCAGCGCTGGGCACGATGATCCCTCAAGTGTCGAACGAAGTCGGCAAAGAATTCTTCGAGAGGGACATCAACATGCGTGCCAATCCCTACGTCAACCTGATGCGTCCGGGCCAATCGCATCCTGAATCGGTTTTGGGCCGCGCGGACTACCCTGCGGCGTTATTGACGCGACAGCGATTCGGGATGAATGCATCCAGCATTACCGATTGCCGGCATTCTGCTCCGCAGCGGATCCGTCCGACACGGTTTGCCGATTTTTTGCACCGACGACCGACGTAAAGCAATCGCTGGTATTACCAGCCGTCTTCGGTTGCGGAAACCAAGGAGGCGGCACCGTGCGATTCCAAGATCTCCCTCTTGTCCATCGTGGAGATCTCCGTCTGCGGTGGCCGGGGTAAGAGCGCATCGCCTAAAGCCCGAGGCTTTCTGCGCATGGCTGTTATCCAGCCCCGACCACCCGACATACGCCTCGTTACTCGCTGACCTTTTCGGTTTTGGAATTGTTGGTCATTACCAAATCGAGCGACCCGGGCAAGACCTGTCCGTTGACGCTAAACGTCATGGAACCGGAAATCTTGACCGACTCTTCCGAGGAAACAATGGACCCTGCTTCGCGATCGAACAAAATCGTGCCCTTCAAGGTCTCGACTTCAAGATCGCTGTCGGTCACCTCGAGTGGAATGTTGCCGGTCGGCTCCATCGTGTATGTCACATCGGTTGTTTTGGAAGTGATCTTGTCCAGCGTGCGGCCATCTTGTTCGATTGTTCCGACATACTCGTAGGTTTTTTCAAATTCAAAAGTCTGCCCGGCACCGAGTTTGGCCATTTCGGTTTTCTTCCAACTCTCTCCAACTTTGATCGGATCCGAGGGAAGTCGATTCATCTCCTGCTCTGCGATTTGTTCTCGGTATTCTGTCGAAAACAACTCCTGATACGTCTCGTCGATTGAGGACTCCAGGTTGTCTTCATTCTCGACACGCACGAGATCGTTACTCTTGTCGAGAATGAGTGTCCACGACGATTCCGACATCACACGAAACATTTCGAGCAACGAATTCAGTTGTTCAATATCGCTGGAGTTGTTGGCGTTTCCAGAATCGAAATTCACCGTGATTCCGCCCGGTAGTTCCATGTTGGATTGGAAGGTCTCAAACTTTTGCGCGACCTTCAAATTCCCTTCTGCATCGCGTTGGCCGATTTGGCTATTGACGACGATAAACGAATCTGTCTTTGTTTCGACGGCCATCCCTGCGAGCGTCAACGTTTGATCGGCACTGCTTTCGACTTCCGTCCGCGCTCGCTGTCCTTCCGGATATTTCCGTTCAAAAGTCACCTGCGCAGTTGCCGTGCTGACCATCGTCAATGCGATCGCGCCGAGCATAAAAAGTGAACGTACCATGAATTTTCCCTTTTTGATTGGATTACTGTGGAGGTCGATCTACGCGGCAACACCAAGTGCCATTCGCAGCCAACGGAGGCTACGAACTTTGGATCATGAGAATTTGATTTTTTTGTGGAATATTGAGGAATCAAGGCGTATGAGAGAATTGTGGCTCGGCGATCGATCCGGCTTCGAGCAGCCCCGACGTGGCCGGATTCTTCAGGCCACAACCGGATAATTGACGCATTTCGAAGGTTTTTGCGTCCTGCGCAGATCTCAATCGTCAGTAGCATAGGATGGCCGAATTTCCGTCGAATAACAACCGATGTGGTGTACCCGCTTCCCGACGCCTCAGTTTCATGAAACACAGACGATGAAACATATTGTTCTCGCTTTGTTGACCGCTGGATTCCTCGCTGGGCTGCTGCTCACATCGCGATCCGACGAGCAAACCCCTTCCGTCGATGTCGCGCCCGCACCGCAACTCTCGGGAGCCATTCAGCCACGAATCTCACCGGACGGGGAGACGATCGTCTTCTCCCGACAAGGCGCGATTTGGAAAGTCCCCCGCATCGGTGGCGTGGCCACCCGGCTCTCATCGGGTTCGGGATACGATGTCGAACCGGTTTGGTGTTTCAATGGAAGCAGGATCGCATTTATCAACTCGCCGTCGATGGGAGGCGGCACGTTGAAGGTGCTCGATGCCAACACCGGCACCATTCTTCCCTGGCTCAAATCCGTCCAAGTCGCGGCCTCCCCGTTCTACGGCAAGCTGGAGGCTCACCGTGATGTCAAACACAACCGAATCCTGGGAACATTTCGGCAAGAGGGACGCAATTATGGTCTCTCCTGGTTCGATCTGAATACAGGAGAGATTACCTCCTTGGTGCCGGCCGCATCGCGATCGCTGCGATATGCCCTTTCGCCTGATGGCGATTGGGTGGCCTATGTCACCTCTCAGGATGTTGTCGGACAACAGTCCGGCAACAACGGCCCGCAGGCCGATGTCTGGCGAGTATCGTCTGAAGGAGGAACGCCGGAAAAGCTATTCCAATTCCCGACTCGCATTCACGATCTCTGTTTCTCAGCTGACGGATCGGAACTGATTGTCGCCAACGAATTCGGGAGCCCCTATTACGATCTGTGGAGCATTCCTCTATCGAACCCGGAACAGGGCGCCCGGCAAATCACCTTCGGCCAAGCCGACGAACATCGCCCGTCGATTTCGCGTGATGGTCGTTGGATGGTCTATACCAATAACCAACAAGGTCCGACTTCACTTGTCGTGCGGGATCTGAAAACTTTGGAAGACCAAATGGTCCCGATCACGCGATACGACTTCCGCGGACCGACTGGTTCGTTGCGTTTGGCGACCATCGACGCAAAGTCGTCTCACCCAGTGACAGTCCGGGTCGTCCTGCAGGATTCGGCAGGCAAATATTACGCGCCTGAACAGTCGCTGTACCGCGTTCTGAATTCGACAGGCCACTTCTATTGTGCCAACCAATGCGAACTGCAACTTCCTGCCGGCGAGTACCGACTGATCGCCTATCGTGGTCCGGAGTACCGACCGGCGCGAACCAAGCTCACGATCGAAGCGGGCAAATCGACCGAACTATCCGTCTCGCTGGAGCGCTGGTATCACGCGGCCGAGCAGGGTTGGTATTCCGGCGAGAACCATATTCATGCGAATTACGGTTACGGCGAGTGGTTCAATTCGCCCGCCTCGATGCTGCGGCAATGTGCCGGCGAGAATCTCAATGTCTGCAACTTCATGGTCGCCAATTCCGACACCGACAATGTTTTCGATCGGCGATACTTTCGCGGAGGACTCGATCCCCTTTCTACCGATGAAACGCTGCTGTATTGGAACCAGGAATTCCGCAGCACGATTTGGGGACACATGACCCTGGTGAATTTGAAACAGGTGGTCGAGCCGGTCTTTACCGGATTTAAAAGCACAACCAATCCCTGGGACATTCCCACAAACTCCGACGTCGCCGACCGGGCGCATCTGCAAAACGGTTTGGTCAATTATACGCACGTGGCTCAAAACCCCGAGGATCCTTATGTCAATCCATATACCGGGAAAGGAATTCCGATCGATACGGCGTTAGGCAAAATTGATTCGCTTGATTTGAACAACAGCTACCGGGGAACGACGACACTGTGGTATCGCTTGCTCAATTGCGGATTTCGGCTCTCTGCTTCGGCCGGCACTGACTGCTTTTTGAACCGCATTCGCAGCCGCCTACCGGGCGGCGACCGCGTTTACGTCCAAATTGGCGGGCCATTGGACTATTCTCGGTGGATCGAGGGGCTGCGAGCTGGGCGTTCGTTTGTGACGAACGGACCGATGATCGAAGTCTTTACAGTCGACGGCAAAACGATGGGGGAAACGGTGACGCTCGATGCGCAACGAGAAGTGTCGGTGCATGCGGTCGTCCAGTCACAGTTTCCCATGAGTTCCGTCGAGGTCGTTTATAACGGCGAGGTTGTCGCCCGCGCCAATCTTTCCAATGACAATTTGCGTGGCGAAATCGATACAGAGATACCCGTCGGAGAAAGCGGCTGGCTCGCTTTCCGGGCAACGGGACCAGGGCACTCTGACCATCCGCTCGGTTCGCAGGATGCGCACACCAGTCCGATTTACGTACAAGTTGCCGATCGACCCGCCGGTGCTCGGGATGACGCCGAGTACTTTCTGGGCTGGATCGACCGGCTGTGGTTGGCGATTCGGCAGCGCGACCGCATACCGGGCGACACCATGCGGAAGCATGTCGAATTGCAAATGGAATCGGCAAGAGACGTGTATCGCACGATTGCAGAAAAGGCCGTACGTTAATCTCTTTGTCTGTCAAGAAGACCGTCACGTTGCATGCAGTCCGCCGGCATCCCTGCGATTTGTTGGATTGCCGAGTTCAACAGTGGTACACTGCTGTTGAACGTTCCGTTGAAACAGGTCATGGCAGCTCGGTCGTTAAGACATCGAAGTTGCCGCTGTAAAGAAACGCCCCGGTTCGACATACTCGACCTTTCGCGACGGAACAGGTGAGGAGCAGGCAATGAACTCGGTCACGATCCGGCATTTTGCTTGGCGATGGGCATTGTTGTTGACATTGTTGCCGGCGGCCACCGTTAGTGCTTGCGAAATCAGCGTCCGCGATGCGGCATTCCGTGTTCCGCGCGACATCCACCGCATCGTGGTGATGTCGATTCCGAACGATCCGGAAACCGAGGCCATCACCAAGAGGCTGCAGGAATGGATTGAAGGACCGGGCCAGCATTTGAACCTGGAATTAATCAGCGTCGACGTTGACGACCCCGATGTTGTGTGGAGCGAGTACGGAGTCCCCTCGGCACCCCCGATGGTTCCGGTGGTCGCGCTGATCGGCCGCAACAATGGCACGGCCGAAAGCTTCGTAATCGACCACTGGCAACCGGGCCCCGACGAAACCGATCTCGAGACGTTGTTAACGTCGCCGGTCCGCCAACGGCTGAGTGAAGAGCTGGGCAATCGACTCGGTGTGATCCTGTACTCGCCACAGGACGAGTCAACCGCTGAAGCCTTGGAAGCCACGGTCAGTCGTACCGCGATGGAATGGGCCAAGCGAAGCACGCTCGGAGTGGCGACCATTCGCCTGGATCGGACCGACCCTCACGAACGAACGCTACTCGCCTTTGCAGGAATCAGGCCGCAAACGCCCGATTGGGTCAGCGTGGTATTCGGCCGCGGCAAGGTGATGTCCCCGCCGCTTGTCGGCGAGCTATCTTCGACAGCGGAACTCAACCGACTGCTCGAACAGCTCGACCTCGACTGTAACTGTTCGAAGCCGCTGCCGAGCTTAGGTGTCGATATTCCCTTCTCTTGGGACCCGGCGTTGGAAGGTACAGTCGTGGCGCTCAGTGAAGAAACGGAAGTCGTCGAGGAGCCCGTTCCCATCCAAAGTGCGGTCGTTGTGCCGGCGACAATTGACGCACCACCGGAAGACGTGAAAGATGCCGCAACATCGGCAATCGCGAATTCCTCGCATACGTCGACCACAACCTTCTCGATAAAAACATCGCTGATAATACTGGCAGTTCTCGGACTGATCGTGATTATTGCCTCGACGTACTTTTTGCGCGGTTAAACAACCGACATCGAACAACCAAGACAACTTTGATCCACAATATTCATTAGGGAGACACTCATGTCCGGCATCAATTGTGGAAGACGACGTCCATTCCATTGCATCCTCATGGGGACTTTCCTTTGTGGATTGCTATTGGGGATATCGATAACGGCGCCATTGGCCCGAGCCGATTCGGAAGCGGCCGCCGCCTACATCCTGGAAACCGCCAACAAGCAGCGCGGCGTGTGCGCAGTTCTGGGCGCTGATGATGTCGCGCTCAATCTGGCGCTTTACAGCGAACTATTGGTCCATGTGCGCGATCCACGCCCCGAAGCGATCGCCTCTGTCCGCCAACAGGCAGACCAGGCCGGCCTTACCATTCAACGGCTCGTGGCCGAACCGGGCGATTTGAATCGTCTCCCCTGGGCCACCAATACGGTCGATATCGTGGTGGCGACAGGCATCGGTGCGGAACGAATGGACGAACTTTCGCTGGGTGAAATCCTACGGGCGCTACGACCGGAAGGATTGGCGATTATCGGTCGGAGCGAGTCGGCAACCGTCGACGACGTGGCTGCCTTCGAAAAGTGGATTGCCTCGAAGGATGTTGAAAACGCAACCGTCACGTCCGGCGAGACCGGAACGTGGCTGCAATTCACAAAACCACCCTTGCGAGGTGCCGGTGATTGGTCTCACTGGGAACATGGTCCGGACAATAACCCGGTTGCTTCCGACACGGTCATTAAAGCGCCCTACATGACACAGTTCATGGCCAAGCCGTTTTATATCGCGATTCCATCGATCACGACCGTTGCTGGCGGCCGTTCGTTTCTGGCGATCGGGCACATTGCACATCACCGCCGCGAGTGGAACTGGATGAACAAGCTAATCGCCCGTAACGGCTACAACGGCACGGTGCTATGGGAACGGCAATTACCGGAAGGCTACTTGGTGCACCGGTCGGCTTTCATCGCCACCAAAGACAAGTTCCACATGATCGATGGCAACCGTTGCTTGCTGCTCGATCCGGAAACAGGTCGCGATATCGGCGAGATTCGCATTCCAGGTGTGCTCGGCGACTGGAAATGGATGGTCATGCAAGACGGCGTGCTCTACGTTCTCGCCGGTCGAAAAGATGCGGCTGCCGAACTCGTCAAAGGCGATCGCGCCTTCGGCGGTTGGAGTTGGGCCGACCTCAGCACAGGCTACTACACCAAGCCGCACGTTCCCTGGGGTTTCGGGAACACGCTGGTTGCCTACGACCTTGAAAACGAGAGTATCCTGTGGAAACACTCCGAAGATATTCCCATCGATTCGCGGGCCATGTCGCTCGGCAAGGAAAAGATTTTCCTCTACTCGCCTGGCAAGCATTTGCGCTGCTTGAATCTCGAGTCGGGCGAAGTCCAATGGACCAACGAGGAAAAGACAGTTCTCGATCTGATCGAAGAGCCGGGGAAGGGTCTGACGTCGACTCCCGGTTTTCGTACGGCCTGTTTGGCTGTTTATACGCCTGATGCGTTAATCATTCAGGGACAAACCCGGCAAAACGTGGTCGCCATTTCGACGGCCGACGGTTATCACCTGTGGACCAAGAAGAAGGTGACGAACAATCCCAATGCCATTTTTGTCGATGGCAAAGTAATTCTCGGCGTCGGGCCCAACGGGCAACACGTGGCGCTCGAGCCGACAACCGGCAACGAACTGGAGAACTTGCAGTTTCGCAAACAAGCCTGTACGCGACTGACCGCCAGTTCCGATTCCTTTTTCGTTCGCGGCGAAGGAATGCTGAGGTATGACCGCGACGGAAAGTTCTCGATGATCGACGGCGCCGTCCGGCCCGCCTGCAACGATGGAGCCTTGCCGGCTAATGGATTGCTGTATCTCGGACCCTGGCAATGCGACTGCAACCTTTCGTTGATCGGCGTTGTGGCCCGTTGTTCCGCCGGCGATTTCCGCTTCGATTATGTCGCTACGGAAGAAGAGCGTTTGGAGAAATTCGCCGATGCTTCAACTGATGCAGCGCCGCTGGAAATGACGTCGGCCGATTGGCCCACCTACCGGGGAAACATTCACCGAACGGGAGGCACGTCGGCCACCGTCGCCCAAAAAGTCGCCCCCAAATGGATCTTCAATCCCCAAACCGCCTACCAGCCGACTGAACCTGTGGCTGCCGGCGGCTTGGTCTTTTCCGCGGGCAACGATGGAAAGGTTCGCGCGGTCGATGCGACAAACGGCGTTCAGAAATGGCAATTCACCACAGCCGGCGAAATCAAGGCGTCGCCGACCGTTGCTGACGGACGCGTCTATGTCGGTAGCGGCGACGGTCATGTCTACACATTAGACGCCGCGACCGGAAAACTGCTGTGGCGTTTTCGGGCCGCCCCGATCGAACGTCACACCATGATCTACGGCTCGATGACCTCCACTTGGCCGGTCAATTCCGGAGTCTTAGTGCAAGATGGCATTGCGTACTTTGCGGCAGGAATTGTCGACCACGATGGAACCTACGTTTACGCGCTCGATGCCAAAACGGGCGAAATCAAATGGCAGAACAATTCATCGGGTCATTTGAATCCCCAACTACGCAAAGGCGTGAGTGTGCAGGGGAACTTGACAATTAAAGGCGATCAGCTGCTGCTGGCTGGCGGAAACCAAATTTCTCCGGCACCGTATGATTTGAAGACGGGCGAATGCCTGGCCAATCCAAAGCAACAAGGACGGCCCCAGGCGAATAACGGCCGGTACCTCGGCATTCTACAAGGCAAGCACGCGATCGGCGGCGGCCGCATTCTGTTTTCCGCGGCCGAAAATGTCGCCACCAAGGGCAGCTTCACGGCGTACCGAGAGGGCCGTCCGATGGCGATGTGCTACGGCGGCATTCCACCGGCATGGGACGACGACACGCTGGCAATGGTCAATTTCCGCAATGGTCAGCTTACCTGCTGCGAAACTCCCAAGGTGGCAGAACGAATTGGCAAGCAGGAAATCGTCCGACCGGGTGACTCGCCGCGGTCGAGGCGCACACTGGCTGATTACTTCGCAGAAGACAAGGCCATCCGTTGGCAGTCGAACCTGGGAGAATCGAACAAGTTTGAAGCGGTTTCGTTGGCCGTTTGCCCAAATGCCATCGTCGCCGTCGTACAATTTCAATTGCAGTTTCGAGCTCAACCGCAGTGGTTCGTGGTCGCCTTCAATAAGAAAACCGGCGCACCATTCTGGCGGCAGGAACTGCGGGCGGAACCATTGCCGGGTGGACTGCTGGTGGATCGCGACGGCCAGGTTGTCGTGACAATGCTCAACGGCGGCCTGCGTTGCTTAGGAGAAGCCGGCTGATTTGTTGATTGGGAAATTCGGAAGCGAGTGGAGGCGCGGCGATTGAGAGATTCGACGTCTTGGTCGTCGCGCGATTCGTCGCTCGCCGCCCATCTACCGCCCGAGCGCTCCAACATTGCTTAATAATACGAAACGGACGATTGACATTAGCCGCGCGTCCTTGAAAAAGGATTGTGAATTCCCATGAGCCAGCTTCGTCGAATGATGGTCTGTGCAGTCGGCTTAGCAATCCTCGTTGGCCATTGTCAATTCGCCATCGCCGCGGACGATGTCGCAGTCGGTCACAACGGCATGGTGGTCTCGGTTTCCCCCGAAGCAACACGCGTCGGCCTCGAGACATTGCAAAAGGGTGGCAACGCCGTCGATGCAGCCATCGCGGTCGCATTTGCATTAGCGGTCACCTGGCCGGAGGCGGGGAACATCGGCGGCGGCGGATTCATGATGGTTCATCCCGGAGCGGGCGAGTCTCCGGTTTGCATTGAATACCGAGAAACGGCCCCGGCAGCTGCTACGCCTGATATGTTCGAGTTGGGCGAAACGCATCTCGGGCACAAAGCGGTTGGCGTACCGGGAACGGTGGCCGGTATGGAACTGGCCCATGAGCGGTTTGGATCATTGCCTTGGGAAGAAGTCGTGCGACCCGCCGCCCGATTGGCCGAGCAGGGATTTGTGATCGAGGAGAAGTTGGCGGCCGGTTTGACGTCGATTGTCGATCGCAGCCCACAGTTTGCAGAACTGGTGCGAGTTTTCTCTCCACCAGACGGAAGACAGCAATGGCGCAGCGGCGACCGCCTGGTACAGCCGGAATTGGCGCACACGCTACGCTTGATTGCGGAAAAGGGTGCCGACGGATTTTATCGCGGAGCGGTGGCCCAACAATTGGCCGAAGAAATGCGCTTGGGTGGCGGCTTGATCACAGAGAAGGATTTGGCGAACTACCACGCCAATGCACGCGAGCCGATTCATGGCACATTTCGTGGCTTCGATGTTTATGGCCCGCCTCCTCCCAGTTCGGGAGGGATCTGCCTGATCGAAATGCTGAATATTCTGGAGAACTTCGATTTTGAAGAGTCCGACCGTTTCTCTGCTGAGACACTGCATTTGATGGTTGAAAGCATGAAGCGCGGCTACTGTGATCGCGCCCGTTATGTCGGAGATCCTGCGTTCACCTATATCCCACCACACCTGACGACCAAGGAGTACGCCAGGCAATTAGCTGCTACGATCCGTTCCGAACGAGCGACATCCAGTGAGTCGCTGGCCCCCGAGATTCCACTCGCTGCCGAAGGAACCGAGACAACACACTTTTCGGTTGTCGATGGAAATGGCATGGCGGTCGCCAATACTTATACGCTCGAACAAAGTTACGGTTCGCGTGTGATGGTGCGCGGCGCCGGCTTTTTGCTCAACAACGAAATGGGCGACTTCAACTGGAAGCCGGGCCACACCGACCGCAAAGGGAATATCGGAACCGAGGCGAACGCGATCGCGCCCGGCAAGCGGATGATCAGTTCACAGACTCCGATCCTCGTCACCAAAGAGGGACAAATCCGTGTCGTTACCGGCAGTCCCGGCGGGCGAACGATTATCAATACGGGCCTGTGCATTATCATCAATCTTATGGAATTTGGAATGTCCGTGCGCGAAGCTGTCGACGCGCCGCGCATTCATCATCAGTGGTTTCCCGACGAAATTCGCTTCGAAGGAATGGAGCGCCCCGAGTTTGCAGAAAGCATCAAACAACTCGAGAACATGGGCCACGCTTTTTACGCAGGGTCGAGAAAACAGGGGGATGCGCATACGATCGTCATCGAACCAGACACCGGCCTGCTGCAGGGTGCCGCCGACCTGCGCCGACTGGGTGCCGCCGCCGGACATTAAACCAGCCGTGGATAGTCAACGATGAAAGCGCTTGTTTTTTCCGGTCCTGAAACGATTGAAGTCGGTACGGTTCCCGATCCCCAAATCGAGGATCCGTCCGACGCGATCGTCGCAGTCAGTCGGACGGCCATCTGCGGTTCCGATTTGCACATCTACCATGGCCGCGAAACCGGTCTCGACATCGGAACAGCGATGGGGCACGAGTTTGTCGGCGACATCGTCGAAGTCGGTGCCAATGTTCGCAATTTTCAAAAGGGTGACTCGGTGCTTTCACCCTTTACTGTGAGTTGTGGGGATTGCGTATCATGCCGCGATCAATTGACGTCGCGCTGTGACGAGTCGCAGATCTATGGTTGGGTCGAAAACGGCCACGGTTTGCAGGGTGGTCAGGCGGAGTTTGTGCGCGTGCCATTTGCCGATTCGACGCTCGTCGCGATTCCCGAAGATATCAACCTGGCTGAAGCAATCTTGTTGGGGGATAACCTGGCGACCGGATTCTTTTGTGCTGACCTCGCCGAAGTTCGCCCCGGAGGAACTTATGTCGTCTTAGGCTGTGGAGCCGTAGGGCTCATCGCAGTCATGGCGGCTTTCGAGCGCGGAGCGGATAAAGTTATTGCCGTCGATCATGTCGATTATCGGCGTGAATCGGCTGCAGGATTGGGGGCCACCTCGGCAATTCCGGACGACAGTTTGCCGCAGTTCATCGCTGAGCAAACAGGTGGCATCGGTGTCGACGCCGTTCTCGAAGCGGTCGGTAGTCCGGCGGCCCAAAATCTGTCGTATCAACTCGTTAAGCCGGGCGGAATCATCGCCACGGTCGGCGTGCATACGACGTCAAACTTTGCATTCTCGCCGGTCGATGCCTACGACAAGAATCTGACGTACAAAACCGGCCGCTGCCCAGTCCGTGCGTATGTCGACCGCTTGATTCCATTCGTTCGCGAAAGGCGTTTCGACCTGGCCGGTACAATCTTTTCCCACGAACTGCCGCTGGCAGAAGGCGTTTCGGGCTATAAGACGTTTGATCAAAAGCTCGATCACTGCACGAAGATTCTGCTGCGTGTCGATTAATTCTTGCGTGACCGGTTACCACGCCACGATTCTCGATCGATACTCGGCGAGCCCGACTTTTTCCCCACGATCGGAACGATAGACTCGCTACAATGAGATAGGGTATCCTACAGGATGCCGCAGAGAGCCTGGCGACATGAACTTTGATTAAACAGGCTGTGGCGCAAGTTCAAACCAGAATTGAACATCTCCCATAGCATTCGGGAGCGAAGCTCTTGTTATCCAAGCGGTCGATGGTCATCTCGGGAATCTTGCTTGTGGCGGCAGTTGTCGTACCGACCACCGTCCGCGCGGACGATCTGCCGATTGACTTCAATCAGGACATTCGCCCGGTTCTGGCGAAAAACTGCTTCGCCTGCCATGGACCGGACGAAAACGATCGCGAGGCCGGATTGCGGCTCGACGATCGCGGCGTAGCCGTCGCGGAATTGGAAAGTGGCAGCATCGCCATCGTGCCACAACACCCGCAGCAAAGTGAATTGGTCTCACGTATCACGTCGTCCGATCCCGACCTGCGGATGCCGCCGGCCGATTCGGGGCACGCACTGAAGCCGGCGGAAATCAAACGCATCGAACAATGGATCAATCAAGGCGCACCATTTGCCAAACATTGGTCGTTTGCCAATCCGGTTCATTGGCCGCCCCCGGATGTGAACCAGGAACAATGGCCCCTGACGGGGTTAGACTATTTTGTCCTGGCACGCATGGAAGCACACCGCTTGCAACCTTCTGAAATGGCCGATCGACACGCATTGATCCGCCGATTGAGCCTCGACTTGCGAGGATTGCCACCCACGCCGCACGAGTTGGAATCGTTCTTAAGCGACGAACGGCCCGACGCCTACGGACGTTTGGTGGATGCGTTTCTGGCTGATCCGGCTTACGGCGAGCGATGGGCCCGGGTGTGGCTCGACTTAGCCCGCTATGCCGACTCCAAAGGTTACGGTTCCGATCCGCTCCGTACGATTTGGCGTTACCGCGATTGGGTTATCGACGCGCTCAACCAGAACATGCCGTACGACCAATTCACCGTCGAGCAGCTTGCAGGTGATTTGTTGCCCGATCCCACATTTGAACAACGCGTGGCGACTGCCTTTCATCGCAACACGATGACCAACACCGAGGGCGGAACCGATGACGAGGAATTTCGTGTCGCTGCCGTCCGCGACCGCGTCGATACAACCGGACAAATTTGGCTCGGTTTGACGATGGGTTGCGCCAAATGCCACAACCACAAGTACGACCCGATCACTCAAAAGGAATACTACCAGTTTTACGCCTACTTCAATCACACCGCCGACAACGACCTGCCGACCGAAGCACCAACGCTAAAGGTTCCGGTGCCGGAAATCTCCGAGCGGATTGCACAAATCGATTCGGAAGTTGCCGTGCTGCAAAAACAACTCGAACGATTAAAAGACGAAGAACAATCAGGGCAGGACCAGAAGCCCAAACCCAAATCGAAGCGCATCGAACAGCTCCAAAAGCAAATCGATCAACTCAAGAAGTCGAAGCCAGCCCTGCCCACCGTTCCCATTATGCAGGAATTGGCCGGTGATAAGCGGCGGATCACCAAGGTGATGATTCGCGGCAATTTCCTCACGACAGGCGACGAAGTTCACGAACAGACTCCGTCGGCCTTTCATGAGTTTCCCGAAGGTGCGCCGCAGAACCGCCTTGGCATCGCTTACTGGTTGATGAGCCCCGATAACCCGTTAACTGCGCGCGTGGCCGTCAATCGTATCTGGGCGCGACTGTTCGGCAACGGACTGGTCGTGACCGAAGAAGATTTCGGTACACAAGGCGAACTTCCCAGTCATCCGAAATTACTTGATTGGCTGGCGGTCGAATACATGCGTTCCGATTGGGACACCAAGGCCCTGTTGAAGCTGATCGTAACGTCGGCCACTTACCGCCAGTCGTCCCACGTGACGGCGGAGGCACGCGAAGTCGATCCGCAGAATCGTTGGCTGGCCCGCGCACCCCGATTTCGCCTGGAAGCGGAAACAGTTCGCGACCAAGCGATGGCGCTCAGCGGACTATTGAGCCGCAAAATGCACGGGCCCTCCGTCTATCCCCCGCAACCACCGGGATTGTGGCGGGCGGCGTTTAACGGCAAAGATCGGCGCTGGGCCACCAGTACCGGTGAAGACCGATATCGCCGTGGCGTCTACACATTTTGGCGGCGAACTGTTCCGTATCCGTCGATGGCAACCTTCGATGCGCCGAGCCGCGAGATTTGTGTGGCACGACGCATCCGCACCAACACACCTTTGCAAGCACTGGTCACTCTCAACGATCCGGTGTATGTCGAAGCGGCCCAGGGGTTGGCCCGGCGAATCATGCTCGAAGGGGGAACGTCCGTAAAACAGCGGGCTCGCTGGGTGCTACAGCTTTGCCTCGTCCGGATTCCGACCGACGCAGAAATTGATGAAATCGTTTCGCTATTTAAAAGCGAACGACAACATTACTCCGCGCAGCACGAGGAAGCTCGCACGTTGGCCACAAAACCACTGGGTGCGGCTCCGCAGGGACTCGATATCGCCGATCTCGCGGCTTGGACTGTGGTCGCAAACATTCTCTTGAATCACGACGCGGTCCTCTCCAAAGGGTGACAGTATGGATTTGACTGATCTTCATCTCCGCGCGGTCACACGGCGGCACTTCCTGGGGAATTGCCGCACGGGCGTTGGTGCGCTGGCACTTGCCTCGATGTTGCGACAGGAACAAGCTTCGGGACGGACCGGAGGCCTCCAGGAGAATCCACTCGCAGAAAAGGCGCCGCACCACCCGCCGCGGGCGAAGCACATTATCTATTTGCATATGGCCGGTTCTCCGCCACAGCATGAGTTGTTCGATTTCAAGCCGAAGCTGGTTGAACATCACATGCAGCCGTGCCCCGACGAGTTACTGGCCAACCAGCGGTTTCCGTTTATCAAGGGGCACCCGAAACTGTTGGGAACGCCTTACAAATTCGATCGTTGCGGGGAAAGCGGCACCGAGCTCAGCGAACTGCTGCCCCTCTTTCGCGAGCATATCGACGATGTGGCCGTCATTAAGTCGATGCATACCGACCAGTTCAATCATGCCCCGGCGCAGCTCTTCATTTACACCGGTTCGCCCCGCTTCGGTGGCGCGGCCATGGGATCGTGGGCGACGTATGGTTTGGGAACGGAAAATCAAAATCTCCCGGGCTTTGTCGTCTTAATCAGTGGTGGGACTGACCCCAGTGGCGGGAAGAGTTTGTGGGGCAGCGGTTTTTTGCCCTCGGTTTATCAAGGCGTTCAATGCCGCACGACCGGCGAGCCGATTTTGTATGTCTCCAACCCCAAAGGGATGAACCGCGATGTCCGCCGACGCAGCCTGGAAGCACTGCGGCGACTTAATGAAATCGAACTGCAGCAGTTCGGCGATCCGGAAACCGAGGCCCGCATCAATCAATACGAACTCGCCTTCCGCATGCAGATGGCAGTCCCCGATTCGATGGACCTGACGCGCGAAACCAAGCAAACGCAGGAACAGTATGGCATCGAACCGGGTCAGGAGTCGTTCGCCAACAACTGTCTGCTCGCCCGCCGGTTAGTCGAACGGGGCGTACGCTACGTTCAACTGTTCCATTACGGTTGGGACATGCACGGCACGAACAACACGAACGACATTATCACGGCGCTTCCGAAGAAATGCGCTGAAATCGATCGACCCATTTCCGCCTTGATTGCCGACTTGAAGCAGCGCGGTCTCTTTGACGATACACTCATCGTTTGGAGCGGGGAATTCGGCCGCACCTCAATGAATGAAGAACGCAACGGCTCGAAGTTCCTTGGCCGCGATCATCATCCCCATTGCTTTACGATTTGGATGGCAGGCGGCGGAATCAAAGGCGGTGTCACTTGGGGCGAGACCGACGAACTCGGCTACTTCGTCGCCCGCGACAAGATGAGCGTTCGCGACTTGCAAGCCACGATGATGCATTTAATGGGCTTCGATGCTCACCGGCTCAGCTACCCGTTCCAGGGATTGAATCAGCGGCTGATCGGCCCGACCGACGAAGCCCGCGTTAACCATGGGATACTGGCGTAAGCGATTCGTCTTCAATGCCCGCCACTTCCAAATGGCGACGAATCTTTTGAATCGCTTTGTACTTTTCGTCGCTGGTGCGGGCGGGAGTCATTTCCAACTTGTCGGCGATTTCACCCACCGACCATCCGTCAGCCAACATGCGCAAAATGCGGTGCTGACGCGCACTTAACGATTCGTCGGCCATCGTCAGAATTTCATCGACCTGATCAGCGGCCGGTGATTTTGTCTTTTGAGGCCGAGACTCGGCAACTTGATCAACGCCGTTGTTTGCTTGCCGCGGCTGGCGACGCCAACGTTGAATAGTGGCCCAAATCGAGCGGTTCAACTCCCGTCGTTCAGGTGATTCGGCATCGCCAATCGCTTCAGGCAATCCGTTTCGAGAGACACGCTCCAACAATCGCGAGAAAACCTGCTGCGTACAATCGGGCCAATCCTGTCGGGAGATGCGCGCGTTCTGCCAACTGGCATTACAGTAGCGCCCGATCCGCTGAACCGCTTCGGATTCCCCGGTGGCTGCACGAGCGTCAGCTCCAACCGTGGCAGCCACCATGACCGCGCAGGCTGTTGCGGAAAGGCTTCGTCCAAACAATGGCGATCGATCTGCAGACATTTTTTCTCCCAGCACGAATTGGCTTGCGGCCAGTATTCTATTCCAAAACCTGCTACGTGTCGTCGCGAATTCAGGGCGACCAGCAGCAGTACTACGCCGCATCGACGCAAATCTTGACGGATCTCGCCTGTTTTCGGTCCGTTTTTGCAATTTTTACGAGAATTCGCCGGTTCGGCGTCCGTCAGTTCCAATTAAACCCGAATTCGACCCGTTTTATGGCATTTTTCCGTGCCATTGAAGTGCTGTCGATTCATCCAGTTCGGCCGCATCCATGGCCCTTTTGTGTGCGGAGTAGACCGTGTTTGAAGCCGTCTTTCTTCCGATTCTGCTTTTCGGAGCGTTCATCGGCTTGATCGTCTTCGGCATTTTCAAATGCCGAGTATCGACTGCCAAATTCGATGAGGAGAACGATGGGTCTTCGAAGCTGAGTTCCGGCGTCGGCGGCGGATTGTTCGCCTTGCAGGAAATTATTCAACCGGGCGTGCGCCACGTCGTTGAAGCCGAAGATCACCAGCAAGAGGACGAAGAGGATGACGAAGGGGAGCGATTCCGCCGTCAGCAACGGCTTAAGCTGCGCCCGGATGCTGAATCGGAACGGGAGTGAGTGCGTGCTGGTTCTTCTGCATGCACAGTGGTTATGCCCCAGACGACTACCATAATGCGCGTTCGACGAACTGCGGCGAGCTCATTCACCGGCCGCGTCGGCGATTTCCTCGCGCAGTGAATCGGTCATCGTCAGACCTTGCGGTTCGGTCGAAAGAAATACGACGCCGTCAATATCGCGCAACTGTTCCAGAATCGTTTGCGGCCGCATTGTCGGATACTTTTGAAACAAATCGGCAAAGGAGACTCCCTTACCGGCTTTGGAGAGAGCCGTCAGAATTCGGCTGCCATTATCCACATCGAATTTTCGGAGGCGCCGTCCGCGCTGTAGCAACCGGCCTGCCGTGGCCACAATTCCCGGTCCGATCAATAGGATTGAGGCAAACATCCTGATTGTCGAGCGGCTGGTCTTGGGACCCATAAATCCGGCTGCCCATCCGTGGCCGAGCGCACCAGCGATCTTCACTTTCATTCGAACATCTGGACCAGTCTCGAATTCGTACTCCTCCAATGAATCCAGGTCGTCGAAAAAATAGCTCACAAAAAGCAATCCGGTGACGATACCTGAGAGAATCGAGACCATTTGGTTCGACAAATCCAACCAAGAACAAACGAACAACCAGATGAAAAAATAGATGATCCAATACGTCACGTAGACCACAAAACCGCCGACGACGAATAGACCTGCCGCACCGAGGTAGCACAACCCGGCTTCCTGTTTGGTCTTCTTCGAAAGCCATTCGCGCAGAGCAAGGGATTTCATAGATCTGGCCCGCCTGATATTTCAACGACGTGACTGAATGGCCACGATCAGATCAAGCTTGAGACTGCGCCAGTCTTCGGACGAATTCTGAGGGAATCCGACATCGCACGTGGAAATCTACGACCATGCACGGCGGAAGAACTCGACCCAGTTGCGGTACATAATACCCTCGATGTCTTCCGCACTGTAACCACGTTTTTCTAGGATGGCTGCGAATTTTCCCAAGTCGGCAATCGTTTCGAGATCGCCTGGGGACTGCTCCTTGCCGTACCCGCCGTCCAAATCGGTGCCGATTCCACAATGCCGCGCATTACCTGCGATTTGACAAATGTGATCCGTATGGTCGGCGATATCGGCTAGGGAAACGCTTTCGGGAGGCGTAACGTACTTCTTCCAGCCTGGCTTGATCATCCAATTGTCGAAGGCAGCACCGATGACGGCGCCGCGCTCGATGAGCGCCTTAATCTGCTCGTCGGTCAGTTGCCGGTCGCCGGGAACAAGTGCCCGACAATTGTGATGGCTCGCGAGCACCGGTCCTTCGAAAATCTCCAGCGCCTCCCAAAACGATTGATCAGCGAGATGCGTGGCATCGAGTAGCATGCCGACTTGATCCATTTCCTTAAGGAGGGCCGGTCCTTCAGCAGTCAGTCCACCGGGGCTGCCCGTGCCGTGACAATACGGTCCTGGGCCGTAATGGGCCGGTCCCAAAATGCGCAAGCCGGCTTCATACCATTCGGGAATTTGCGAAGGAGAAAGGATCGACGGGCTCCCCTCCATGCTGAGGATATAGCCGATCGGCGGTTCGCCGGATTCATCCGCTTCCCACTCTGCGACATGCATGTCGAGTGTTTGGCGATCGGGAATCTCCCGCAACACACCCCGCTGGACCATCGCGCGATAATAGGCCATCTGTCCATAGCAAGCCGCGTAGGCCGCTTCGCGCGAGCGGTAGAACGTCAGTTCCTTATCTTTGCGGTGCAAGCGTGGCAATAAGGTGGAAATGGTGATGCCGACGCGCCCGCGCCTCAAATCGTCCCACGAGACGGTGCAATCGCCCGGAATGATGTCGTCGAAGTGCTTTTCGAATTGGCGAATTTCGTGTACTGGTTGCATCAAGTCGCGATTCCATTCGCACGCATTCCAGGCCATATCCAGGTGGGCGTCGAAGATCAGCATGAAGTCAGCTCCAGGAGGATGATTGATTCGAAACGAAGATGATCTTTCCCATGTCGGGGTGGCGGAACGCTGCGACAAAGTCGACTATTCCGAGAATACCGATATCGGGAGGACTTGTCGTATCTAAAAGTGTTCTCGCCTAATGCTCAATCAGAATGAAGTGTCGAATTGTGAGAGATCGTTGTCTTCGAGCGCACTACGTCATTCATTTGTGCAACAATACTTTGCCCTCTCCCGGCCTGCGGCCGACCTCTCCCAGGGGGAGAGGTAACGATGGTTCGATCGCAGTCCCAGTTTGGAAGTTCATAACGCGAACAGGGCGTATCGCTCCAGAAGATGAATCGATGAGGTCATGCCGAAGCGCTAAGTTGTCACCTCTCCCGCTCGCGGGGGAGGTCGGACGCGGTCGCGTCCGGGAGGGGGTTTTGATCATTTGTGAAAACGGGGTCGGTGGATCAAAGGTGGTTGGAAATAAAACCGAATCACGTTTCGCTGGTTCCGTTTTCATCCGAATCGTTCGCTTTCGGTGCGCAGGGACAAGCGGCGACCGCCAACGCAACCCAGCCGGCGATCATCAACAAACCGCCGATGGGTGCCACCATCCCGAGCCAGCGCATCCCGGTGATTGTCAAGACGTACAAACTGCCACAGAAGAAAACAATTCCCCCGGCAAAGCACCAGCCAGCCACATCGAGTGAACGCTTTTTGACACTGCCCGACAACAAACCGACCGCGATCAAACCGAACGCGTGATACATTTGATACGTTGCACCGGTTTTAAAATCGTTCAGATACTTCTCGGAAGCGGGGATCTCAGAGCCGGCATACGAACGAGTTTCGCCAGCGTACTTTTCCGTAAAGTACGAGTCCAAGCCGTGTGCAGCGAACGAGCCGGCCACAACACCCAGCCCTCCCATTGCTGCTCCAAGCGTCAACCAGATCTTCCCGCTATCCATTTCGACGCACTCCGGTCACGCGAATCGATGAAGGAGAAAACATCGCCAAGATTCAAAGCTCAATCTTGGCACCCAGCACATCTAATAATCCGCGCAACCAAGCCGGTTGGGCCGGCCATGCCGGTGCGGTAATCAAGTTCCCCTCGACATGAGCTTCGTCGAGCGGGATCTCCTTGTAGGTTCCGCCAGCCAGTGTCACATCGGGGCCACAAGCAGGATAGGCCGTACAAGTGCGTCCTTTGAGCACGCCGGCAGCGGCCAGTACTTGCAAGCCGTGACAAATGGCGGCGATCGGTTTTTCCGCCTGGGCGAACTCGCGCACGATGGCAATGACGCGTTCGTTAAGGCGAATATATTCGGGAGCACGTCCGCCGGGAATGAGGACGGCATCATAATCGGCCGAATTCACTTCTGCGAAGGTCGCATTGAGCGTAAAGTTATGCCCCTTCTTCTCAGTGTAGGTTTGGTCCCCTTCGAAATCGTGGATCGACGTGGCGATTTGATCGCCCGCCTTTTTGTCGGGACAAACAGCGTGGACCGTATAGCCAGCCATTTGCAGCGCGTGAAAGGGAATCATCATTTCGTAGTCTTCGACGTAGTCGCCAGTCAGAATCAGAATTTTTTTATCAGCCATGCCATTTGTTCCTTGGTGTGGAGCGCTCTTGTTGACTTATTTCATTGCCGCAATCGATTCTGCCCTTCCTCGGCGGCTATGGCAACAGTAGCCATAAAAGCCGGAAGCCGATCATGGCCGACGTGAACAATAGTAGCCATCCGAAGCCTTCACGCAGTTTCGGTCCACGGAGTTTCACACTCAGTTCTGTCCCCAGCCGTGCGCCGATTGTTCCGCCAAATAGCAATGCCATCACCAGTCCCAAATCGACGAAACCGTTCCAGGCATGAGCGGCTGTCGCCTGAGCAGAGATGATCCACACAATGATCAACGAACTGATTACCGATTGATGAGTTTTGACTCCCAGCAGATAGATCAATCCCGGTAATAGGACCAAGCCCCCGCTCATTCCCAACAATCCGGAAAGGAATCCAACGCCGACACCGAACCAGGCCAACACAGCAATCGAAATTCGATCGGAATCGAATTCGGGAAATGACGCAAACGGCGGAATATGCCAGGCGGTCAGCCATCCCCGTCGCAGGGGGCGATTGAGTTTCGTGCGATGGACTTCCCAAATGGCGAACAGACCGACACTCAATAACAAAACGAAGTAAATCGCCAGCCCCACCAGGTCAGCTAGCCAGACCTCTTTGTCGAATATGACGACCTTTCCGACGTGCAGCATCGATTCCAGTGCTTGCGCACCGGCAAAGACCCCGAACAGTAAGCCACCAGAAATCGTGAGAGGCAGGCGAAAATCATCTAGCCGAATTCTGCGTGATAACAACGATGTCGTTGCAGGACCCAGTACCTGACAGACGCTGGCACCCGCCGCATATTGAAACTCGATGCCAAGCACAATATTCAGTACGGGAACAATTAAGAATCCGCCGCCAACACCGAAGACTCCCGAAATAAATCCGACTCCCCCACCTGCCAGTCCGGCCAATACAAATTCCAGCGTTTCGAATTTCATCCCGAATACGCCTTAGTGCTGTTCTACAAACAGTTGAAATTTGTGCATGGCGCGCAAATCTTCCAAAAGTCGTGACTTTTTGGTTGCGGCCCGAGTAAACCGGCCACGCCGGGTCAATCTCTGATTTTGATGTTGAACAAATCGAGCAGAGCCTGACTCTCGTTGGGTCTCGGGCAAATATGCATGACAGACAACCTTAAATCTTTGCTCCGGCAGGGCCTCAAATCTGATAGTCGGGAAACACAGGTTCATCTTCGGTCTTTTCGGTGCGCGCCGACTGCCACAGATTAAACAACCAATTCACCAACACGCCCCACAAGACAGGGAGAATGAGGCATGCTGCCGTGAACAGAAGTTTTCGCGTAATCTCACTCATTCGTAAACCGATGCCCGGAATCATGAAGACGGGCAGTGATGATGAAGCTCAAAACGACGCGCCGGGGGAGCGACTTCGCCGCTCGATTGCCACAATTCAATTGTGCTCGGCGCGACGATCACAACATAGCGGTACCAGCAAATTCGCGAAACCCCACAGCTCCGGCAGAATCATCGCGCGTCGTTTCGAGCCGTTTACTTTTTCTCGTAGGCGTTCTGGCTCGTGGGCACCAACGATCCTAGAACAAAACGAGATTGTCGCGGCCACAAGTCAGCGCAAAACGCTGTAGTACAGCAAACAGCAATTCTGCCGATGATTCAATCGTTCTGCTGAGAAATCTCTATTTCGCAGCCGACCGGGCAATCGCAGCACTCACAAATTCACGCGATCCGTTGGTCGGGCCAGGATTGACCCGGCACTTCCGGTTGATTCTGGTCGTAACCCAAAGTGTCGGCGCGGCACGAAAGTTCTCGCGCACCGCACAAATTTAAACCGATAGTAAAACGGGTAACGCACCGGCAGATAGGGAACAACTTGACTTAACGCGATTCCTGTCGGGATCGTACGTCGTCGCCGATCGGTTGCGCGTCATCGACATGCTCCTTAAGTTCGTGCAGCATTTGTTTTAACTCGCTTACACATCCAGAGCCGATGACAAACAGCAGTACCGTCAACGAAAGACCACTCAGCGCCAGAAGGATCGTCCATAAGGTCATCCAGACTTTCATGTGTCGCCTCCTGGGTTGGCTGCCTCGACGGACTTGTTGCCGTTGGGACATAGCCACGATCCAACGACGAACAGAATCGAGGAAACAGCAAACGTCAATATCGACAAATGTGCTGCATTCAAATCGATTCCTGCTCCGTTCAAAGCTTTGATGACAGGATCCATCGCCGTTAGTCCCAAGAGCCCTCCAATAAGTGCGGCATAAGCGCCGACATTGCTCGCCCGCTTCCAATATAAACCGCCGGCGACAACGGGAAAGGCACCGGCCAGATAAACCGTTCCGGTAACGGCCATGTACTGCCAAAGATTGCTCGAAACTTCGTACCACAGGCCCCACACCAACAAAACGGCACCAATGGCCAGAATCGAGATCCGCGTCAGCGTAATTCGGCCCCGTTGGCTGATCGAACCAAAAATCGGCGCCACAATGTCCTGCGTAATGACGCTGCTCCAGCACAACAGGTAGCTGTCGTGGGTCGACATGAACGCCGCAACCATACCGGCGGTGATCAGCCCCAAGAGCCCCGCTGGAATGATCTTTGCCAAATACAACGGCATCGCGGAAATCGTGGAAATCCGTCCCTCGTCAATCGCTGCGTCGAAGGCGGCATTCAGACCGTCACTTTGCGTGAAGAAGACGTAAGCCCCGATGCCCCACAGAATCGGCAGGGCACGTCGTGATAACAGTGACACACTGCTAAGTAAGTACAGACGCTGGGCGACCTGTGGGCTATGGACTGAAAGAATGCGCGATGCCGAGGGAGGCCAGAGCAAAGCGGCCGAGAAAATGACGATCGCCATTTGAACGATGACTAACCAACCGATGCCCGATCCCTGACCCGAGGGATTCGTCGCATTGGTGGGATCGATGTAGGCGGATTGTTCCGTCACGATGCTGGAAAACCCCTGCCAACCAACGTCGTAAACAATGTAACCGCTAACCAGCACCATTGCCGACCCGAGGACCAAGAATTGGATCAGGTCGGTTATGACCACGGAAACCATGCCACCCAAAACCGTATAGAACAGCACCAATAGCAACAGACCGGTCATCATCCATTTGAGGTACAGGCCGTCGTCCAGGCCTGAGATCGCCGTGAGAAACTGCGACCCAGCTTTGAGAAACAACCCCATGTTGAGGACGCCCGAAATGACCATGACCGACGCGCCAACGACCCGCACTCCATCGGAATATCGACTCGCATAATATTCCGGAATCGTCATCACCGACGACTGCCGCAAGCGGTAAACCAAAAAGCCGGTCACCCCAACCGCAAATAATGCGGTCAGCTCCAGCAGGCCCAAATAGAGTGAGGCGAACTGCTGGCTGAATCCGAGTTCGGCACTGTACATGACAGTCACCAAACCAAGTTCGGTCCCGGTCATCGAGGCGAGCGCCAGCCGAATGCGAAGCGTGCGCCCTGCGACCAGGTAGTCCGAAAGATTTCCCACGTAACGGTTTGCAATCACTCCTACTGCGATGGAACCGCTCAAATAGATCGCCACAATCGCCCAGTCGAGTCCTGTAAAATTTGTCTCGAACAGAGCCGGATTCATCGCATTTCCTTCGGGGATGTGCTGAAACGGGGGCACCCAGGCAGCAATCTGGCGGCCCGTCACAGTCCCGTTCGTTTGTTGCATTGTTCTGCAGTACTGCCTAAGATGTCTAACTTTCACCGGCGCCGCAAGTTTCGACGAATCCTGGCGACGGTCTCTCCACGACAAATTCCATCCAAATCGACAGCGTATAGATTCAGGAAGTTCCCGTGACGATTGATAAAACCCTCAAACGAAAAGGCCGGTTGGCGCGGTCACGAAACGTGCTGAAACGTGCCGAACGAATTGCCCAGTTGGAATTGGAAGATCGCTGGTTGCCCGGGCAAAGTCCACTCGGCTTGCCAAAAGTTCGCGTTATCAAAGTAACGGTGGGCAAGAAGAAGAAGAAGAAGAAGGAAGAAGAGGGCGAAGGCGAAGAAGAAGCCACCAAGACAGAGTAGTCTGGCCGACGCCTACTCTCTTTTATGTGCACACCCCAATGCTTCATTCTTCATTCGCGATCGATTGGAAGAATCCGCCACACAACAGATTGCTGTTGTGTGAAGTCGGATGTCGGGCGCTACCGCTCTGACGGTCATGGAAAGCTGAAACACCTTTTGGCGAAGACACATGCGAATTCCGCCCGTGCTGCTCGACAAAGCGGGGACTTTCACGCGTATCGGTTTACGCCGCCAACTCCAATCGTTCCAGGAAAGTACTAAAGACTGCCGAGCGACACAGCGGCGCGTGCTGCGCGAATTGCTGTCACTCAACAGTGACAGCCGTTTCAGCCAACGTAACGGCATTACGAACCTCGCCGACCCGATCGACTTTCGCCGCCGCATTCCGGTGACGACGTACGATTTCTTCGGCAATGACATCGATTGCCTGAAGCGTGGCGATTGCCAGGCACTGTTGGGAACCAACAACCGTCTGTTGATGTTTGCGCTCAGTAGCGGCACGACATCCGATTCTAAATTCATTCCGGTCACACAAAAATTTCTCG
This sequence comes from Planctomycetaceae bacterium, assembly GCA_028284485.1. GTDB lineage: Bacteria > Planctomycetota > Planctomycetia > Planctomycetales > Planctomycetaceae > JANQRQ01. The sequence continues at coordinate 2,409 of JANQRQ010000358.1, read as the reverse complement.
ACGACTACCGCCGTGGTTGGCAGATTTGGGCAATCCAAGTGCACGGCGAGTTTCCGGTATTGGCTCGGCAAAGAATCGTTCAACTGAGTAGCGATCACGAACGATATCGGACCGATGGGGGAATTCCCTGCGGAAACATCAGCGGCTTGGCAGCCAGCGTGCAACGCAAAGCAATCCGCGTTTTGTACACCTTGCCGCCGATCATCGCGAAAATTGATGATCCCGAAGCAAAGTACTACACGGCACTACGCTTGGCGGTTGCCGATCCTGAAGTCGGCATGCTTATGACGGCCAATCCCAGCACGATTCTGCATCAGGCCAAACTGGCGGACTCGGAAAAGGAAACTTTGATTCGTGACATTCGCGATGGCACACTTTCGAACAAGTACAACGTCGCTGCAGACATTCGGCAAGCACTGCGACGCCGTTATTCTCGGCGTGATCCGCGACGGGCGACGACTCTCGAACAAGCTGCCAATCAACGTGGCCGGTTACTTCCCGATGATTATTGGCCAAACCTGAATGTCGTGGCCGTGTGGAAGTCGGGAAGCTGTAGTGCGTATCTCGAGGCGCTGCGGGACTACTTTCCATCGGTTCATTTTCGCGACCATGGGCTTTCCGCCAGCGAAGGTCGAATGACAATCCCCTTAAATGGTGAACAACCGGGGGGGATCCTCGATATCGATACGCATTACTTCGAATTCGTTCCTGAAGATCAATACGGCAGCGACAATCCCGATGTTCTGGAAGCTCATGAACTGGTCCCTGGAGAATGTTACTACATCCTGTTGACGACATCGTCGGGTCTTTATCGATACGACATCTGCGACGTTGTCCAGTGTGACGGATTCTTCAACACGACGCCCATCCTTAACTTTCTGCATAAAGGCGCCCATATCTCCAATATCACCGGAGAGAAGCTTTCAGAATCACAAGTGGTCGATGCTGTAAAAGACTGCTTGGAGTTGTTGAATCTTCGGCTCGATCAATTCACGGTGATGCCGTCCTGGGGCGAACCACCGCAATATCAATTGATGATCGAGAATAGCGACTTACCGTCGCAGCAAGTTGGGCAACGGCTCGCGGAGAATGTCGACAACCGCCTGCAGGAACTGAATTCGGAGTATCGCGAAAAACGGAATTCGGGCCGGCTGGCACAGCTGCAGGAAATCCCGTTACCGTCCGGAACTTGGACACAATTCGCGCGCGATCGGCAATCGTCGCTGGGGGGCAGTATCGAACAATACAAACACCCCTGCCTGATCCCCGACCTCGAATCGAGCGAACAGTTCGTGAATCGGTATGCAAATCGACCGCTCGAGGAAGAACAATAGTCACTCGAGGCATCGTGCGATTCGGAACCATCCAGCGGACAAACTGCGTCGTGCCCCGGAGCAGCAAGTGACGCCTCGCCAGGCACAACGATCAGAAGGCTTTCGTGTATTCTCAGAGAATATGAAACCGTCCCACATCGCGGTCGCACAAGATTGTTCTGCCCGGCTCGTACGTCGCCGGCATTGCGAAGAGCAACGCGCTTTATTGAAACAAAACGCTCACCGATTCATTGCGATGAATGCGCCGAATCGCTTCCCCCAAAATCGGCGCAACGCTGACCACGCGCAAATTGGGAATCGACTTTTCAGGGGTAATTGGCAAGCTATTGGTGACGACGACTTCTTCGATCGGGGCTTCCTGCAGTCGTTGCTTCGCCGGGCCGCACAAAACCGCGTGCGAGGTCCCCACATAGATGCGAGTTGCACCGTGTTGATGGGCAATCAAAACCGCTCCTACGATCGAACCCGCCGTCGTGATCATATCGTCGAACAACAGCGCCGTTTTGCCTTTCAAGGGGCCACCAATCAAATTCGCCTGCTTCGTCTCCATGGCGCTTGACCGGCGCTTGTCCACGATGGCCAGGTTGCCACCCAGGTGCTCCACATGTTGTAGCGACCGCTTAATGCTCCCCTCATCGGGGCTGACGACGACGATTTCGTCAGGTGAGAGATTTAGCGACAGAAAATAGTCGTCCAAAATCGGCGCTGCATACAAGTGGTCCACCGGAACATCGAAAAAGCCCTGGATTTGTGCCGCGTGCAAATCCATCGTGAGCACTCGGTCGGCCCCCGCTTTAACAATCAGGTTGGCCGCCAGTTTCGCTGTAATGGGGACGCGGCCGGCGTCTTTGCGGTCCTGCCGGGCGTAACCAAAATAGGGCATGACCACCGTGATACGTGCGGCGCTCGCGCGCGTGCACGCATCGATCATAATTAGCAGTTCCATCAGGTTGTCGTTCACCGGCGGGCCGGTCGGCTGGAACAGGAAAACATCACGCCCGCGGATATCCTGTTCAAGCCGGCAGCTAATTTCTCCATCTGGGAAATTCTCCAGCTCGATTGCTCCTAGAGGTAT
>JANQRQ010000296.1 GCA_028284485.1 Planctomycetaceae bacterium | reverse complement strand
GAAAGTGGGAGCCTGCTAAAGAAAGGCAGAAATGTTCTCGCCGTCCATTGTGCCAAACCCGGCGGTCCCCGGTCATTTGACCTGGGTTTGTACGGTGTTGTCGTAGCGCAAGCCGCCGCAGCCAGCACAACAGGCGCGCAACAAAGTGCAACCCGGCGTCCGAATATTGTCTTTGCGTTCGCTGATGACTGGGGCCGATATGCCAGCGCTTATGCCAAGATCGAACCGGGCGGGCCCAGCGACATCGTACAAACACCCCATTTCGACCGGGTGGCCCAAGAAGGAGTATTGTTTACGCATGCCTACGTGAACGCGCCGTCCTGCACACCATGCCGCAGCTCGCTGCTCTCGGGGCAGTATTTTTGGAGGACCGGACGAGGGGCCATTCTCCAGGGAGCCATCTGGGACCTCGCCATTCCTTCGTATCCGTTGATTCTGCAAGAGCAGGGATACCACATCGGACATACCTATAAGGTATGGAGTCCGGGTACTCCGGCGAATGCTCCGTATGGAGCTGAGGCAACGGCTTACAACTCCGCCGGCCGAAACTTCAATCGATTTTCTCAGACAGTCAGCGGTTCAAACAACGTCGAAGCGGCCAAACAAAAACTGCTGGACGAAGTCGAAGGCAACTTTCAAGCCTTTTTGAATAAGCGAGAAAACGGCCAACCGTTCTGCTATTGGTTTGGGCCGACCAACTGTCATCGCAAGTGGACACAAGGTTCCGGCAAGAATCTCTGGGGACTCGAACCCGACGATCTCGAGGGAAAAATGCCAGCGTTTCTGCCGGACGTGCCGATTGTCCGCCAAGACTTCTGCGATTACCTCGGCGAAGTCCAAGCGTTTGATGCCGGTTTAGGTGTGCTGATTCAAAGGCTCGAGGAACTCGGCGAACTTGAAAACACAATTATCGTTGTGTCGGGCGATCACGGAATACCCGGATTCCCGCGCGGCAAATGCAACTTATACGACTTTGGCGTGCATGTACCGCTTGCAATTCGTTGGGGCACGGCAGTACCGGGGGGCCGCGTGGTTGATGACTTCGTCAGCTTGACCGACATTGCACCAACGCTCGTTGATGCAGCCGGTTTCAATCCGCCTGCAGTCATGACCGGACGCAGTCTCGTTAATGTTTTGAAGTCCGGTAAAAGCGGTTATGTGGATAGTGCTCGGGACTATGTCATTACCGGACGAGAGCGACATGTGGCAGCCGCCCGGCTCGATCGAATGCCGTATCCCCAACGGGCAATTCGAACAAAAGACTTTTTGTACATTCGTAATTTCAAGCCGGAACGTTGGCCGATGGGCATCGGACCTGGTGCGGGGCAGCCAGCCGGGCCAATGCCTCCTTATGTAGAACTCCGAGAAGATACCTTTGTGGCGTTCGGCGACCTCGACGCCAGCCCGACGAAAGCGTGGATTGCGACGCACAAATCAGATCCTGGAATGGAAAAATACTACGATTATGCATTTGGGCGACGGCCCGGCGAAGAACTATACGACCTTCGAAACGATCCAGACTGCCTGAAGAACCTGGCCCAGAACGGCGATTACTCTCAGGATCGGCAGCGTCTGTCGACTCGCCTTATGTCGGTACTCTCCGAAACCGGGGATCCGCGAGTCACCGGGGATGGAGGAACTTACGACCGACCACCATTTACGGTCGAGTACCGGCGATAATTCCATTCCGCCAACCCGGCCTTCACAGTCCGATTCGCGGCCGGGCGAAAGATTTTGAGAGGCCGGCGCAGCGTCGAGAAGAAACCGTTACGATGTCGTCCCCAATGTCGTACGCGCTCGGGGAATTCGGACCCACTCGTGCGGGTTACAGATGCTATAACCAAACCTTTGTTGGGGAATGGTTTGCGATTCTGGAGCAGTCGTAACGGTCGCAACATCCCGTTTCCCACCTGCGCTGTTGAAGTTCACCGTTCGCACAGGATTTGTTCATTGGCGCCAATAGTGCAGCTACCGATGTGCAGATTCTTGGATTGTTTCTTTTCCGTTAATTTATGGTTGTTTTTACTCAAGACCTGTGTGAGCATGGAATCATGCTTGCAATCGCCGACAAATTGCTACCCCAGTCTGCTATCAGCTACCTGGCATTCCGCGTCTCCTTCCACGAGACGCTTGAGCGAATGGCATTGGCGCAGCAGTTTGGAACTGCCGATGACGAGCAATTCGGATTCTTGACCGAAGTGCCGTTCTTGCAAACGGTCCCGCCGCACGTCCAGCTCGATTTGCTGGCTGAGACCTGGAACAAGCATCTCGTCGACGAAGAACTCGAGGCAACGCTCGTTGACGAGAGTATTGTCTATGCTGCGTGTGAGACCACCGCCAGATTGGTCGAGCAAGCACCGGATGTCGTCCGCTTGTACATGGAGTGTGGTCCCTCGAAGGTTGACCTGCAGGTCGACGATGCCTTGGCAGCGGAGCTGCGGGATTTGCATTTGCATATGCCGAATGAGGGCGATTTCCTGCTGATTAGTCAGTTTGAGGATATGCCACCCCGACAAGCTCAAAAACTGAAACGGCAGTATCGGCTCGACCCCCTGCGTCTCGACACCATGTTCGAAATCCTGGGTCGCTGGTATATCTCCGTGGAACTCGTCGAGAGACTTCACGGCTTGCTAACCCATCGCGAAGTCATCCGGGCTGTCGCCGTCATCGCCGGTCGTAGTGGCCAACCATCGCACTGATGGAATCACCCGCCGATCCGTCTGAAAACGGACGGCCCAACCGCCTGATTCGCATTAATGCCCCGGTGGTCGTTGCTGCTTGAATCGCTTCGCTGCCCCTCTTTTTGGCACGTCTGAATCTTTCACGAATTGTCTTTGACCGGCTGACCGAACGCGCAGTAGGATGCGACGATGCCCAAGAAAAAATCGTCGTCCCGAAAAAATGCATCTGCTAAGACGAAGCGCAAGCGAACAGTCGCTTCCAAACAGGCAAAAAAGCCTGCGAAGAAGAAAGTCCGCAAGAGCAAGAAAGGGAGTTCGGCCCCTAAGGCATCTGGGAAAACGGTTAAAAGGAAGGTCGCAAAGAAGAAGGTCTCAAAAAAGTCGGCGGCAAAAAAGAAGACCGCAAGCTTGGGCCGGCCCCGCGTCACGGGCGACGCCAAGCTCGACCAGTTTTTCAAACGCGATTATCAAGCCCGTGAGATCTTCGAATTCCTCGGTGTCACCACGGTCAAAGAACTCGAATCGCACCGTCCGGCGGAAATCGTCGATCGCCTTACCTCGCCGGTCGTACAAGCCGTCGAGCGAATCCGAATCGCCTTGGCGTTGAATAATCGATGCCTGGCCGGTGATCGCAAGTTCGCGCTGAAATTCCAGGCCCGTATGAAATCTGGGAAATAGGCGGACTGGCAGACTTCCGCTACGCCCTCAAAAAAAACAAACCACTCAGGCTGCCTGGGCCTGGGGCAATTCAGGATTTCGAAGAATCCGGTAATGCAGCGGCAACTCGATTGACGACTTGCTGCGTTCGCAATTCGCTTTTTCCAAAACCCGGTACGGCTCCCGCTTCAACCGCCGCCCGCTGCGCCTCGGGATAATTCGAGACCAGCATGACAGGAACAGAGCGATACTCCGGATCGGCTTTCAAATTCTTTACGATTTGCAGCCCATCGCTACCATCTCTGTCCAGCAAACGATTGACCAGTACCAAATCGATCGTTTCGTTCTGCATCTTGGTTATCGTGTCTCCCCAAGTGTCTGCATCGATGACAACTGCATCGAAATGGCTCTTAAAGAATGAGGAGATCGACGAATGATCGGGCCGACATTGCCCGACGCTTAGAACCTGCAGGGACATTTTATGTCGCCTAGCCTTCCACGATTGGCAAGTTTGAGAATGTTTGTTTCAACCGAAACAGCATGACGAAGAACTGCCGTTTCTCCAAGCTCTGCCAGCGGGAAAAGGTGTATGAGTCGAAAAAACACACCGCTGGCAGAAATCTCAAATGACTGCAAACGGCCGGCTTCTCTCGGAACGATGGTGGATTTGATTTGACAACAGCTCGCGAACTGCCGAATTCGGGCCTCGACCACCATAATTATGTTCCCTACAATTTAAGTTAGCAAATAAATTTGAGTTGCAGCGGGCGTGGCTTGCATGCGAATTCCGACTTCGCTGCCGGCCAAGCGGCAATCGACACGATCCCAAGGACCGTTCGTTCGATGTCGGTGCGGGCACTGAAAGGTTGGCGATGCCCCCGAAACGTGCATTGGCCAGCATTCAAGTTCGTTGATACAATTGCAAAAAGTACGTTCATCAGCCATTTGAGTTCTGCCCCCAAGGGGAACAGAGCATGCCAGAATCGGGCCAGCAGCCTCTCAAAACCGGGCAAATCGAGGCCGCACGAATTTTGGAAGCCATTGGTGCCAAGATTACGTCGCGGCACGAAGAGGCCGAGACATCGCTGACAGTCGTATTGAACGATTCGAAATTCTCAGCGGACGACTTACAACCGTTGAGCGAACTCGAAAACGTTAAGGTTTTACGGTTGAACGCCACAAACGTGGACGATGATGGTCTCAAACATTTGGCGAATCTCGTCAATCTTGAAGTATTGGAGCTTGGGAGCACAGCGATTTCCGATCAGGGATTGGAAAACATTGCCGGACTCAATAGCCTTATCTTTTTGCAGCTGACGCATACGAATATCTCCGACGCGGGAATTCAGACTCTTCAAAAACTTACGAAATTGAAACACTTGCTCATCAGTGGCACACAGGTCACCGAAAATGGTATCGAACAGCTGCAACAAGCATTACCTGATACCCGAATTCATCTTTAACGTCCCTGAGAACAGCGCAGGGCAATCGTTCCCACCTTCCAGATTCGAATACTCATCACGTCCCCCCATAGTGTGATTCATGCCGACGTACGGTGCCTTTGAAGCCGACCAGCAAAACGGAACAACCATAGTCCGGTTCGTGGAAAATCAGGTTCCCGAATCGCCGGACATCCCCGATTGCCGTGAACAGCTCAACAAGATCGTCACCGACTTCGAATCCAAAGTGGTGGAATTCCAAGTCGCAGGGATCGATCATGTGCAGGGGCAATTGCTGGGAATGATGGCTGCGTTAACGCGGCAGGGAATCGAAGTGCATTTGCGCGAACCGACGGAATTACTAACCGGCGTGTTACAGCTCACCAAGATGGACAGGTTCTTTACGATCCACAATGGGGAAACGTAAAGGTCGGTCCGCGCCCAGGCAGCACTTCGGGTGCATTGGTTCAATTGCCGCAATGAGTGTGCCCGGCAACCTCCGCCGGCTTCGTGACGACCGGTAAATCCCGTCCATGCTGGGGCAGGGACATTGAATTCCGCTATCCCTTCCCATTCGCAGATCGACGTGATAAACCGAGATTTGTTTACAGCGTATTACGCTGACTTGTGGCCGCGACAATCGCGTTTTGTTCTATGATCGCTCGCTCCCACGAGCCAGAAACACCGACAAGAAAATGTAGACTGCTCTCGTACGTAACAATCTCATGGATACTCGAGAATCTGCATTCGCGAATGGCGAAGAGGCTTAGAGATGGCATCACAACTGATCTACGACGGTTCGGTCGCACGCTCTTCCGTGACGCAACAACGCATAACCGAGGTGGAGGAAAAGCTTCTTCAAGCGCGAGACGTCGTCTTCGAAGATGTGGAATTGTTCAACTCGAATGGTATTGTCCCGGAAGACAAACAGCCGCTGGATGCGGGCTTTATCGAGTTCCCCTCGCGACTACTCAAAGACATCGAGGCCAAAACGGACGGCGGGCTTGTCGGCCAAATCGAACGTGTCGCCGCCGAACTACGCGACAACATCGATCGCCTCGTCGTGCTGGGTATCGGTGGCTCTTACATGGGCATGCGGGCCCTGTTCGAAGCGCTGTGCTCTCCCGTTCACAACGAGCTGAGTCGAAGTCAACGGGGAGGCGTGCCGCGCCTCTATTTTGAGGGAAACAATGTCGACAACGATAGTGTCCAGGCCTTGTTGAATCTGTTGGAAACGTCGTGTCGTGACAAAAGCGACGTCGAGCAACGCTGGGGTATTTCGGTGATAAGCAAATCGGGCGGCACGTTAGAGACTGCAGTCGCCTTTCGGATTTTTCGCAAAGCATTGGAAGGCTACTACGGTCCGGACTCGTCTGACAGCCGGCGGTTTGTCGTCCCCATCACTGGAGAAATCGGGAAGTTACGCAACCTGTCGAATACAACGGAATACCCCGAAGTCTTCCCCATTCCCGATGGAATCGGCGGGCGATTTTCGGTGCTGACGGCCGTCGGTTTGTTTCCCGCAGCTGTCTTGGGAATCGATATTCGACAATTGCTGCGCGGAGCCGCCGATATCACCGAGTCGTTCCGCACACAGCCGCCCGGCACGAACCCCGTATTGGACTACACGGCGACGTGCCATGCGTTAGAGGTCGACCAAGGAGCCAACATCCGCGTGCTCACCACGTGGGGCAAGCGACTCGAAGCGTTCGGACTGTGGTACGATCAATTGCTTTCCGAAAGCCTCGGCAAACAAGGGCAGGGGGCGACTCCATTAACCGTCGTCAACACTCGCGATTTGCACAGCCGCGGGCAGCAACATCAACAGGGAAAGGGTGACAAACTGTTTACGAACATTGTCGTCGAGTCGCCGGCGTACGATGTGCAAACCGTTCCTGAATCGAATCGCGATGAAGATGATCTCAATCAAATTGCGGGAAAGGGACTGCCCGAAATCCTTGCGGCGGCCACTAAGGGAACGAACGAAGCCTACCACGAAGATGGTCGACCGACGGCTGATATCGTCATCCCACAACTCGATGCGTATTATTTGGGGCAACTACTGCAAATGATGATGCTGACAACCGTTGTCGAGGGCCGTTTGATTAATATCAACCCGTATGGCCAACCCGGGGTCGAAATGTACAAAACCAACATGAAACGAATTCTGGGCATCGACTGACATGGCGGCCTAAAGCGAATAGGCGTGAATGAATTCTTCTTCCTGCGAATTTTGAATCCGCGATTGATAAAAGGGCAGAGACATGGCATCGAAACTGACTTGGCTCGGTCATGCATCCTTTGAATTGCAGACGAATGGCAAGAAAATCCTGATTGACCCTTTTCTCACCGATAATCCGTCGGCATCGATCGCAGCTGATGATTTGTCCCCGGACGTGATCCTCGTATCCCATGGGCATGGCGACCATGTGGGCGACACGGTTTCCATCGCCAAGCGAACGGGAGCCCTGGTGATCGCCAATTTCGAAATCACACAATGGCTTACCGGCCAAGGCGTGTCGAACGTGCATGCCCAGCACATTGGCGGTGCGTTTCAGCACGAATTCGGAAACGTCAAGTTGACGATTGCGCACCACGGTTCGATGCTACCCGACGGTTCCGACGGCGGAAATCCCTGCGGAATTCTATTAACGCTGAACGACGGCACAATCTACT
>JANQRQ010000294.1 GCA_028284485.1 Planctomycetaceae bacterium | reverse complement strand
AAAAGAATAATCTTGTCCATCACGTCAATCCTGTCTCTTCATAATTTTGCTGCATTTGATGCCGAGTGAATCTCCTTCGCTGGCGCTTCAGGCTTTGATGGATCGCATCTAGGTCGAATGTAGTTCTCCACCAAATCACACGCACTGCAGAGTCACGATTGTCGTCGACTGGATTCCCGCCTGCGCGTGATTGACGCAACTCAATGCTGGCGGCCGTGTCTCATGGCCTGTCGAGAGATGCGGCATGGATGGGCCGCAGTCCGAAACAACACGACCCACGCCCCGTGGTGCGTCAACCTCTTACAATAGAGACAACGCAAGATGCATTCGGCCGGATCTCAGCAATCGCGGCGAGCCTCACGCAAACCACTCGGTCGCCGGGTTGCCGTCGGCCAACTTGAATGGTCGGCCGAGGCGATCGTGGATTTCGGTGGCGGGATCGATGCCGAGCGCCCAGAAGATCGTCGCTGCGACGTCCGCCGGTCCGTACGGCCGACCCACGGGATACGCGCCGATCTTATCGGTCTTGCCGCAAATGTATCCGGGCTTCACCCCTCCACCGACCAGCCCGATCGAATAGGCGAACGGCCAATGGTCGCGTCCTGCCGGTGCGATCCGCTTGGTCACATCCGCTTTACCGATGCGCGGGCTGCGACCGAACTCGCCACACCAGACGACCAACGTCGAATCGAGCATGCCGCGCTGTTCCAAATCGAGAATGAGCGCCGCGAAGCCTTGGTCATCCGGGGGAAGCAAGCGGTTCTTCAAGCCGTTGAAGTTGTCGCGGTGCGTGTCCCAACCGGCGGTGTCACCGGGATTAAGCCCGTGATAGCAGGTGACGAATCGCACGCCGGCTTCGATTAAGCGGCGGGCCATCAGCATGCTTTGGCCGACGGTGTTTCGTCCGTAACGGTCTCGAACCGAATCGGGCTCGCGACTGATATCGAAGGCCTGCTTCGACTCAGGGGAAGTCAGAATCGACCAGGCCCGATCGTAGTATTGATCCATGCCCGCGACTGCTAATGTCTTTTCGACGTTTTGTTGGGTGCGATCGAGTTGATCCAACAGTTGGCGACGATTGTCGAGCCGCGACAACGTGATTCCCTGACGCAGCTGCAGTTCGTCGATGGAGAAGTCGGCCTGGTTGGGATCCTGCGCGATGACAAACGGATCGTACTTCTTTCCCAAGATGCCGCCGAACTGACCGGGCGTGGTGTAAACCTGGTCGAACGTAAGATGTGGCAGGATGACCGAATCGGGCAACTTGCCTTCGCCCGGACGCAACTTGCTTAACACGGCACCTGGATTGGGCCAGTCGTCGGGCGTGGCTCCGACTTGCACGATGTCGGCGGTGCTGGTCCGCCCGGTGAGCATGAAGTAGGTCGCCGGATTGTGGTTCGCAACGCGGTGGCCCATCGACCGCACAATGGTCATCTTATCGACAAGCTGTGCGGTGCGCGGCATGTGTTCGCAAACATGATACCCGGGGATCGGCGTAGCGATCGAATCGAATTCGCCGCGAATTTCGACGGGAGCCGCGGGCTTCATGTCCCAGGTATCGATATGACTGGGCGCCCCGTATTTCTGTAGAACGATCACCGACTTGACCGGTCGGCGGCGCAACTCAGGCGATGCTTGCGCGGTCAACTTGAGCAAGTCGGCCAACCCGAATCCCAATGTTCCCAGTGCGCCCGCCTTGAGAATCTCCCGCCGGCTCGATGCCGCGGCAGCAAACTCGGTGCACGTGTCAGTGCGGTGGGAAAGCGAGGACATCATCGAAGCTCCTGGAAGGTCACACGTCGCCTGTCGAACTAACTCGTCTACGCGATCGCTGCACGTCAAGCGACGGACCACCTACTTATCGTACCCCACAGTCATGAAAAGGGTCAATAACTTGCCGAACGGGTTTTGGTCGCTCACGACAACTGCGCACCAATCGACGCGCCCAGGTCTCGCATGGAACCAATTACGGTTATGGCTTTCACCTGCGGCGGAATGTACACTGTCGGAACGGCTACAGGTTTCGCACATCATCTCAACTTGTTTCCCGTAGACAAGAAGTTAGCACCATGAAACGCGCATTCCTTCGTCCATTTGACTCGTCCGAAATGAACCTCGCCCGTGACCGACGCATTCTGTGGGCAAATGTCTTTACTGTTATTGTCGCATTCAGCATGTCGGTTTGCGGACCGATCAACCTTGCGGCCGCAGATTACCCCGGTGCCAGCGTCATTAGTTTCCACGGCTATTCGGATTGCATCTTGCTGGAGAATGACGTGTCGCGGGCCGTGTTGTGTCCGCGGGCCGGCGGGCGCGTGTTGGAGTTTTCACTCAACGGAAAGAACGCGCTTTATCTCAACCCGGAAGACGCCGGGTGGGAAGACGCCAGCGGAACGAAAAGTTTCGGTCTCAGTGCCGGCCGTTTTGACATCGGACCCGAGCGAGTCATTCCTCGCCATCCGGTGTTATGGGCGGGCCGCTGGGAAGGAGAGATTATCGGTCCGCGCGCCGCCCGGTTAACCAGCCAGCATGATTCGGCCACCGGCACGCAGTTGATCCGGGAATTTCACCTCGATGAAACGACCGCCAAGTTGTCGTGCAAGCAGATTATCAAGAACATATCCGACGAAACGAAGGAATGGTGTCATTGGAGCCGCACGTTCTCGCAAGGAGGTGGCATTTGCGTTATTCCACTCACACCCAACAGTCGTTTCCCGAACAAATATGTGATGTACGGTCCTGGCCCGGTGATCAACTATCAGCCGGAAGATCCCGAAATTCGTGAACGGGACGGATTCCTCGAGATTATCGGGACGCCGCAATACCCGAAATTGGGAATGGATTCGTACGCCGGTTGGTTTGGCTATTTGACGCCGAACGATTTGTTATTTGTCAAAAAGTATCCGACATTTCCCGACCGGGTTTATAATGAGGTTGCCGGTTTGACGATTTCGATTTGGTACTTCGAGAAGAAAATGACCGAACTGGAGCCAATCGGCCCTCGGGAGAAAATAGGCCCTGGTCAATCTGCCTCGTTTACCGAAGAATGGTATTTGAAGTCATACGAATTTCCGGAGGACCGCCGAAACGTCGACCTGCAGGATATCGCGAAACATGCGGACCAAATGCGCTGATTTCCGTTTGCCAGGCAGCGCGTAGGCCATTGCAGTTGGCCGGTAGGAGTGGGAAGAACGGCATATGGTTTATTTGCTGGCGCTATTTAGTTTCATTATGTCCGCCATTGTGGTGACGAACATCATTTTGCTGTCGCGCCACATTGGTGACGAGTGAGCCGCGCTGGTCATTCAAGCGCTTTCGGCCATGGATTGTCTCGCTATCAACTCCTTGCAGAACCGGTCGTCGAGAACGCCTCGTCGCAAGTCACCGCTGGAGCCAACAATGATTCGACTCACCGTGCTTTATGGGCATCCCGACGACCCTGCCGAGTTCGATCGCTACTACCGTGAGGTGCATATTCCCATTGCCCGCAAAATGGAGGGGCTCAAAGGGTGGACGATCGGCAAATGCCAGTCGGCGACTCCGGGTGAAGAGCCTGCGTACTACATGATCGTCGGCCTGTATGCCGACTCGCGCGAGCAGATGGAATCGATTCTCGCATCCCCCGCTGGCCAAGACACGATTGCCGACGTCGCCAACTTTGCGACCGGCGGCGCGACATTTCTATACGACGACGAAGAGGTCATGATTCCCTACAGCCAGTCGTGATGGTGTCGCGGGCTCGCTACATTTCTAATCTCACTCGCCGATGCAGATGATCTCGCGCATCGTGTGCGCGTAAAGTCGGCCGTCGACGAACGACAGCGACGCGAGTGTCCACGTTTCGCCACCGGGGCCAAGATCGTTGATCGTGACTAATGAGTCGGGCGAAAGCTGCTCGACCGTCGTATCGATGACGTAAACCGTACCAGTCACAACCGGCAAGAATAGATAACGACCAACGAGTGTCGGGCTGGCCGCAGAAATGTGCCCCCACCCTGTTCCCGTGTTTCCTTTGCGACCGATCGCCAGGCCGCGCGCGTTCGTCGGTCGATTCTTGTGACCCTGCCCCCACAAGAATGTATCGTTTGAGCGGGCATCGTCGGCGGCGATCAACTGGGCCGGTGCTTCCAGATATTCGACATGGCCAGTCTTCACATGGACGCGGCCAATATAAAAGACGTTATGCGACAAAAAGTAATGCCATTCCCCCACGACAATGTTGGCTTGGTTCGTGTTGGGATGTCCCTTTCCCGCTTTGACCGCCGCGTGACTTTCGTGTTCCCATTTCGACTGAACGGTGTTGTATTTCCAGAGGTCGGCGGATTCGTAAAGCGGCTGCTCGCGGAGAAGTTCCCCAGATTGGGTATCCAGGACGACGTGCTTACCGTCCAGAAAACCGTAAACTTCTTCTGCGTTCCATTGGTTGCTGTACGAAGGGTCCAATCCGGCCAGTTCAGTCGACCAAAGCGTCGTGCCCGGTTGTTTTGATCCGACCAGCGTCAGGCTCACGCCGAACGGTTTTTCGAGCGGGCCATGCGGTCCGCCGCGCGCATGCACGATCGCGGCAGTACCGTCCGCGAGAGTTCCTACGGTCGGTGTATTGTGGATGGACGTTCCGACATCTTCGCGCCACAGAACTTTTCCGGTCCGTTTGTCGATGCCGTGGATGTAGGTCCAAACATCTTTTTCGTTTGTGACTTCCGGCGGGATGACGACGGCCTGTTTCTTACGGTCGGGCGTCCACTTGCTCATCTTGGCGCCGTTGATTTTGTCATGCACTTCGACGTTTAGCAGCGTATCGCCGACAAGGACCGGTTCGAACTGTCGATTGCTGTGCTTGTAACGCGGCGTGTACTCGCGTAGCCAGACTTGACGGCCCGACATATCGAAGCAGCCGATCGATCCACAGCGATTGAAGAACCAGACATGCTTGCCGTCGGTGATCGGTGCGAATACGGTGCCGTCGGTGAATCCGTCGGCAATCGAGATCTCGGCGGAACCGGGCAGATCGACAGTCCATAAAATACGGCCGGATTCGGCGTCGAGGCAGTAACCGATGATGTCTTTCACGCGGTCTTGCTCGTCGAGCGACTCGATCGGCACGTGAGTTGTGGTGAAAAGTCGGTCGTCCCACACGGTGATGGAACTCATTCCCGCCTCGGGGAGCGGCGTGCGCCAGCGGATGTTTTCATTCCGTGTGACACTCCACGACAGCGGCGGTTCGCCATTGACGCGCCAATCTCCGTGGGGGCCGGCTGCCTGATGCCAGTTGTCGATGGCTCCAGCCGGTGCGATTTCGATGCGATCGGCGAGGGCGGTAGCGCTCGGACAGAAGAGAAGCGCTGCAGCGATTGCGGTGAATGTTGTGGTGAAAGGTTTCGGTCCTGTCATGCTATATCTCGATGGGAAGTTATACGGTCGCATTGGACGATTCTATCTTACTTGGAATTGAGCGGTGTGCCATCCGCACGTCACATTAATGGAATGGTGATCCGAAGCGCCGGCGAATCCCTCACTTACGTTTCGGGTTACCAATTACAGGCTTTCTTGTTCGCAGAGTACACAAAAAAAGGTACACAAAAAGGGGACATTCTACTTTTCAACTTGTGCCAAGCACTGCGGCAAACAGCACCCAATGAGTGGAAAAGTTGAATGTCCCCTTTTAACGCGCTTTTAACGCGACGACGAGCGAGATTCCCGCGCCTCGCCTCCGCGGCGATAAACTTACCGCAGGGAATGACATGGGCGTTCTGCTACGGCTGCGGATTTGGAAGCGTTAGGGGCCGAGTGACTTCGACGGCGACGCGTTCGAGTGCAATCGCAGCAGGGTTTGGCTCTACCGCCAATGATCGCAGGCGCACGTAGCAGGCACCGGTCGGCGTCTCGCGTTGTGGTCGCAGTTTGGCAACGCTGCGCCCGTTCAAGGAAACAGTGCCGATCTGACGATCGAGATTCCAGTCAAGCACAACCTTTTCTGAACGGCTCATTGACAGCGGAACTGTCTGGCCGTTGCCCACGGTGAAGCGGAACAATGCATCATCGGCGGTTGTCGGGTCGTTTGGGTGCCGATGATGATCCGACAATTCAATCGCAACGGGCGCTGCCCCGTCTTCGGCCATCAAAGTGATTTCCATGCGCCCCGCACGGCCGAGCGGAAAGTTCCACAGGCCGGCGTCGGCGTGATGACGATCGATGCGTCGAAACCGTAATGCGTGCCCGCCAATGGCCGAATCAGATTCCACGATCTCTGGACCGCGACGGCGAACACCCTTTTGCGAATGTTCGAGAAACGTGTACAGATGCCACCGCTCCAGATCGGCCTCGACTCGTGAAAAATCACAAACCTGTGTGGTTTCCAATAACCAATCGGGATCGAATAGACCGATGGCTCGCAATCCATCGTATTGGCCGCAGCAAAATACAACCTTACCGGAATCATTCTGGGCGGCATTGGGGTAAGAGGTGCCGCTGTCGCCACGCGTGATGCCGGCATAGCTGTCACGGGCCGGGTCGCGGTAGATTTCGCGAAAGCCGCGCCACGTGCGGCCGTCATCGTCACTGATCGCCGCCGACAAACTCGTACGGTTTGTATACATCTGACCGAAGACGGATCGATCGGTCTCTCGAGCGTTGCACCACAAGATCAGAATGCGACCGTCGGCCAGTCGCCTCAGATGAGCCGGGCTATTCGAACTGGTAAAGGGACTGGGACTGCCGGGTGACCACGTTTCGCCGCCATCGTCCGAGAAGCTTTGATACTGGCGATAGTCTTGTGTGCGCAGCAGCATCCACAGGCGGTCGTTGCGCAAGGCGACGACCGTCGGTTCGACCGCACCATAATTATTGCCGTTGAAGCCCTCGTGACAGGGGGCGAAGATTTGCGACTCCGATTCGGTCCACGTTTTTCCGCCATCGTCGGAATAAACAGCGGTTGTGAATGACGAACCTGTGGGCGGCGTGCGAGAACCGTGCCGACGATGGAATGCGAACACGAACCGGCCGTTTGCGAGTTCGGTTAAATTGCGGATGGCTCCATTGCGTCCTCGGGCCGCTAGCTGTGGTTCGCTCCAGTTGCTTTCACCAGCACGCAAAATTGTGTGGAACACGTCCAGGTTTTCGCTGCCGAAGAAGAGGCAATGTTGGTTTCCCGCCCGATCGAGCATCATGCGGCGGGGATAGTGGTCGGCAGTTTCGCAAACAAAGGCGAGTTGCGGATCACCCCATGTGATGCCCTCGTCGCGACTCTCCAAAAATAGCGTCGATTGTTTGCCGGCGTAATAGCAGCGAAGAGTACCGTCCGGCATGGCCAGGATGTTTGCTTCGTTGTTGGGGCTTTCCGCCACAATGACGGGAGCAAAGACATCTCCCGCGGCTGGCAATTGAGTTGGAATCACATCGTATCGTGGACCAGTGTATGCCGGGTAACCACGACTGTAGGTTTGCAGCGGATCTGCCTCCTGGGCCCGCGCCGGATCAGACGAGTGGACAACAAACCCAATGAGAACAATCGCCACGGTCTTTATAGCGGTCGTCCGTTTAATGCGTGTCAGCATCGTCTCACCGGCTACGTATTACTGTGTGAGATCAAGGTTGCACCGAGATCAACACCGTTTGCGGTAATTGGCAGAAGTACTGGGAAACAGATCCATCATACCGCGGGCGTCGCATGCTCACACCAGGAAGATCGCACTTGATTGCGATGGGCACTCGAAAGCTCGGATGATCCCTGAATAGCCTGAAAACCTGGCAACAAGACGATTGACTGGATTCCCGCCTCCGTGGGAATGACTTAAGGACAGCCCAAAGTGTTGGTGCGACGATCGCCTGGGAACGAGTCGACAAATGGTAACCCGACGCGTCAGCGAGGGAATCCCTCACTTACGTTTCGGGTTACCAATTACAGGCCTCCGCCTTTGCAGAGTACACAAAAAGGGGGACATTCAACTTCGTTCACTCTTTTGGGGCTGTCAGCCGGCATGCTCAGCAGAATTCGAAAAGTAGAATGTCCCCTTTTGACGGTCTGGCAACAAGACGATTGACTGGATTCCCGCCTCCCGCCTTCGCGGAGGCAAGCTTACCGCGCGGGAATGACTTGAGGGCGAACCACAATGTATGTGCGAATGTAGCGTGGGGACGAGTCGTTATCTACTTCTCCGTGGCAAAACAGACTCGCGTGCGGTTCGCCTTACCAGTCTAAGCCGACTTCCGCCAACTTTTCGCGTAGTGCCGCCAGATTCAGAAACGTAATGTTCGGCGAACGAACTTCGATGCAGGCAACCTCGGAACTGTCGGGAGTAAACATGATCTGGTTGATGGCTGCCCCGACTTGCTGCCACCGAAAGATCGATTTGTATTCAGCCAAGTTCCACAATTCGGCGGATCCGTCGCGGTAGCCGATGACTAGCATCTGACTATCGGCGCTGAAGGCGTATGATGTGGGGACGGACGCGCTGTGGATCGGCTCGAGGCGTTCACCTGAGGGGAGTTTCCTGGCGACCAGATGGACGTTGGCTGCTCCGACGCCAGACAACAAATACGACGATGACGACAAACCACGAATCGGTAGTGTGAGCCCACCAAAGGAAACCAGCCAGCGTTCATCCGGACTGAAAGTGGGGTCACCGATTGGTGAACGATCTGAGTCGTCGACCGGCAGGTCCAATTCACGACCGGTCGCCGTCTCCCAGATGGCAATCCGTTTCGTAAAGGGCATCCCGAAGCGGGGAGTCACCACAATCCACTTTCCGTGAGAACTTAGCCGAGCCTCATGGTAATCTTCCGTTGCTGTCCATAATTGCTGACCCGTGCGAATATTCCACACAACCGCAGATCGCTTGAATTCACCCGACGCCAACAACTCGCCATCCGGCGTAAATGCGGCTGACGTCAATTCCTTCGCAATGTCGGGGTCCGGTTCCCAGCGGATCAGTTCCTCGCCGGTATCGATATTCCACACCGTGACCAGGTCTTCGCCAACCTGTGCCAATCGCTTGTTGTCCGGACCGAACATGATGAGTTTCGATCGCCTCGAGCCTTCGACTCCGTCCCATTCCCGTTCCACTTGCCCAGTTTCCCGATTGAACAGGCGGGCCGCTTGGTCGGTGT
Source organism: Planctomycetaceae bacterium (assembly GCA_028284485.1). Lineage (GTDB taxonomy): Bacteria > Planctomycetota > Planctomycetia > Planctomycetales > Planctomycetaceae > JANQRQ01. Next base: position 2,280 of record JANQRQ010000294.1, on the reverse strand, counting down.
CGGATGTCACTGCGATCTGTTTGCCATCCGAACTGATGGCAAATTGGCTGCGAAAACCTCTTTTGTCCAATTTGAATTTCGAGAACAAGGAGTCTCGATTGATTTCCCAATATTTCACAATGCCATCGCCGCCGGACGACAACAAATGTCTGCTGTCGGGTCCCCAGGAAAGATGGTTGACCATCGACTTGTGGGCAGCCGAAAGTCGAAGCAGTTCGTCTCGCGTTTTGAGGTCACGAATAGAGATCCCACCTTTGTCGTCGGCCAATGCCAGCAGGGTGCCATCCGGGCTAAAGGCCATCGCGCCGACACCATCCATCGTTTCGAGCTGAATTCGTCTCCGTTCAAATCCGTGCACGTAGTTCCACAACAGTATGACATCAGTCGCTTGTTCGTCATCAGTTCTCCCAAAGATCGCCATTGTCACGCCATCTGGCGAGAATGCGACTTCTCGCCCCGCAATCAATAAAGGCAGTTCCATTTCGCGCGGTGTGCCATCCGAATCAATCTCTTGCACGGTGACTTGATTCTGTCCTGATTGATACCCCAGCTGATTCCCGTCCGCGCTTAACGTGACCGTCACCATGTTGGTGCGGCCAAATAGCGAACCTGTCCGGACGGAGCCTGTTTCCAGATTCCAGATGATAAACGCTGACTTGAAACCCCCGTCGCCGGGGCCCACACTCCCCGCTGCGATAACAAAACGCTCGTCGGGGCTAAACCTAACATTTGTGACCTGTCTGATGCCGGCATCTTGCGGCCATTCGAGGGTTTTTGTCCTTGTCCCCCGGCCAACGTCCCACAGATTCATGCCGCCGGGCAGCGGAACTGGTGACTCGCGTGAGGGCCTCGTCATTGCCAGCGAAGCCAACGTCTCGCCGTCAGGACTGAACCCAACCGCGGATGACCACATCTGCGGACTCGTCACGCCTTCGACTTCCGTACCATTGGCCAAGTCGATCAGTCGCACGCCCCGTTCATTCGGATTGCTCATATTCATCCAAGGCAGCGCCGCTCGATGGACTTTCGCTGCGAGACTGGGCACGATGCCGGGGAATGATGCTTGGCTCCAGACGAGTCGGGCATCTTGCATCAACATAGCCGCCACCGCTTCGCTGCGTAATTCCGACTGCGTCGGCAACGTCGCTTGTACAAACGAATCATCGTTAGCTGCTTCCGCGTCAGCCGCTTCGAATTCGCGTGAACGACCGCGGATTTCTTCCGCTTGTTCTAGCAGCTCCAGCATCGACCAGCGCCGGCCGAGTTTCGACGAATTCTTGACCGCGATGGCTTGTTGGTACAAGCTCGCCGCCACCGCATCGAGTGCGTTTTCCCGAGCGATTCCCGCGCGAACGGCGTTTTGCTCAGCGTTGGCACGCTGCACGGCTTCTTGTAATCGGGCTTCGACGGCTTGCTCTTGAGCTTTGACGGCTTTTTCCCGCTCGCGGATTGCCTCATCGGCTATTTCGAGTGCCAGTGCTGCGCTTTGGCCGGCACGGGTACGCAGTTGGGCTTCTTTATTCTGCGCGTCGATTGCCTTGAGCCGCTCATCGTAGGCCTCCTTCCGCAGGCGTGCCTGTTCGTCTGCGTTCTTGGTCTGCTGCACTGCGACCAAAGGACCGGCGATGCTCAAAGTCAACAACAGCACTACCACTGCCGCGGACAAACCGGAGACGACCGGCTTGCGGCGGCACCAGCGCCAACCTCGGGCCAATTGCCCGATCGGACGTGCATTGATCGGACGTCCTTCCAGGAAAAGCTGCAGTTCTTCGGCTAGTTCGCGTGCTGTCCGATACCGCTTGCGACGGTCCTTCTCCAAACATTTCATGCAAATCGTTTCGAGATCCTTGGGGATCGCCGGATTCAACTCTCGCGGGGAAACCGGTTCTCGTTCCATCACCTGCATTAAGGTATCGAGCGGATTATCCGCTTGGAACGGTGGCCGGCCGGTCAGGGCCGCGTACAACACTGCTCCCAACGAATAGACGTCGGCCGACTCCCGAACTTCGCTGATCCTCCCGGAAGCTTGCTCGGGCGGCATGTAACTCGGCGTTCCCAGAATCTGACCCGTCGCCGTCAGGTTGCTGTCGCCTTGCACCTTTTTTGCCAACCCAAAGTCAGTCACGCGCGGTTGGCCGGTCTTCTCGTCGATCAGAATATTGGCCGGCTTCAAGTCGCGGTGAATGACGCCCTGGTCATGCGCGTACTGCACCGCCTCGGCGACGTCGTGGACAAGTTGAGCTGCCTCTTTGGCAGCCAAGGGACCATCGGTAATGCGAG
>JANQRQ010000288.1 GCA_028284485.1 Planctomycetaceae bacterium | reverse complement strand
CACCAGCGGTCCATGCACGGGCCGAGTTGCGTGTTCTGCGATCAGCCCGCGGAAGTAAGGATGCCGGGCGGCACCTTGAGTCATGCCGCGCGGGCCGGCGACAACACGCCCCGGATCCAACCCCAGCTCGATCGCTTCCTGCATGTATTCGGCGGCTTGATTCGCGTTGCCCAACCGGGAACTTAACAGTCCCAGCATGTATGTCGATTCCGGATCGCCGGGAAAGTCTTGCAAATGGTCGTTCAGGAACTTCTCCGCCTCGTCGAAGCGATGCAACTGCATCAACCGCAGCGCGAACTGGTGAATGCGCTTGTATTGCCGGTCGCGATTGTCGAGTTCCATTTGCGGCTTGGGTCGGCTGGCTCCGCCAAGCGGATCTTCCTGCGCGAACGCAGATTGTGAACCGGCAGCAATCGCCGACAAGACGAGCAGAGACAACAGATGTCTGATCATTCGGAGTGGTTACCTTTCTTCATCATTTTGATCGGCCGATATTGTTCGTTGTTTTTGGCACGACATTGCTCTGACTGGATTTCCACCCCCCGCCTCCGTGAGGCAAGCATTCCGCGCCGGAATGACATCACTTGGATGATCTCAATTCGATGACGCTGAATAGGGAAATCGTTCTTCACCTTCGGCCCGGCGGCCGGATGTTTTTTCCTGGGTGGTTGGTGGCGCCATCTCCCAAATCTTCGCGGAACTCGTCGGCAAGTTTCGTCAGCCGCTTGACGACTTCGGGATGCTCGTCAGCGACATTCGTTGTTTCGCCGATGTCGTTTTCCAAATCGAACAGCGACTGGCCGATTCTGGGGAAGACATATTCCACCGGCGTCCCGTCGGTAGGAATGTTCGTCAGGTCCTGACTGCGGTAGGCATGAGGGAAGTGCAACTTCCAACGTCCGCTGCGGATCGCTTGCAAATCGCGCCCACCGTAATAGCAGTAGGCCTCGTGCGGCGACTTCGCGCCCGGTTGGCCCGACATCAATGGCCAAATGTCCTTACCATCGATAATACGATCGGTGGGCGGACGCGTGCCGGCCAGCTTGGCAATTGTAGGAAGTAGGTCGATCGTAGCAGCGACTTCACTGCAAACAGAGCCGGCGGGAATCTTTCCCGGCCAACACATGATCCCCGGCTCGCGCATTCCTCCTTCGAATGTCGTACCCTTTCCTTCGCGGAGCGGTCCCGCCGATCCTCCATGAGTGCCGTAGCTGAGCCACGGCCCGTTGTCGGACGAGAAAATCACCAGCGTCTTTTGGTGGATGCCGGCTGATTTGAGTGCAGCGACAATCTGACCCGCCGACCAATCGATTTCAGAAATGACATCGCCGTACAAGCCGCGTTCGGTCGTGTCTTGGAATTTCTTGGACGCGAACAATGGCACATGCGGCAACGAGTAGGGCAAGTACAAAAAGAACCGCGACTGACGATTCTGACGAATGAACTTGACCGCCTCTTCGGTGTATTGGCGCGTCAGCAGGCGGGGATCAGAATTGAGGGCCACGACTTCGGTATCGCGCATCAACGGCAGATCGGGATACGTATCGGGCCTCTGCGGGTGAAAGGGCCACATGTCAATCGAGTAAGGCAGGCCGAAATACTGATCGAAGCCCTGGCCGGTCGGCAGCATGTCGGGCGACCAACCCAGGTGCCATTTCCCAAAGCAGGCGGTGCGGTAACCGGCATCGCGCAACACCTCGGCCAGTGTGATTTCATCGGGACTCAGTCCGCTTTGGGAATAAGCCGAGCCTCCGCCACCTCCGGCCCGCAGTGGATAGCAGCCGGTCAATAGCGAGACGCGCGAAGGGGAGCAACCGGCTGCCGATACGTAGAAATCGGTGAATGGCATGCCATCGGCCGCAAGCTGGTCGAGGTGCGGCGTTTCATATCCGGTCGCGCCGTAGCAACCCAAGTCGCCATATCCCAAATCGTCGGCAAACAGAATGACGACATTGGGGCGCGGCGGTTCGTCGGCAATCGCGCATGTTGCCGACAACGCGGCGACAACGAGGGTCAGCACCGAGAGGGCGAGGCTCCTGCCGAGCCGTCGGAAAATGCATTTCTGAAATCGGATGGATGTTATCACGTGAATACCTTCAAGGTTGATTTGCTTCATTCTTTGAATTCTGATCTCGGCGTTTCACGATCCGGATGTGTGCCACTGCTTGCTTGCAAGCAGTGTTGAAGTATCGTCACCCGCATCGTGCGATCGCAATATCGAGAATCAACTCCAGCGTCCCGTTTTGCACGGCCAACGAGTAGGCCGTGGCACACAAGATTGTCATTTCACTGTCAAGGATTTGTTAGCTGTCTGAATCTATCAATACAAAACAATGGCACTGTTCCATGAAGACAGAGCCGCATTCCTGTTTTACGAACGCGCTTCCATCACGTTATAGTGGATCAACGATTGTAAATGCGATCTCGGAGGATTCCCATGATATCCCGCAGCTCGGCTGAATTCCTCTCTCATTCTCGTCCGCTCACTCGTCGAGCGTTCTTGCGAGCCGGCTTGGCCGGCGCGGCAGCGGCGATGCCCTTGGCACAGCTCCCGCGTGCGGTGGCGGCGTTGCAGGGCAAACGGGGCGGACACCTCCGCATCGAACAGATCAAACGCACAACGGTCAAATTGCCTTTCCGGGAAACTCCCGCGCGCAGCATGGCCCGGGAGTTACCACATTGGGCCTGGACCGAAGTTTGCGAGGTGCAGCTCAAATCGGGGCATGTGGGAATCGGAGAGACATTGTTGTATTACACCTGGGGCGCAACGGACGACAACGACGTCGCTCGGGCTCAGGGAAAAAACGCTGCCGAGTTGATGTGGGACGACTCACTTGGTGCCGGACTGCAAATGGCGATCTTCGACGCGGTTGCGCGGGCCGGCGACGTGCCCATCCACCACTTGTTCGGAGAGAAAGTCCACGACCGCACGCCCCTCTCCTGGTGGAACATCGACACCTCGGCAGCAGATATGGCCAGCGAATGTCGCGAAGCTTACAGCCAGGGCTACATGGCTTACAAAACGAAAGGGCGCCCCTGGTTCGATGTGTGGAAGCAGGTGGAACTGGCGGCGCAGGAAGTTCCCGAGTCTTTCAAAATCGACATGGATTTCAACGACACGCTGCTCGATGCCGAGCGCGCCATTCCGATCTTGAAAGATTTGGAAAAGTATCCGCAGGTGGGAATCTACGAGTCGCCCATTTTTCAGAATGACATTCCGGGTAATCAGGCGATCCGGGCGGCGACACGGGTACCGATTGCCATGCACTACGGTAACCCGGGACCAGCGACCGCCATTCGAGAACAGGTTTGCGATGGCTTCGTGATCGGCGGTGGAGCTAGCCGCACCATTCGACGCGGCCACACCGCTTCTGATGCGGAGCTTCCGTTTTGGCTGCAATTGGTGGGGACAGGGATCACCGCAGCATATTCGCTGCACTTTGGGGCGGTGCTCAGCCATGCCACTTGGCCGGCGGTCAATTGTCATCAGTTGTACCAGGTGCACATGACAGAACGCCCGATCAAGGTCGAAGAGGGTTTCGCCGACGTACCGACGACGCCCGGTTTGGGTTTTGATCTCGATCGCGATGCTTTGGAAAAGTACCGAGTTCCCAAGCCAACCGAACGTCCTGATCCGCCACGTTTGTTGGAAACCTCATGGCCCGACGGTCGAAAGATGTACATCGCGAACACCGGGAAGGTGAACTTTCTACTAAACATCGCCCGCGCCGGCGAGATGCCGTTCTTCGAGAAGGGAGTCGATACGGTTCGACTACCGGATGACGGCAGCCAGCGCTGGAAGGATTTGTATCAGCGGGCTCGTAATGGGCCGGTCTTTACCAAAGGGCAATCATGAATCGCGTCGAACTTGTGCTGCATGAAATCGAGTCGGCACGCGGATACACCAACGATATGCTGTCAAACATCGATCCGGCAGACTGGTTCCGCCAACCGGAATCGGGAATCACCCACGTCGCCTGGCAAGTGGGACATCTGGCGATCGCCCAATATTGGCTCGGCTTGGTGCGCATCCGGGGTCCCCGTGACGATGACGAACAATTGATACCTGCGAATTACGCGGAACTGTTCGGCAAAGGATCAGTTCCAGATTCAAACCCTGCGAATTATCCGCCCATTGAAGAGATTCGGGGGGCCTTTGATCGCGTGCATGCCCGCACATGCGAAGAAACGCGCGCATTGTCAGAAGATACTCTCGACGATCCGGTCGACAAGCCGCATCCCATGTTCGACAACAAGTTCGGGGCACTGCAGTGGTGCGCTCAGCACGAGTTCCTACACGCAGGGCAGCTCGGATTGCTTAGACGATTGTTTGGCAATCAATGGTTGCGGTAGGGTAGAGTGCCTTCACCGGGGAATGGCATGCGTATGGACGAATTGGAACGTCAGGAAATCCACGATGACCGGAAATGCAACTAACCGGTTGTGATGTCTGGCAGGACCAAATTGGAAACTAAGAATTCGGGCGAATCTATGAAACAGTGCATCCTGGCGACAATTATCGGTCTGTGTTTTAGCTCCGTTGCTTCTGCCCAAGATCAGGCAGAATCCAATCAGCGTCGCAGTCGGCAAAGCACCGAGCCTTCCATCACCTGGGTGAACGAACCGCGCGAAAACCAATCGCCGTTGCCCCCCGGCACGCAGCATTTGACGTTTCACAGCGACATTGTCGACCAGGAAGTCGGCTACTGTATTTATCTGCCACCCGATTACGAATCGAGCGGCGGAAAACGCTATCCGGTGATTTACAATCTGCACGGCAACGGCGGGAACGAATTTACCAGCCTCGATTCGGTGCAAGTTCTGCACGAAGGAATCGTCGAAGGACGCTGGCCGTCGATGATCATGGTTCTCCCCAACGGTGGTCGCAGTACATTCTATAAGGATTCAGCCGACGGTCGGTTCCCGATCGAGTCGGTTTTTATCACGGAGTTCATTCCCTATATCGATGCGAACTATCGGACGATCGCCGAGAGGAAAGGTCGCTGCATTGAGGGCTTCTCAATGGGAGGCCGCGGCTCAACGCGACTGGCGGTAAAATACCCCGAAATGTTCTGCAGCTTGTTCTGCCAGGCAGGAAACGTTCCCCCGCTACTGGAAATCTACGACGACGCCGATCCCGACACGCGCGGCTCGCTGCTACTTGGTGCAGACCGGGCGAATTGGGAAGAAGACGATGTTTACGCCGTGACTGAAAAAAACTTGGACCGGATTAAAGGAAAGCTGCGAATTCAAATCGCGTGCGGCACGACCGACACCGGTCATATCGTGACGATCCGGCGATTTCACCAGCACTTGCTCGATTTGGGGATAGATCATACCTATATCGAGCTGGAAGATTTGGGGCATCAGCGTCCGAAAATGATTGCGCTGCTGAGGCCGATCTGGTTCGATTACCACGTCGAATCGTTGCGTCGCGCGGCTGCTGAGTGATGTTCTGCGACGAATCTGCTCGCCGCTGCAGCGTAACTACTTTCGCAAATTCGCTTTACGCTGCTTCCTGAATTCCAGCGGCATCGGACGGATCGGCAACATCTGTTGACACAAACGGGGGACGCGGGTATTAAATCCGCCGAAATCTCCCCTCTCACAGGAATTTGACTCAAGAATCTCCACCGCTGCCCGATTTCGCGTTTGCGGAGGTCGTCCTACCGGTCGGTTTCGTGACCATTCAGTGGACCTTTCGCCGAACGTGACCTCAAACCACCTCTTTCGTTGAAAAAGCTTTTCTCACTGCAAAGCCTATCTGCGTTGCGGCGATCTGCCGTCTGATCTGACTGAATTTCACTCACAACTCTCCGACCTTTCATCATCCGACAGCGTTCTCACGTCGTTTCTCGACTGAGTCGCCATTGGTGCCAAATCCCGTCGAACAAATCAGATTGCGACCAACCTACTGGGGCATTGCCCCATAGCAAGTTGCCAAGATTGGTGAGCCGACCGCTGACCCGTCTCAAATCCTTATGTCTCAAGAAGAATCCCAAACAACGGCCGTAAAGGATGCCGTCGACACCGACGCCGACGCGCTTTCGGTCCGCATGATGCTATTGGCCAAAGATAAGCCGCAATGGTTTGTCGGTTTGGGTGTGGTCGTTTTCGGATTGACGGGACTAATCTGGTATTTGACGCGCGAAGAAGGTCCAACAGAATCAGAGCAATTAACGCACGCACTCGAATTGGTCGAGGATCGTGACAATCTGGAGGCTCGTGAAGAAGCCTGGGAAATCGCTCGCTACCTGGTCGAAATCAACTATCGCGATCCGAAGTTCTCCTGGGCACCGGAGTTCATTCTGGGTGTCACCGAATTTCGCGATGCGGTCGAGCGGGACGAATCCGACGGGGATGCCGCCTATATTCGGGCGGCTCATTACCTTCGCGAAGCAGCACGTCAAGGGGGCCTGCCTGCTTCACACATTCCCGAATGGTCTTACTCGTTAGGAGTCAGTTTGTACCGAATCGGGGCTGCGACCGAAGCTCGTCAACTTCTGGAAGATGCGGAGTCGACCTATTCATCAGGTCGGACGGACGCCGCAATGTTTCTGACGGATATCTACCTCGATCTTGGTGAGCAGGAGTTGCTCAATAAGGCGTTGAAACTCAATTCGTCGATATTGAGCGATACCGATCAAATGGATGCGGCCACGCACGATCGCGTTTACCTGCAGCGCGCTCAGGTCTATTACCAGCTCGGCGACACCGATAATGCCCACCAGGCGCTAACGAACCTGACGACCGGAACGTCCGGCGACCAGGGGACGAAAATCTTTCGCGCTCAGACATTGATGGCCGAAGGCAAATTCTCTGATGCGTTGGAAGTGCTTAACGTCGTCAGGTCTGGCCGAAGCCTCGACCAAACCTATTCGCGTCAGGCTCAGTACCTGATCGGGATTTGCTATGAGGCGACGGAAGGCCAAGTCGCCGGAACCAAGTACGACCTCGCAATCGATGCCTACCGACGCACGGCGCGCGAGTTTCCCGATTCGCATGAGGAATTGGCGGCCAACGTACGTGCGGCCGACTTGTTACGGCGCGTCGGACGAAATGAGGATTCCCAAGAACATTACCGGCGTGCCTTGCAAGCGGTGAAATCGGCGGAGGATTTTCGTAACCGTTGGATGAGTCTGGCCGAATTTCGAGCACTGATTCAAGAAGCATTGGACGCCTGGGTGAATGAGGGTGCCTACGAAATGGCAGTCGCATTGACTTCGAACATGGCGCCGTTGTTCCCCGTTGACCAAGCGCTGGGATTCGCTGCCGAAACGAATCGGAAATGGGCGCTGTCACTCGAGGAAAAACTAAAGCAGTCCGGCTTTTCGAAACGTCTAACGCTCGAAGACGAATTGTGGGAGCGCTGGCGAATTAGCGGCGAAGCACACGCCCGTTTGGCGGAGGAATTGGGACTCGCCGGTGCCGAGTATCACTGGGTCGGCGGAAATCACTTTCGAGCGGGACAAGACTTCGAGCGTGCGGAAGAGCAGATTCGGACATTCATCAATACCAATCCCCTCAATCGGTTGCCCAGCGCGTTAGTGCTGCACGGCGAACTCCTCATGGACCTCGACCAACTCGACGAGGCCCAACTGGACTTCGAAAGAGTGATTGAGAATTATCCGACCGACGTCGCCTCCTATCGGGCCCGTTATGTCATTGGACAATGTTTCCTGGAAAAGAATGAGCTAGATCGTGCCGAGCAAGCCTGGCGCGACATACTCGTTTCCCCCTCGATCGATCCCGATGCTGAGGAATGGCGTTTGGCTCTGTTTGCCTTAGGCAAACTGCTGTACGACCTGGCTTCGATCACCATGGAAGCTGATGAGACGGCGACTGAGAACACAGCGCAAGAAATTCCCGAGCGATCTTTCGAGCTTTGGGACGAAGCGATCGCGCGGCTGGAGGAATTCCTCTTACGATATCCGGACGATGAACGGGCAACTGAAGCTCGATTTTTAATGGCAAAATCGCTGCAACATTCTGCCAAGCGTCCGCATCAGCAAATGGCGCTGGCGGAAACCATTAATGCCCGTCAGGAGCTTCGACGCAAAAAGAATGCGTTGCTGACCCAGGCGGTCGAGCAATTCCGAATGGTTCAGCAGGGCTTGGCAGCATTAGACGTGACTGACGGCCTGGATGAACTTGGCCAACGACTTTTGCGCGACTGCTATTTCGAGGTGGCGCACACGTATTACGCGCTCGAAGAGTACGAAATCGCCATCGTGGAATATGGGGCTGCTTCCAATCGGTACCCTCAGGATGTCCAGGTTCTGATGGCGTACGTGCAAATGTCGAACTGCTATACACGATTGGGCCAAACCGACGATGCACGCAGCATGTTGCAACAGGCCAGAATCATTCATTCGGGTATGCCCGACGAAGTGTTTGATCCCCGCTCGACAAATCTGTCGAAGGCAGAATGGCAGGCATGGCTCGACTGGGCGCAAGAGCTAAATCAGGCGGAATTGCAGGTCGCAAATTGAACAAAGGATTTCCAACAACACACAAATCGCCAAGCAATCAGAAGTAGCAAGTCGCTGCGACTTGAACGCAACGCGTCATCCAATCGATCAAATTGAATAACGAGTGGTTCATTCAAGGTTAATGAAGATGCCGGAATTAAACGGAAACGACTTCCTCACGATATTCACCACCCGACTCGAGTATTGTCGCTCGCTGCTGGATCTGTCGCGTCGGCAAATGGAAACAATTTCCGACGACGATTACTCCGCGCTGCTGGAATTGTTGGGCCAAAAGCAGAGAATCCTCGATCGACTCGACGCATTGAATCACCTGCATCCGAGACTTTGGCCCGATTGGCATCAGCATCGGGATTCGTTCGAAGGAGAACTGAGGGACGCCTGCGAAGACGTACTGAAGACTTCCGAACAGGTGCTCGCAGAGTTGGTCACCGCAGAGAACGATAGCTCTGCTGTTATGACGGAGAGGCGTGATGCCACGCGTCAGCAACTCCACGAAATCTCTGAGGGGACCCAAGCACACAAAGCCTACAACGAGAACCTGGTTCCGGCGACGCATCGCCATTTGGATATCGGACAATAGAACAAATCTGTGATGGCTCGTTCCGCGCAGTCATCTTATTGAAACAAAAACTCATCCTCGGTCGGAAACGGCCATTCGCCAATCATACGGGTCACAAATATGAATTCCGAAACTCAAAAGACGGGACGCGTTTTGTGTTGCTACCACTCAGACCGCAAGCAACAGCTCCGGTCCAGCTTGGCCGATGAAGGTATCAGCATCGATGATATCACCAGTCTCGAAGCGTACTGCCAATCGCCAGGACCTGAAGCTTACGATGCATGCATCGTTTCTGAGCAGCAATTCGACGCCGCCCAGTCCGAATTGTCGTTGAAGCTGCGACAAGGCGAGCGATTACCCCAATTCATCAAGTTACAGGGCGGTGATGACCATCAGCCTGAAGAGCGTGCGACGTTGCCCATGGCAACAATTCCGGTTTTCGCGCGACTTAACAATGCGGTATCGGCCGCAGAGTTGTCTTCGGTCGTTTCTTCAGCAGTCGCCTATGCCAACTTGCAGGACGAAAATCGACGACTCAAGCAAGTCGCCAGCAATCGAATCCATCGGGAATTGACCGGCCATAGTTCAGCCGTCCAAAAGCTGCGGACCAGCGCCATCGATGCTGCCCAAAAGGATTCAGCCGTTTTGATCTCCGGCGAACCGGGGACCGGTACAAACTTGCTAGCACAGTTGATCCACGATTCGGGGCGACGCGCGCACCGATCGTTCCTGAAGATCAATTGCAAAACGCTGTCGTCCGAAGCCCTTGAACGGGAACTGATCGGAACGGCGGTGACGACCGAAACCGGAAACAAGCGGATTCAACACGGTCGACTGGAATTGGCAACCGGCGGAACGCTTTTGCTGGACAATGTCGAATCACTTTCGCTTCCAATCCAAAAGAAGCTTCTGCAATTCATCGAGCAGCGAACGTGGACCTCGGGAATTACCGGCGAGTCGCTGCCGCTCGATGTGCGAATCCTCGCCGCGACACATATCGATTTGCAGGACCAATGCCGCCGCGGGCTGTTCCTCGAAGAGTTGTATCAGCATCTGTCAGCGATCACGATTCTCACTCCGACGTTGCTCGATCGCCACGACGATATCGGATTGCTGTCGGAGCAGTTTCTAATCCGGCTGTCGGTCGCTGAAGGCCGACCGCTCAAACGGATGACGATCGAAGCCTTGGAATATCTGAAGGGTTACCACTGGCCGGGCAACATTCGCGAGCTGCAAAATGTTATCGATCGAGCCTGTTCGCTCGACTCCGATTCGAAATTAACTGCCGATATGTTGCGACCTTGGATGAATACTTCGGGAGACGACGTCGCCGAAGCTCGGACCGGGCTTTCGATCAAGGAAATGGAGCGAAAGCTCATCGAAACAACATTCGCGCGGTACAGCGGCAACCGCGAGAAAACCGCACGTTCGCTGGAGATTGGTTTGCGGACGCTTTCCGGGAAATTGCGAGAGTACGGCTATCCGCCGCGCGGCGGCCCGGGATCAAACCGCAAAGACGATACGGCTGCCAAGGCCGCATAACCAAGTGTCTCAGCGGCGGCTCGATGGGTCGCCGTCGAACGGGCATGTCCTGTCTGCCAGTATTCGCGAAATGAAAGAATCAAACCGAATAACGACAAGTCGTTAAGCAGGAACAACCATGTTGCAGTCGTTCTTTAATTCGACATCACTTCCCTTGTTGGAGAAGTTGGCCGTATTCGGCGAGCGCCGCCACGAAGTTTTGGCGGGCAACATCGCGAACGTTGACACGCCAGACTACAAGACCCGCGATCTCCCGGTGGAGAAATTTCAGCAGGCATTACAGCAAGCCATCGCCCAACGCAGCGCGATGGCTTATGCCCACCCGAATTCCTCCGGCCAGGAAAACCTCGACGCCCATTTTCCGAAGGAATTGTTCCAGGCCGTCGAGGCGGCCGCCCAAAACATCACATTCCAAGACGGCGGGAACCGCAGTATCGAACATGAAGTCATGGAATTAACGAAAAACGCAATGATGCAGAACTTTGCCATCGAAGTCATGACGGCACAGATGAACTTGATGGAAACAGTTATCAGCGGACGGGTCTAGTTGAGGCGTCGACTCGGCGTTGAACACCTTAATAACTTTCCAGAATCAGAACACAGCGGCACGGCAAACCAGTCATATCCACAAGGCGCCGGCTTTGTACGGCAAGAGGATCGTCATGCTAAGAGCAATCGATATCAGTACCAGTGGACTGGTCGCACAGCGGCAGCGGATGAATACCGTTGCCGGCAACATTGCCAACATCAATACGACGAAAACATCCGACGACCCGACCGGCGCTCCGACGCCCTTTCAACGACGGATCATTACCTTCTCTACGGCCACCAGCGACACGAATCGGGAACCCGGCGGAGTCGGCGTCGACTACGAAGTTCAAATCGACACCGCGACAGCCCCCCGGCTCAAGAACGAACCGGGACATCCGCACGCCGATGCCGATGGAAACGTCCACTATCCGAATATCAGTCTTGTTACGGAATTTACCAACGCGCTCGAAGCCAGCCGGGCATACGAAGCCAACGTGGCTGCAATCGAAATGAGTAAGCAACTGGCGGAGTTGTCGCTGCACATCATTGCTTAAACAAACCATCGCAAACTGTCTTCATTAAGGATCAGCCAGAATGACAACACCGATCGGAGGCATCGGCAGCTTACAATCGATTTCGATACCGAGTGCCAAATCGTTTTCCGCCAATCAAGAAACGGCTGCACACGGAATGGATTTTCAGCAAATGCTATTGCACTCGCTGGATGAAGCGGCTGGCTTGCAAAAAGCGTCCCAATCGGGGATCGAACAAGCGCTGACCGGCGGAGATGTCACGCAGGTCGAAGCATTGACGGCCATGAAGAAAGCCGATCTGACATTGAGGATGATGCTACAGATTCGCAACCGGGTTTTGGACGCCTATAACGAGATCCAACAAATGCGTATGTAAGCTCTCCACGAAACACCAGCAGCCCCGGCATTCGGTCGGGGACTTCGAAAGCCCATCCCACCGACTTTGTCTTAACACAAGAACACATTGAGCATGGAAGCTCTGCGAAGAACATTTCATCAGTTTTTGGAACTTTACCGTTCCATGACACCCAGCCAGCGTGGCACGTTAGTCGCTGTGCCGTTGATGGTCGTGCTCGCATTCGGGCTGATCCTCTATAAGGGCAACACGACGAACTACGTACCACTGTCGTGGGGGAAAACCTTCAGCTTCGAAGAGATGAGCAACGCCGAGCAGGCTCTTCTGGAAGCCGGATTGACCGAATTCCAAACAGAAGGCCGGCGTATCATGGTTCCGAAAAGCGAAATCGACCGATACAACACCGCGCTTCTCGAGGGAGACAGTCTCCCCAATAACTGGGCCGAAGAATGGCAAAAACAATTCGAAACCAACCGTGGCATGTTTCCCAGCTCCCGCGAGTTGGAACAGCATAAGGAAATCGCCCGCGGTAAGTTGATTGCCCAAATGATTCGGGGCGTCCCCGATATCGAAACGGCCGATGTCATCTGGGCTCGCGGTCAGGGTCGTACAGCTTGGAATCAAAAGCCGAAAGTTACAGCGACCGTTTTTGTCCGCCCACGCAGCGGGCGCGAAGTTTCGTCGTCGCTGGCGAAATCGCTTCGTAGTGCCGTCGCCAATATGGTCCCCGATTTGACTGCAGCCGAAGTCACCGTCTTCGACCAAAGCAACGGTATGACGTTCGGAGAAGAGGAAGCCGATTCGTACGATAACCGCTATCTGGACCTTAAAAAGCAGAACACGCGGTACTATCACGAATTGATCTCTCAAGCAGTGGCGGAGATCCCCAATGCCCAAGTGGCCGTCAATGTCGAACTGAGCGACCTGAAAAGCTCGTTTGAAAACAAGCAGGAAGTCAATCCTAAGAACGTCGTTGATGTTCGCACCTCGGAAACGCGCGACGAAATCACTTCGTCGGAAACCCCTCAGCAGACGGAACCCGGCCAGGTGGTCAATCGCCCGGCGTCGGTGCGCGGACCGATCGGACGGGCCCGCAACGATTCGACGGTGTCGACAACGAACGAAGCCAGTCGTATCCCGTCCATCACCGTCACCACAACCGAGCGTACTCCGGCCACGGTTCAATCCGTCCGCGTGACGGTCGGAATTCCGAAGGAACATTACCGCACAATCGCGCTGCAGCAAGGTCTGACTGAAGGCCAAACCGACCAGGAAAAGGCCGATTTCCAGAAACAACTCGACACGATTCAAACCGATGTCGAACAAAAAGTGACCGCCCAAGTTCGCACGTTGTTACCAATCGGGTCTCCGGAAGATGCGGTCAATGTCACTTCGTATGTCCGAGTCGAGACGGAACAGACGGAACCGAACGTTCCCCTCACCGAAACGGTCAGTAGCGCCATCAGCCAATGGGGCAGTGTGGCAGGATTGGCACTATTCGCGCTGTGGGCACTGTGGATGTTGAACAAGAGTATGTCAAAACTGCCGCAGGAAGAATCTGAAGAAATGATCTCTCCTGCACTAGCGATGATTGACGCCGACGACGAGGAGGCTGACGAAGAGTTGCCTCGGGAAGTGACGAAACAAGAACAACTCCAATCAACCGTCCGCGACAATCCCGAAATGGCCGCGGCGGTCTTGTCGAAATGGATTCAATCGTAGCGATAAGACGGACGCTCCGCATTCGAAAGTTGCGCAATGGACGAAATTCGCAAAGCTGCCATTTTGATTCTCAGCCTGGAGAAATCCTTGGCTGCAGAAATCATGAGCCAGCTACCTAAAGACCAGGTCGAAAAGGTGACATTTCAGCTTGCGCAGCTTGACGATGTGACCGCCGAAGAGCAGGACACCGTTCTCGAAGAATTCAGGGCACTGGCCGGTTCTCGAACGCACATTGAACGCGGCGGCATGGAATTCGCCAACGAGTTGCTGCAGCAATCGTTGGGAAGCGACGGAGCCGGCGAAATCCTCGACAACGTTCGACAGTCGATGAATGCGGTCCCCTTCGGATTTTTGCAAAAGGCCGGGGCCGAAACCTTACGGGCGTTCATTTCCGAAGAGCATCCTCAAACGATCGCCTTAATTCTGTCGCATCTGCCCCCGACTCTCGCGGCTGACGTGCTGGGTGGACTGGAATCCGATAAGCAGATGGAAGTCGTCACGCGTGTCGCCAATATGGAGCAAACCAGTCCCGAGGTCATCAAGGACATCGAGCAAAGCCTGGAAAGTCGGTTGCGGGAAACGTTTACCCAGCAAATGGAAAAAGCAGGCGGTGTGCCCATGGTCGCACAAATTCTGAACGTGACCGACCGCGCGACCAACAAGGGCATTCTCGAACTGTTAGAGCGCGACGATCCCGAATTGGTGGACGAAATCAGGCGCTTGATGTTTGTCTTCGATGACTTGATGAAGCTCGACGACAAGTCGATTCAGGCACTGCTGAAAGAGGTGGACAACAGCCAATGGGCGCTGGCTCTCAAAGGGGCATCGGAAGACATCAAGGAGAAAATCCTCGGCAATCTCTCACAGCGCGCTGCAGAAATGCTCAAAGAAGAAATGGAGTATCTGGGCCCGGTAAGACTTAGCGATGTAGAAGGAATGCAACAACAAATCGTCGATACCGTGCGGCGCCTCGAGGATGCCGGTGAGATTCAAGTCGGCGGTGCCAACGATGGTGATCAATTCATTTCCTAACGGCAATATTCCCTTTCAACGGTCGGCAAGGCGACGGTAGCGAGAATGAAATCGGTGTCCACTCAGAAAATCGTTAAAGCGCACGACACCGGCGGACTGCAGTCGCCCGTCGCATTCAACTTTACCGATCTTCGCGACCGTTGCGACGAACATGTCGAGAAGGTTCGCCAGCAAACAAAAACATTGATCGAACAGGCGGCGGCCGAAGCCGACGCCATTCGAAAATCGGCTCATGGCGAAGCGGTGGAAGCGGGGCGGCGCGAGGGGATGCGCCAAGCCGAAGAGGAAATCGAGCGACGGGCTCACGCGCGAGCCGACGAATTGGCCACACAAAAGCTCAACACGATCCTTCCGGCGATTCAACAGGCGGCCGAACGCCTATCAGCCGAACAAGACCGCTGGTTGACGCAATGGGAAGCCATCGGTGTGCGAGTCAGTATCGAAATCGCCGAAAAAGTGATCAAACGAAAGCTGGCAGCCGAGCCGAACATTGCGATCGATATGATTTCCGAAGCGTTGTCACTCGCAGCCGGACATCCACACATCGAGATGCGTTTAAATCCCCAGGACATCGAATTATTAGGGGCGCAAGCGGAAGACGTAGTCGGAAGCATGACCTCCAGTACGAACGCCGAAATCGTTTCCGACGAATCGATTGAACGGGGTGGGTGCATTATTCGAACGCAACACGGGCGAATCGATGCGCAGGTGCATGATCTGCTCGAACGCATCGCCGACGAGCTAGTGGAGTCGTCAATCTCGTGACCTTGGCAATCGAACGACAAATCCGACGAATTCTTCCTTTTCGCGTGACCGGCAGTGTCTCGAAAATTGTCGGGCTCAGCGCTGCCGTTTCGGGATTCCCCGCACCGTTAGGGTCGATCTGTCGGATCGAGTTGGAAACCGGCGATGCCATCATGGCTGAGGTGATCGGATTTCAAGGTGAAGAAACACTCGTATTGCCGTACGGGGAAATGACCGGAGTTCACCGCAGTGCCCGCGTCGAATTGGTACAATCGTATCCCTACGTTCGCGCCGGGGAACGTCTACTCGGAAGAGTATTGGATGGACGCGGACGATACCTCGACAAGTTGCCCGCACCTTCGCTGCCCGATCGAGTCGGCCTGCATTCCGATCCGACGCCTCCGTTGAGTCGGCCGCGAATCGACGAGCCGTTAGGGACCGGCATCCGTGCCATCGACGGTCTTCTGACGTGCGGCAAAGGGCAACGCCTGGGGATCTTCTCCGGAAGTGGTGTCGGAAAGAGTACGCTGTTGGGACAAATGGCCCGATCAAGTACGGCCGACGTCAATGTTGTCGTGCTGGTCGGGGAACGAGGCCGCGAAGTCCGCGAGTTCTTGGACCGCGATCTGGGCGAAGAAGGCCTGCGGAGAAGCGTGGTTATCGTGGCAACCAGTGACGAGCCGGCCCTGGTTCGATTGCGGGCCGCCAAGCTGGGAACGGCGATCGCCGAGTACTTTCGGGACTCCGGCAAGGATGTGCTGTTGATGATGGACAGCGTGACCCGGTTTGCCCTGGCCCAGCGAGAAATCGGCCTGGCTGCCGGGGAGCCACCCGCCACAAGAGGTTATCCCCCAAGTGTTTTCGCCGTTTTGCCCCGAATTCTGGAGCGTAGTGGTCGTACCGATCGTGGCAGTATTACCGGATTTTACACCGTCTTGGTTGAAGCCGACGATGCCAACGAACCGATCTCAGATACAGTGCGCGGCATACTCGACGGACATCTTATGCTCACACGAAAGTTGGCGGAAAAGGCGCACTGGCCGGCGATCGATGTTTTGGGAAGCATCAGTCGTTTGATGAACGATGTCGTCAGCGACGAGCATTTGGTTGCTGCCAATCGCATCAAACAGGTTATGGCCGCCTATCGGCAGTCCGAGGACTTGATATCGATTGGAGCGTATCAAGCCGGTTCCAACCCGGAAGTCGATCTGGCCATTCGTCTGCAGGAACCGATTCGGGATTTTCTCAGACAGTCGGTTTCTGAAGAAACTTCCTTGGGGACGACTCGGCAAAGTCTGTTGAAGCTGGCGGCTCGCGCCATCGAATCGTCACCGGCAACGACCGAATAACCCATTCAACGACAGAGGAGCCAATTTGGGCGGTTTCGTGTTCTCATTGGAACAGGTTCTTCAATACCGCTGCAGTCGCCGGGATCTTTGCCGGCAGATGTTAGCGCGGATTTTGGCCGACCAGCGCGCGCTTGAAGAACGCCACCGCCAACTCCGACAGCGTCATCGAGAACAACTCGCTGAACTCAAACAGCTCGTGCAACAAGGCGAAGTCGATATCAACGGATCGGCATCGCGGCGTTATTACACCACCCGTTTGACCGCGGAAATCGCCGCGGTCGAAGAGAACCAGGCTGTCGTCCGTCAGCAGATGGAATTATGCCGTCAGGCACTGGTGCATGCCGATCGCGATGTCAAAGCGATGGAGAATCTTAAAGAGCGGCAACGCGTCGAGTACGAATACCAAATGGAAAAGAGGTCGGCCCTCGAGCTTGAAGACACCTGGAGTGCCGGACAAATCGCGGGGAGCTTGCAATGATCCGCACAATTGTTGCCATCGCCTGCGTTTGTTGTGTGGCCACGGTTTTGTCGGAGGGAGTCGGTTTGGCCTTTCTGTGGTACCGTGGGCAATTGAGCGCCGACACGCTCAGCGAAATACGGTTAGTGCTCAGTGGAGAATCTCAAACGGATTTCATCGGCGCTGAAGATGACGTCAGTCAGCAGGTTTCCAACGATGCGGTCAAGCGTGAACGGGCGATGCAAATCCTCGACTTGACGCGTCGGGAGGAAGAAAACTCTTTATTGAAAAACATGCTGCTCGAACAGCGTGGCCAGGTCCTTCAACAACGGAAGGACGTTGAAGAAATGCGCAAACAATTCGAGCAGGAAATGCAACTCAAGCTGACCGAACTTACCGACGAATCGAACGAGCAAGCTCGCGGAATTCTGCTGAAACTGCCTCCTGCCGATGCCGTCACAAACCTAATGCAACTCGATCTCGATCAAAACGTCGTGCTTCTCAAGGGAATGGCCGATGCTTCGGTCGCAAAGATTCTGCAGGAATTCAACAAGAGGGACAAAGATTCCGCTCAACGCGGAATCGAAGTATTCGAGGCGATTCAGTCCGGGGAGCCGACACGTAGGGTGATCGAGCAAACCGCCAATGATTTTGCTCAACAGACATCCCCGTATAGCAACACAATCGACCAGTGATGGTCACGAGACTAACCCCCCACAATAAGGAACGGACCGACTTAAGAATCAGCTCTCTCGTCGCATGAAGGATGTATTCGTTGGACCCCGAATGCCTCTTCATGAAGGGCTGTAAGCTCACAGTCGGTCGAACAAGACGTTACGAACACCAAAACTGAATTCAAAACACGGTTACGCCAATCTCAAAGCTTGCCATGCCTTTGTCCGCGATACGCGCAACCGGGTTTCGAATCTGTTTGTAGAAAGGGCAATCCCGCAATGCCTGTTCACAACATCACTCCGGTCTTCGACCTGCAGTTGCCCGCATCCGATTCTCAGCCGGATACGATCAATACGTCGACAACTGCCGGCGACTCGGCTTATCAGCAGCAACTGGCGAGCACGTTTCGAGAATCCGAGGCCAACTCGACCGACCAGCCCGCCGAAAACGACGTTCCCGCGGAACAATCTTCAGCCGATGAGATACCGCAGGAATCCCCTGCAGTCGCCCCTTCGGAGGCGACGGCCCCCGAAACGGACCCCCAGCCATCGAATGCAATTCCAGGCGAGCTGCCCTCTGACGCAGGATCGCACGAGTCCGCAGCCCAACCAACCTCACCGGCCGTCCTCTTGTTTCCAGCAAGTGGTGTTGTGGAGAACACCGACGTTGAGTCATCCGATGCCCCCCCGATTCAGCCACCCCTTCCCCCAGGATTGCAGTCGCTGATCGAATCGCTGTCGCCACACGCAGAACGCGAGTTTCAGCAATCGATTACAACAACCGTCGATGCCCAGCAGCCGACCACGCCGGTCGATCAAACTTCCGGCCAACCCGCGTTCGAGTCCGCTGGCGAGAATGTCGGAGAGCTGCCCCCGAACCCGGAGTCGGTCTCACACGCGGTCGTGCAATCAGATTTGCCCGAAATACTGGTCCCGCAGCGGCCAGCTACTGCAAACACCGATTCGCCACTCGCTGAGCGAACGCCGAACGCCGACGCAGAGCCCGTGTCGAAATCCATCGGCATTCAACCGGAAACGACCACCGAGGCCCTCCCCCGATCTGCACCGAACACCAACGAGTTGGGTGGACAATCGCTCGAAGTGGTCAACCCTGTCGACGCTGGCCAATCGTCAAACACCAATTCGAACGAGCAGCAACACACCGAAACCGAGCAGCCTCACTTGCCAGAACATCAGGCATCGGACGAAAACGAATCCTCCTCGGAACTTCGAACAACCAATGGAATTCCGGCCAACCCACAAAACCAACAGCACAGCGACTCAGCGCCGGCTTCCGTCAATCCCACGTCGGTGACAACTCAAACCTCTGATTCCGTTCCCACAGAGAACAGCGCCGCGAACACGAAATCCCCGACGCAGGCCTCGGCAGCACTGCCGGATTCCAGCGAACAGGAAGCACCTCGTCCTTCCGTGCACGATGCGAGAATCAGCCCACCGTCGACCACCAATGTGTCAACCGGTGAAACCGTTGTGGCAACGAAGGCGGAAAACCCAACCTTGACGGCTACACAGGTCGAGCAGCTGATTGAACGAACCAACTCGGCGATTCAACAGGCGCAGCAAAACGGCGGTCGGCTCAAGATTCGATTGCATCCACCGGAATTGGGGATGCTGCAAATCGACATCACATCCGCAAATGGATCGACCGCCGCCCGATTGGCAGTCGAAACGTCCGCCGCCCACCAATCACTGCTGGACAATCTTCCGCAACTGAAGGAAGCGTTGGCCCAAGCCGGAATCACCGTCGACAATATCGATGTTCAGCGGTTGGATTCGGCCCGAGAATCGAGCGGCCGCCAATTTGATCAGTCGCCAGATCGAGATCAGGATTCTCAGCAGACAAATCAGCAAGCTGAAGATGGCGGGCAACAAGAGGGCGAAACAAGCGAGCAAGCCGATGCCGACGAGGAATTGGATATCGCCGTTTGATAGACCGACGAATGTTCCCACCAGAATTTGGAACTTTAGCAGCTTATTCACCGCATAACTTCTGATTAGCCTTTCGAACGAATCGTCTTTAAGGATCGCAGTCATGGAATCAGTCGGTAACGTCGGAAACAGTGCTCCTGTCGCCGCCGCAAGCAATGAATCGAGTTTTTCCACTCTCGATTCCCAGGCCTTTATTCGGCTGTTGATCGCGCAGCTGCAAAACCAGGATCCGACCGAACCGCTCGGTAACGAAGAGCTGTTGAGCCAGATCTCAATGATGCAGGGGTTGCAATCAGACGTTGAGTTAGCCGCCGTACTGAAGTCTTTCTCAACCAGTCAGCAGCTGTCGCAAGCCGCCACATTGATTGGCAAATCGGTGACCGGAACATCCCTGAGTAACCAGGAGGTGACGGGAATCGTCGAGCGGGCCTTCGTAAAAGAAGGCGAAGCTTTCGTCGCGATTGGCGGCGAAGAAATTCCCATCAACAACGTCACCAGCGTCAATCTCGCGTAATTCCATCCCGGAAAAGCGCACCACAGGCTCGGTTTCTCATCACGAAAAGCGGGATGAGTTTTCGCGTTCAGGTTTCCGAAAACGCGACCGTTTCGTCATTCCCGTGAACCGCACGAACCAAATCAAGGTTTCGCAGTTTCCCCTTGCGCGACCTCTCCCTCGGCAACGAATTGCATCTGGGTGAAGTTGTCTTGACCTAGGGCCCCATATCATGTCATTCCCGCGCAGGCGGGAATCCATTGCTACGCAACGAGGAAACGCTAAAGCCGAATCTCGCTTTCGATGCCAATTCGCCAACCCGCGCCCTAAGCTGCGCGTGAAACATCCGGGTCTGATGGCTGAAACGGCATCGTCGACTCTCCGTCGGTCGAATCCGCTGAAGAAATTGCGGCCTCTAACGAAATTTGATGCCGGACCGCCTGTTTGTACGCCAGGATCCCCCCGAACCAGTTCTGTTGCCAACCGAAATCGGGAAAGCGACCTTCGATGTATGCCTTGATGAGGGCGACCCCGTCAGAGTCCAGCGTACCGGTCGCTTCAATCGCCTCACGGAAGATTTCGAGTTTCGTGATCGAGCCGCACGGTCCACGGTCGCTGCGAGCGGTCATGGCGTGTTTCCTCATGACTTGGGGGACGTGACGATTTTGAAGGGGGCGGAATTGCACTGAATTAGGCCAATTCTGTCAACAGCGATCGGCCCCGATTCGAGATGGGACAACGGCCATTCGGGGCAATTTGCTTTCGATAGGATTCGCCCATTGAATTGTAGGCCAAACAACGCCACGATCATGGAAAGCCAACAGGAATTTGATTCGACGCCTTCGACCAGACAACTGCGGAGCACATGCCGTCATGAACAAACCGATCGGAGCTTCCACCCATCAGGCGACATTCATCATTCTCGCAGTAATCGCTGCCCCACTTGTCGCGGTCGGAGTCGTCGAAAAGTGCCTTGCGGCTGATCCCAATCCGTTCGTTCTGCAGCAAAACCAACCGGTCATGTTTCTGGGCGACAGCATTACGAACAACGGAACGTATATCGCCTACATCAACGCCTACCTGAAAACGCGTTGGCCCGACCACATGTACGACCTGATCAATCTCGGCTTAAGCAGCGAAACCGCCAGTGGGCTTTCGGAAGACGATCACCCCGGGCCAAGGCCCTGGATTCACGAACGACTGCAACGAGCCTTCGCTGCCACCAAGCCGAAGGTTGTCGTCGCCTGCTACGGGATGAACGACGGCATTTATCATCCGTTTGCGGAAGATCGTTTCCAGGCGTATCGCGAAGGCATAAACCGGCTGATTGCCGAAGCCCGAGCGGCCGGTTGCCAAATCGTCCTGTTAACGCCGCCTCCGTTTGATGGGGCCTCGTATCGCAAGCAGCTGTTTCCCGCTGACGCTGAAGAATTCGGCTACAAATACCCTTTTAAGGATTACGACAAAGTCTTGGGCCGCTACGCAACATGGGTGCTCGGTCAAGGCTCCGAAGTTGACGCCGTCGTTAATCTCCACGCGCCGATCAATGAATTCTACCTGGAGTACCGCAAGGTCGATCCGCAGTTCAAATCGGGTGACGGCGTCCATCCCAAACCGTTTGGGCATTGGTTGATCGCCCGCGAGATTCTCCGCGCATGGAACTTGCTCGATCAAAACGACGTTGCGAAGTTCGATGCGGCGACTGGAAAGGTTTCCACAGGAAATATAGGTCAGGTCGAACAACAAGATGGAGAAACCCGTTTCGAATGGACGACGCGTATTCCGATGCCTACTGACCCCAAATGGGAAGTGCTACCGTCTGCAATCCAGAACGACTTCGGCAAGTATCATCGATTTGCACTGATCGTTACCGGATTGCGGGACGAGCAATACGACATGTACACCGGCGACACATTGCTGGGACGCGTCACGCGCGACCAACTCCAGGGCGGCGTCGACTTGCGGCAGTTTTCCGGTTTCGGCCCGAACAAGGCGGCTGCAGAGTTACTGGATGTGACGCTTGAGCGCCATCGCATGCTCAGTGCAGCCTGGCGCGAACATGTCGGACATAAGCGGCAGAATACGCCATCGGCCATTCCGTTGGACGAGGCGAAGGCCAAGGCGGCCGAACTCGATCGCCGCATTGATGAATTGGCACAGCCACAAAAACTGAAACTGCGACTTGTGGCTGTCAGCAACTGAACTCGGTTGGTCGAACGGGAGTCATCCATGCGACAATTCATAACCGCACTAATCCTGGCGGCTTTCTGGACCGGCTCCGATTTGGCAGTCCAAGTGATGGCCGAATCGCGTCGACCAAACATTTTGTTCATTGCCATCGATGACATGAACGATTGGGTCGGATGTTTGGAAGGCCATCCCGACGTTCAGTCTCCGAATATCGATCGTCTGGCGTCGCGCGGCGTTTTGTTTACCAATGCGCATTGTACGGCTCCGGTTTGTGGCCCTTCCCGTACAGCGCTGTTCACAGGACTGCGACCCGATTCCACCGGGGTCTATACGAATGCAGCCAATGTTCGGACACAATTGCCTCACGTGGTCACCTTGCCCCAATACTTACGAGGCAATGGCTATTACACCTTCGGTTGTGGAAAACTATTTCATGGTGGGGGCAAGGGCATTCCGCTGGACGCCTTCGACGAATATGGCCCCAACATCAGAACTCCCTGGACAGCTGGTGGTCCCTTTACAGCCGATGAAATCGACATCAAACACCAAAAGCCAAGCCACAAGGTGCGTCGTGGAAATCAGGTGTTTGAATTGCCGCTGAACAAAATGCCGGCAGACCGTTATTGGAAGGCCACCAACACCTTCGACTGGGGGCCCGTTGACCTGCCGGACGAACATTTCACCGACACGCACGTGGCGCGGTGGGCTGTCGAAAGGCTGGGAGAGTCGCACGATAAGCCATTCTTCCTGGGTGTCGGATTTCTTCGCCCGCATCAACCGATGTACAATCCCAAACGATTTCATGATTTGTATCCTCCCGACCGTGTGCACCTGCCACCGATGATCGACGAGGACCTTGCGGATCTGTCAAAATCGGGTCGCGAATTTGCATTGATTCCCGCCACCTCGGGAACGCATGCCACGGTCGTCGAATACAACCAATGGCGAAATGCCGTCTCCAGCTACCTCGCCTCGATCAGTTACATCGACGAATTGACAGGCCAGGTGTTATCAGCTTTGGCTAAAAGCGAATATGCCGACAACACGCACATCGTTTTGTGGTCCGATCATGGCTGGCATCTCGGCGAGAAAGAACACTGGGGCAAAGCTACAGGTTGGTATCGCGCCAGCCGCGTCCCGTTGATCGTCGTGCCCGCTGCTCAACACAACGTCAAAGGCTTTGAATCGGGAACACGCTCGTCGCGACCGGTTAATCTGCTTGATCTGTATCCCACTGTGGTGGAACTGGCCGGCCTGCCACCCCGCGACGAATTGGATGGACGCAGCTTGTTGCCATGGATTTCCGACCCGAAAGCGCCCGGCCGCGACTACACGGTAACAACCTTTGGACGCGGTAATCATGCCGTGACCACCGAACGTTGGCGCTACGTACTTTATTTCGACGGTTCCGAGGAATTATACGATTTGCGGAATGATCCGCACGAATGGCGTAATGTGGCCGGCAGCGCTGAGCACGCCAACGTCAAAAATCGCTTGCGAAACTGGGTCCCCGAAGAAGCACGCTGGAAACGGTTTATCCGGTACCGGCACTTCAAAGCTGTTGTCCCGGCAGACGGCAGCGACCTGCTCCTATTCGACCACAGTCGGTACAACAATATTGAAGAGCGAGCCAGCGAAGCCGCCGATCACCCCGACGTCGTTCAACTGATCGAGAACTATCTCAAAAAACATCGTCCCTTGGGGAGGCGGATTGTCATCGAAGACGAATAGTCTATGTTCAAATCGGGAGGGCGAGGCTCCTGCCGAGCCGCAGTTGGATAAGTGCTTCAACATCCCGTGCTGGCAAAGGATTGCTATCCCGGCAATCGTATCGAATACGAGTTTGAAGAGACGCTCGAAGAGCAACATCCGTCTCACATATCGCCGAGTCGCAGCGAATCCTCAAAGACAACACTCGGACCGCGTGTCGGTTCGGATCGTGCGAGAGTGTTGGCATCAGCGGCAGCGCGCTCAGCAATACGGATCAAATCGGGGACCGATTGGCCGAGAAACGGACCAGCCTCGTTGATTGTCGCGGTCTCAACCGATTGAAACAGTTCGGCAGCACGCGAGGCATGGCGAGCGCCGCCTACTGCATTTCCTTCGAGCAGTTTCACACCGGCGGCCGCCAGCTTGATCAACCCTTTGAGAAAATCGGCGACCGTCCCCGTGCGCCCTAATGCGTGCCAGGCTCCTTCCCATTCCTCGTGCGCTTCCCAGTAGTAACCGTTGTTGAACAAATCAACGGCGAACAGATACGCCGGTGATGTCTGCCAATTGTCGGCAGTCAAAGCGGCGGGTGGGCGCTCCGATTCTCGATCGCCAGTCGTGGCCTCATAGCTGTGCCCCGCCGGATCGCTGACCGGATGTGGTGCCTGCCCCGGCACGTAAGAGTACGGCGGGAATTCGATCTCCGGCAGGTAGCGATGGAGGTTGGAGTCCACGTCATCCATTTGATGAAATTGGCGACATCGTATTTGGGTGTCATCGGTAGCTTTGCTACCGGCGAGACGCAGCCACATGGAGAATTAGTTTATCCACGGCCCGCTGTTCAATTCCATCGACACTAGTTCGAATGTTTCAAAGTTCCATGGCCCTAATTCGCGATGCTCGATCGGGTGCGGATCATGGTGACCCAGTCGGCAATACCGCGCATAGAAGCCTGAAGCGCCAGCGAAGGCAAAATCAGAGGGTCCTTCGCTGGCGCTTCAGGCTTGAATTCACCGAGCTGATCCGAAGCTCACAATCGTATCCGATTCCCCGGGAGGGCGAAGCTCCTGCTGAGCCGCCGCGTGGCTTATCCACGTCGCGCTGTCAGCGTGGGATTACGGTATTCTACAACGGCGAAACGATAAATTGGCACATCAAAACGCCGAACGTGTTGTCATCGCGTCGGCCTCGGCTTTCCGTACTTCACATAAAACTGATTCTGAAAAATTTCATCAGGATCGTATCGGCGTTTCAATTCAAAAAACTGGTTTGCCTGAGGATACGCTTGCTGAAATTGCCCGGTCGTCGCGTGCAGACGGTAGGGCAAATAGTACCGCCCCCCATAGCTCAACACCGCATCGATCAATTCCCGCGTCATCGCCTGCATGTGCTGTTCCCCCGCATCCGTTCGCTGCTGATTGAAAAGCATCACTAAGGCGAACATCTTCTGGTCGGCGTACCGCAAAAATGTATCGGTGTCTTCATTCACGCTACGAACTGTGACGTTCAATAAGTCGACATCGTGCCGGGGGATGATCTGCTGCATCGCTTCCACAAAGTAAGCGATATTCGAAGTGGGCACGAAATACTCGTGAAGAATATCGGTCGATTCGGACGACCGGTTCTGAAAGACTTCAACTCCCTCATCGAGCAATTGATTGCGGGAGACGATACTCCCCGACAGATGCGGCTGTAGTTTTGTTTCCGCATCCCAGCGCAGTTCTTTACCGTAATCGCTGCCGACCGATCCGCGGAAGATCGCCCGCCGCAACTTAACTAGTCCCGGATCATTCCGGCTGGGGATGTCGCCTCCAGGATCGGCGTACAAAACGTTGAGAATCACTTCCTCGAACAACCGTTCCGGAACAATATTCAGCCGCGCATAGACCATCCGCACATCCGACTTCTCCGATACTGATTTGTAGAAGAGAGACAGGGATTGGTCAGCCGCCACAACGTGCTGCTCCAGCCGGTAGCGTTCGTTCGGCACAGTCTTCAAATCGATATCGAGAATAGTCCCAAACAGCCCGTATCCGCCGAGTACCAACGAGAAAAGTTCGGCATTTTCAGTCCGGCTGCAGAGGACAATCTCGCCGTCTGCCTGCATCAAGCGAAACGATTTCACCGTCGAGGCAATCGGCGGCCGGTCGTACTGCCAGCCATGACAATTCACACTGATCGACCCCCCGACCGAAAACGAATTGTTCGACTGCATAACGGCGACCGAACGTCCACGTTCGTCCAAATACGGAATGATTTCCGACCAGCGGGCGCCCGCTTGTACATGTAGCGTTTCGCCGTCGGCATCCAATTCCATACGATTGAACGGAAGCGTGTCGATGACGATTCCGCCGGGGTAGATCGTATGCCCACCCATGCTGTGCCGGGCACCGGCAATCGAAACTCGCAACTGCTCGGCGCGGGCTCGCTGTAGCAATTCGGCCAATTGAGTTTCGGCAGCGTCAGCGTCTTTCGGAATGCGCCAGATTTCGTGCACATCAGTCCGGTTCAAATGACTGGCATCGTCGGCCACGCCCGGTGGGAGGTCAGCAAATCCCTCACCGTCGCTGAGCATGGTCCGGGTCAGATGGAACGCGGGCCGGGCGGTGACCAAAAGCGTCAACGCGAGCGCAATCCCGGTGAGGATCAACACGCGTCGTCGCTGCTTGTTCACTTCGGCCATGTGTCTCGCGTCAACGAATTGTTACGTGCCCAACGAAGAGTTTGCCCAGTTTCAACCAGTCAAGGTATCACAGAATGCGCTATAAGTCAGGAAGATTCTCGGCGGTCGACCATCCACATCTTGGTGCTGCTACCGAGACATCAGCATGGCACACTTTGTCATGATTACCGGTCCTTGACGGTTTCTTGCATCGGTCCTTACACTCGATTCGCAGGCGTACTTACTTGAGTGTTTGCCGATTCCTGGAATCTCCTTCCGGCGTTCTTGTAAGAGACGACCTTTGAATATCACGTCCACTCCGAACCATCGGAATAGGTGTTGTGAAAGTCATCATCAACGACGAACCGACCGAAATTGAACCGGGTACAACCGTGGCCGACTTGTTGGCGCTACGAAATCTGCATCCCAAGTTTCTGGCGGTCGAGCGAAATCTAAACATCGTCCCCCGGGCCGAACATGATACGTGCGTGCTAGCTGAAGGCGATCGGCTCGAAATTGTCACGTTGGCCGGGGGCGGCTGACCTTCAAAAAGCCCGCTCGATTGCAAAAAGGGGCAAGAAGTCGTTGAATGCAACAACGGCTCAGCGACAACTGGAGAAAAACATCCCCCGGCAGCTTGCCGGCCCGCGACTTTGACCGCCGCAGCGGCATGGAGAACAACATGGCGACGGAAACGATTGCCGAAACCGGCCTGACATTAGGAACGCACCGCTTTCAATCCCGGCTCATTGTGGGAACCGGAAAATACACCACCTACGAATTGATGCAGGACTGTCTCGAGACGAGCGGTTCCGAAGTGATCACGGTCGCCGTTCGTCGGGAACGGCTGATCGATGCCGAGGGGAGGAGCATTCTCGATTTCATCGATCTCGACAAATACACGATTTTGCCGAACACCGCGGGTTGCTTTTCGGCCGATGACGCGGTGCGCGTCGCGCGTTTGGGGCGCGAGATTCTCGAAGGCCTGGAAAACCCCGGTGCCGATTGGGTCAAGCTGGAAGTGCTGGGCGACAAAAAGACACTGCTGCCCGACCCGGTCGCTACGCTCGAAGCGACAAAGCAATTGGTCGATGAAGGTTTTCAAGTGCTCTGCTACACGACCGACGATCCGATTACGGCACGACGGTTGAAAGAGGCCGGGGCCACTTCGGTGATGCCGGCCGGCAGTCCGATCGGCAGCGGCCAGGGGATTTTGAATCCGAACAACATCCGCATTTGCCTGGAGTATTTGAAAGAGGGGGACGCCCAGTACCCGGTGATTGTCGATGCTGGTGTGGGAACGGCCAGCGACGTGGCGTTCGCCATGGAACTTGGCTGCGATGGTGTGTTGCTGAATACGGGAATCGCCGGCGCAACCGATCCTTTGAAAATGGCGTCTGCCATGCGGCATGCCTGCCTGGCAGGGCGGG
The DNA here is from genome assembly GCA_028284485.1 of Planctomycetaceae bacterium. GTDB lineage: Bacteria > Planctomycetota > Planctomycetia > Planctomycetales > Planctomycetaceae > JANQRQ01. The sequence continues at coordinate 19,536 of JANQRQ010000288.1, read as the reverse complement.
AAGCCTACTTGGCGGGCCGCATTCCCCGTAAGTTGTACGCGACCGCTTCGAGTCCCGAATCGGGCGTGATTGCACCGCGCGCGAATTGAGGGAATTGCCCTTCGCCGCCGCAGTGAATTGCATTTGGATCAGGTTTGATCGATCAATAGACCGATTTCACGTCATTCCCGCGCAGGCGGGAATCCATTGAAGACGCGTTGTTTCTCAGGTCCCGAGTTTCCATCGGAACGAGGCAGAAGACGTGCGTTCAGTGCATACCCAGCTGGGACCACCCAATGGGTGGCAGGCTGGGAACGAGCTGAAACGCCCTCACCCGGCCTGCGGCCGACCTCTCCCAGAGGGAGAGGTGACAATTCACTTTGTGGCATCAATTCAAGCCGACATTAGATTTCGTGCTGAGGGACCAGCTTCTTGTCGCTGCGCGACCCGGCCACCAGTTGGCCGGGCTACCCTGCTGATAGAACAACCTCTTGCGGCTTCGCCGCCCCGAAAGAGAATCTTTCGGGGCCACCCGTGAAGTCACTTCCCCCGCGTGCGGGGGAGGTCGGACGCGCTCGCGTCCTGGAGGGGGTCTTTCACAATCGGACTCGACAGCGATCGAACGGCCTATGATATTCGATCGCGCACTTCTCATGTTTCCTCACCGGGCCTATAGCGGGTGGCCGGGGCTGGACGGAGCGCAGCGAAGGAGACCCCGCAGTCTCATCATCCATTCTATGACCTTCGCGCAATTGAAGTGCCCTCACCCGGCCTGCGGCCGACCTCTCCCCAGAGGGAGAGGTGACAATTCACTTTGTGGCATCAAAATGCATTTCGTTTCCAGTAAGAGTGGTGACAACGAATCGGGAAAGCGCCAGACGAGCCACTCGCACGCAAACTGTTTGCGGTGATCGCGTCGGAGCGAGTCCGCGCAGTCAATGCGGCGCCCGGACGAAATGATTACCGGGTAGTCGGCGGATCATCCGCTTGACTTCCAGCACGGTTAACGTCGCCATCGCGCGGGACGAGGCAATCTGCGATTCTCTCAAGATTTGGTCCAAGTGCTGTGGCTCGTCAGTGACCAGGTTGAGAATTTCCCTTTCCTGATCGGTCAGCGTCAATTCCCGCGGCGAGCGAACCTCGCCCGAGTCGGCCGCGGTGATCGGTTCCATCAATGGTCCCAATGCTTCAAGCACATCGTCGACATGGCGAATTAGGGTCACACCATCACGAATCAGGTCGTGGCAACCTTCGCTGGCCAGGCTGTCGATCCGCCCGGGAACGGCCATCACTTCGCGTCCTTGCTCCATGGCGTGACGGCAGGTGTACAGCGCGCCGCTGTTGCGGTTCGCTTCAATCACAATGACTCCCAGTGACATTCCGCTGATGATGCGATTGCGCTGGGGAAATAGCCCGGCAACCGGGGCTTGATCGAGAGGGCATTCCGTAATGACAGCACCGCTGCCGGCAATGTCGGTCGCCAGCTCCGCATGTTCCGGTGGGTAAACAGTCGCCAATCCGGTGGCGGCGACAGCAATCGTCCGGCCGCCCGCTTCGAGCGCCGCCCGATGAGCGACCGCATCGATGCCGCGGGCAAGTCCACTGACAATCGTAATGCCGGCCCGCGCCAATCCGCCGGCGATCTTCTCTGTTTGTTGGCGTCCGTAGATAGTGCAGCGGCGTGACCCAACGATTGCAACGGCGAGACCGTCGCGCGATACAAGCTGGCCGCGCGAATAAAGAATCACCGGCGGATCGCAGATCTCTTCCAGCAACGATGGGTACAAAGGCGTACCGCGCGGAATGAGGTGGAAACCATTCTCGCCACAACGGTCGAGCTCGCGTTGGGCATCATCCGATTTGCCGGCCGCCAGAATTGCGTCGGCCAGTTTGGCACCGATCTTGGGGACTTGCAGAAGTTGGTCGCGCGGCGCCGATAGGACACCAGCCGGAGTTTCGAAGACCTCGAGCAATGTTTGCTGCATCCGTGGGCCGATACCGGAAATGAGATTCAACCGCAGGGCATCGAGCAAATCGGCGCTGTCGTTCGGGGATTCGTGCAAGGGGTCGCCTCGAAGGCTGGGTTGCAATTCTCAATTCGCTCGATTCGTTGTAACGTGGTGAGGCATCGAGATCCAACACGGAGTGATGCGCACGGGATCGTTTCTAATCAATTGCCGCCGTGAGTCGAAAACCTCAAAGCGCCACAGTATGTTCACGAAGCGAGATTTATGCCGTTAGGCATTTGAAGATGTGCCAGGAGCGAAATTGATGGCGGTTCAACCAGTTGGAATGGTGGGTTTGGGGCTGTTGGGCTCAGCAATCGCCGAGCGCTTGCTCAACGCCGGCTTTACTGTCATTGGTTTCGATGTGAACGCAGAACAGCGGGAGCAGTTCGTTCAATTGGGAGGCGAAGCCGCGCAATCGGTCGGCGAGGTCGCAAAGCGGTGCCAGCGGATTCTGCTCAGTCTGCCGAACTCCCAAGTCGTGGGAACCGTATTGCAGGAGCTAAGCCCGACCCTACAGGCAGAGACGGTGATTCTCGATACAACGACCGGCTCTCCCGAAGATGCCGAATCGTTCGCCGACGGTCTCGAACAGCAGAATTGTCAGTACATTGATGCGACCGTGGGGGGTTCGAGCGCCGAGGCGCGCCAGGGAGAGGTCATCGTAATGGCGGGTGGCGACCCCGCAGTGATCGAAGCGAACCGCGATCTATTCGAATGCTTCTCGCGTGCGGTTTATCCACTTGGCCGCTGCGGAAACGGTGCGCGGATGAAGCTGGTGATGAACCTGGTCCTGGGCCTGAATCGGGCCGTGCTGGCGGAAGGATTAGCATATGCGCGGGCCTGCGGTTTGAATCCTGACGACGCGCTGGAGATTCTCCAAGCGGGGCCGACTTATTCGCGGGTTATGGATTCTAAAGGGAAGAAGATGCTCGACGAAGAATTCACTCCGGTCGCGAGACTTTCGCAGCATCTTAAAGACGTACGGCTCATTATCGACCAAGGTGAACAGTACGGCGCCCACTTGCCGTTTTCATTACTGCACCGTTGCTTGCTGGAAGAACTCGAGTCAGCAGGGTTCGGCGATGCGGACAACAGTGCAATTATTCGTGGATTTGACTGATTGAGAAGTCGCCCCTTGTTCGACGGCTAACAGTGCCGCACAATGGAGGCTCTAAACGTCACAGCGCGAGTTCATGGGAGAATGGCATGGTAACCCGACGCGTGAGCGAGGGCATCTTGCCTTGCCCGCTGATTGACCGGACGGATAACAACGGGCCAATATTGGATTCCCGCTCCCCGCCTTTGCGGGGAACAGTCGACCGCACGGGAATGGCCGGAACCGATCAACGGCGTTAATTGAGGAGTGAAATCATGGCCGACACGAATCGACGGACGTTTTTAAAAACTACCGGCATGGGTGTCGCCGGCGGAGTTGCCGCCCAACTCGGGACGAATGCAGTCGGGGCGGCCGTCGCGTCCGAACGGATTCGTCTCGGCGTCATCGGTTGTGGCGGTCGCGGCAGTGGCGTGGCGCAAGGGTTTGCCCGTTCCCCCAATTGCGACGTCGTTTATTTGGCCGACCCGGACGAGAATCGCGCCGCCGAACTGTCTGGCAAATTGAACCAGGTGCAAGGCGACTCGGCAATCAAGACCACGACCGACCTGCGGAATCTTCTGGATGACGATACGGTCGATGCAGTGTTGGTTGCCACTCCCGACCATTGGCATGCACCGGCTGCCATCATGGCCTGTCATGCAGGAAAACATGTGTATGTGGAAAAGCCATGCTCGCACAACGTGCGCGAAGGCCGGTTGTTGGTCGAAGCCGCACGGCGGAATCGGCGTGTCGTCCAACATGGGACGCAAAGCCGCAGCGACGAATTAATCGCAAACGCGATACAATTGCTACAGGAGGGAATCATCGGCGACGTGTTGGCCTCGAAAGCCTGGAACGTGCAACGCCGCAAAAACATCGGCCACATGCAGCCGAGTGATCCGCCTGCCCGCTTCGATTACGACCTGTGGTTGGGACCGGCGCCGGCGGTACCGTTTCAGGCGAATCGCCATCACTACAATTGGCATTGGTGGTACGACTTTGGCACGGGCGACATGGGGAATGACGGTGTTCACGAGTTAGATTACGCCCGATGGGGACTGGGAGTGGAAACCCATCCCTCGCGCGTCAGCGGGTTGGGAACGAAGCTTTATTTCGATGACGATCAGCAATTCCCCGATACTCAACAGGTTGCGTTTGAGTACCCCGCCGATGACACGGTTGGCAAGCGACGGATGCTGATTTGGGAAATGCGAATCTGGTCGAAGAACTATCCGTTCAATATCGACAATGGCGTTGAGTATTACGGGACGAACGGTCGTATGCTGTTGACGAAGCGGGGCAAGATCAACGTCTTTGACGATCGGAATCGATTGATCGATTCGCCGTCGCCGAAACAGCGGCGCAACTTACTGAGCCATTCCGAGGACTTTCTGGATGCGATCCGTAGTGATCGGCGACCGAACGCTGACATCGAAATCGGCCATCTCTCAGCGACGTTATGCCATTTGGGCAACATTGCCTGCCGAGTCGGTCGCACGCTGCAATTCGATCCCGCTAAGGAGCAGATTGCGGGCGATTCCGAGGCAAATGCACTGCTCACGCGGGCTTATCGAGCCGACCATTGGGCGATTCCGGCAGGCGTGTGAATCGGCCTGGGCAGCGGGAACCTCGTGATACCCCCACGTGTCGTTAACCGTACGCTACGATGATTGCGTAACGGCGAATCGTCTTGTCCGATATTTGTCGCATCGTACAAGGCCTTTCCGTCTACGGTCATTCGGACGTTCCACTAGAGCAAGTTGCTCTTTCCTATGCCCGCGAAGCTCGGTTTTGACACGGCAAATGCCGAGTGACCGCGAGGCAGGACGGTTACATGTTTTCTAAAAACGCTCTAGAATGCGGCGATAGCATGCTGCCAGTCGTAGCGGCCAATCTCAGAATACTCTGGGAGACCGGGGCTGGTCGGAACGAAGTGAAGGAAGCCCCAGGGTTTCGGGCTATGCCCTCCAACCCCGGCCACCCGGCATGGTTTTGTGCATTGAAAGGTTGTTCAAGGATGAGATTCCGCCCGTCGAGGCGGACATAACGGAGAATTCATGACTCAGCGTCAAATTTTGGTTACGGCGGCACTTCCGTATGCCAATGGACATATCCATATCGGCCATTTGGTTGAATACATTCAGACCGACGTTTGGGTCCGCTTTCAAAAACTGCGCGGCCACAAATGCATTTATATATGCGCGGACGATACGCACGGCACGACGATTATGATTCGTGCGCGCCAGGAAGGCCGATCCGAAGAAGAGCTAATCGCTTCGATGCAGGAAGCTCACGCCGCAGACTTTGCCGGCTTCGATATCGAATTCGATAATTACGGCAGCACCAACAGTCCGGAAAACGAACAACTGTGCGGCGAGTTTTGGGCCGCGTTGCGAAAAGCCGGATTGGTGACCGAGCGGAACGTCACGCAATTGTACGATCCCGAGGCGGGAACATTTCTGGCGGATCGGTTCGTCAAAGGGACCTGCCCGAAATGCGGTGCCGAGGATCAGTACGGTGACAGTTGTGACAACTGCGGAGCGACCTATTCGGCTGCGGAACTCATCAATCCGAAAAGCACTTTTACCGGCGCGACACCCGAAGTTCGCGAGGCGTTGCACCTGTTCATCGAAATCGAGCAGTTGCACGACTTCCTCGATCAATGGGTCAGCGAGAAGGACCACCTGCAACCGGAGGTGGCCAATTATCTCAAGGGTCAATTTCTCAACGAGCCGCTGCGCGATTGGGATATTTCGCGACCGGCCCCTTACTTTGGATTCGAAATTCCCGACAGCCCCGGCAACTACTGGTTCGTGTGGTTCGATGCACCGATCGGTTACATGGCTTCCACGCGTCAATGGTGCGATAAGCATGGCGAGAACTTTGACGATTGGTGGCGGAATGAAAATTCCGAAGTGCACCACTTCATCGGAAAGGACATTCAATACTTTCATTGTTTGTTCTGGCCGGCGATGTTGAAGACAGCCGGTTTTAATCTGCCGACTAAGGTGCATATCCACGGCTTCTTAACGGTTAACAACCGCAAGATGTCGAAGCGGGATGGCACGTTCGTGATGGCGTCGACCTATTTGCGGCATCTCGATCCCGCCTACATGCGGTACTACTATGCTTCGAAGCTCGGACCGAATTTGGACAACATTTCGCTCAACCTGGAAGAGTTTGTGGCGAAAGTGAATTCCGACCTGGTGGGCAAAGTGGTGAATCTTGCCAGTCGGTCGGCGAAATTTGTTCAGAACGAAAACCTGTCAGCGACTTATCCCGACGATGGCGGATTGTTTCAGGCCGCTGCCGACGCCGGGGATGCAATCGCGCAGGCGTATGAAGACTGCGATTACAACACGGCCATGCGCGAGATTATGCTGCTCGCCGATCGTGCGAATAAGTATATCGAAGAAAAAGAACCGTGGACTTTGCGTAAAGACGAATCTCGCCACGAAGAGCTACGGGACATTTGCACGATCGCGTTGAATTTGTTTCGACAGATTGTCGTTTATCTCACCCCGGTTTTGCCTCGATTGGCCGAGCAGACCGGCGAATTATTGAATACCCCCATCGAGCATTGGGATGAATCGAAGAATCCATTGACGGGAGTTGCCGTCAATCGGTTTACACATTTACTAAAACGCGTAGAAATGAAGCAGGTTGAAAAGATGATCGAAGAAAGCCGAGAGCCAGAAGAGGTCAGCGCCGTTTCATCGGATGCGGACGGGCCGGAAGCTCTCGAAAAGGAACCGTTGACGGAAGAACATTGCACGTTCGACGAGTTTATGAAGGTTGATATGCGGATCGCTCGCGTCATCGAGGCCGAGGAAGTCACCGATTCCAACAAATTATTGCGGTTGACGTTGAGCCTGGGCGGAGACGAACGGCGGAACGTGTTCGCCGGAATCAAAGGCGTGTACCAGCCGGAAGACCTGTTGGGCAAACTCGTCGTCTGTTGTGCCAATCTTGCGCCGCGCAAGATGCGGTTCGGCGTCAGCGAAGGAATGGTGTTGGCGGCCGGCCCTGGCGGGAAAGACATTTTCGTGCTGAGGCCCGATGAAGGTGCCGTCCCCGGCCAACGTGTGCACTAGAGCAGCTCAAAAAATCATTGACATGTGCACGTCGGCACGGAATGCTTGTGCAGATAAAGAGTACGCACTGTGACAGATGGCAGTGCTGTGCATGCTAATCGAGATGGTAGAATCGATTCCTCAAGAAACGCCTCCGGAGACGAAACATGCGGATGACAAGACGACAGGCCATCAAGACGAGCGCAGCTGCAACTGTGATGGGTTGGGCGACATCGTCGTTTCCGGCGTTCGTGCAGGCCAACTCCGATGCCGACGAAGAGCTGGTCCCCTTCCTCAATATGCCCCGTTCCCGGCCCAATAGCTTGGATTGGGAAACGCTGGACGAATGGCTCACACCCATCGATCAGGTCTTTAATGTGCAACACTACGGCATGCCGGAGTTTGACGCAACTCAATATGGTTTGGACATCACCGGCTTGATTGATCACCCACGCACGATGACCTTGGAGGAAATAAAGTCACTTCCGCAAAAGACTATTCAGGCGACGTTCGAATGTTCTGGTAACGGTTCTTCCAAGGGATTCATGAATGCCGTTTACAACAGCGAATGGGTCGGAGCCGATCTGGCAGAACTACTGAAGAGTTGCGAAATTCAAACCGGTGCGATCGAAACCGCATTCATCGGCTACGATCGCAAAGAGGAAACATTACGCAAAGGAACGCGCCGCGAGTTAACGGTCGAAGTTCCATTCGGCCGAAGCTTGTCGATGGATGATGCTTTAGGACTCGGTGCGATTTTGGCGTATCAACGTAATGGCGAACCGCTGGAACATCGCATCGGTGCACCGGTGCGATTGATCGTTCCCGGCTGGTACGGCATCGCCAACGTCAAATGGCTGCGCAGAATCGAGGTGCGCGACCGCCGCTACATGGGTCGGTATATGGGCCGTGACTACGTGACCGTCCGCGGGGAGCGACACGGCAGTGTGATCGAGTTCATAGAAACGTCGGTCACACGGATGCATACGAAGTCGATCGTGGCCCGCGTCACACGTAAGCCGACGGCCGACGGTAAGATTCCCCTGAAAGCCTACGGAGCAGTCTGGAGTGACGGAACTCCCATCGACTCTGTCGAAGTGAAGGTCGATGATGGAAGTTGGCAAAAGGCGACTCTTGCGAAGACACCGTGGTCCAAGTTCTCGTGGATCTTTTTCGAGATCGATCTAGGAGCCGTTTCACCCGGACCACATGTCGTCGTTTCGAGAGGCATCGATGCCAATGGCGATGCGCAACCGTCGGCTGACGATGATGAGATCGCTTTGAAACGGACCTATTGGGAAGCCTATCAACAGTGGCCGCGTGAAATCGAAGTCTCGGCGTAACGGCGGCGCTCCCGCGATTTCTTGTGATGACATCGCGGCCGAATTCCGGCTGTTGACGTTGCCCTGCCAAACATTTCTGTATGATGTGCGCTAGAATTGCGGAAGACCGCTCCCCGGTGACCACGCTGTTGTGGCTCGCTCGCAATTCGCAATCGCATTGGCCGCAATAAAAAGTCACTCGCCACATTTACGATCGTACAAACGAATGTCGACTGGTTTACGGTTCGGCGTGTGGACGCTGACATGCCTGGTGATCGCCAACATGATCGGTTTTGGCGTATTCACCACGTCCGGTTTCTCGTTGGAAAGTTTGCGTTCGCCACGATTGGTTGTCTTGGCTTGGATTGTGGGCGGTATGGTGGCCTTGGCAGGCGCCGTCAGCTACGGACGGTTGGCCCGGATCATGCCGGAATCGGGCGGCGAATATCTGTTCTTGTCGAAAGCGGCTCATCCGGTGTTGGGCTTTCTCGCCGGTTGGATTTCGTTGATCGCGGGTTTTACGGGAGCAATTGCCGGCGCCGCTGTCGCGTTCGAAGCATACGCCATGCCAGACGAGGTGCGCCCCGAATGGATACCAAGCGGTTGCGTCGCCGTCGGAATTGTTCTGTTGTGCGGTCTATTTCATAGCTTGCTGCCTTACTTTGCATCGGGAATGCAAAACGCCGCCGTCTTCTTAAAGCTTTTGCTGATCGGTGGATTCTTGTTGTTTGCCATCTCTCAGGTTGGTATCGAGCGCTGGCATGGCGAGCCACTTCCTACAGAAGCACAAACACCATGGAGTACGCTACTCGCCTTCGCCGGCGCGCTGGTCTGGATATCATTGAGCTACTCAGGTTTTAACGCAGCTGTTTACGTTGCCGGCGAAGCTTACGAGCCACAACAAACAGTCCCTGAAGCGTTGCTTCGCGGCACGATTATTGTCACAGCCGTTTACATTATGCTTAATGCGATATTCGTCTATGCGACACCGGCCAGCCTGGTGGCTGATCAAGCAGACATCGCCAGTGTGGTTGCAGGCTGGCTCGGCGGGCCGGTTGCGGCCAATGTCGTGCGGACGATCATTGCCGTCGCATTGTTCACATCGGTTTCCAGTATGGTCATGGCCGCCCCGCGGGTGTATGCCCGCATGGCCGACGACGGAGTGCTTCCGGCCGTGTTGCGGATCGGCACCGAGGCTCCCCGGGCGGCGATCTGGTTACAAGTCGCGACGGCAATTGTGATTATCCTGGCCTCAGATTTACGAGGTCTCCTCTCCTACCTCGGGTTGACGTTGTCTCTTTCGGCGGCCTGCTCGGTGGCCTGTTTGTTCCTGCCGAAAGTTCGACAGGGGCCTTTGGTGCATGTCAACTCGGTAGCTCCGCTGCTCTACATCACTGCAACGGTCATTTCAGCCGTGCTGATGGCGATTGACGAACCGGGGCGACTGACCGGGTTCGTCGTAACTGTCGCCTCGGGGCTCATCCTGTGGTGGGCGATGCGTGGCAACAGTTCGAGTGTCACCAGCGCTGAGAGTTAATTCAGAGAATCCAAACCTGTACTGCCGGCCAAGGATTCCTCCGACGTCAGTTTCGCTGACGATTCAGGCTTCAATGAGCTGAGCTTTCGTGATGATTACGAAAACTCGATCCCCGTGAAACATCGCGAAAGGCGGCTGCGTTAGCGCTCGGCCGGCATCGGTGAACTCTCGCCATTCTCCGAAGTAGACCGAGAACGTTTGGAGGGCTGCTCTGTTTCATGAGCAGCGGATTGGACATATCCCTCCCCGAGACCTTCTCCATTCAAGCCGAACACCGCCCCACCTTCCGCGGCTTTAGCCGCATCCTGCAGCGGCTTGATGATGTCGTCGAAGGAGATTTGTTCGACAGGTTTGTTCTCGGCGAGTTGTCGTTTGCGTGCCGCGACAAACACGCGAGCCGTCAGTTCCAGCAATTCGTTTCGCCGAACCTTCAGAACACCGTCGATGCGGTCGGCAATTCGTTCGACCCAACCGGGCTGTCGCTGCATAGCGACCGACATCATATGAGCAAACAGACTAATCTCACGAAAATTGCGGTCGGCGATGACGTTGCTGATCGGCGAAATGATCTTGGCAACAGTTTCCACCGATTGCGAAGGGAGATTCACGAACAGGTCGATATGATGCGTGGCAAATGTTTCGCCATTTTCACGGCGCGTGTACTTCGTTTGAAGATGCATCAGCATGCGCGCATGAATCGGCTTTGACAGTAATGGACTTTTGTATTGGCCTTCGCAGAGAATGAGATTTTGGCCCGGGCTACGATACAAGATATCGACGACCCCTAATGAGCCGTCGCTGGAGTCGGCTTCGTAAGTATTGGGCCCGGTTTGCCACATTTGGAACTTCGAGATTTCCATCACCCGCCAAATGCTAACCGCAACGTCAGGGTGAGTAACGAAGTAGATGTAGACATCGGGGTCGGTCGCGAGCGTGATGGTCGGCAATCGCCGATAAAGACTGACCGACTTTAAGATACTCTGCACTTTTTGCCGGTTGGGTGCACTCAGTTTCTGCAGCGGCAGTTGTTTCGTTGCCTCGCTTCGGCTGGACCGAGACGACGATCCTTCCGCGACAATATCAACGGTCAATGGAACAGGCGAGGACTTGCCGCCTGTCGTTTGGGCGCTGCAAGGCGAGTAGATTGCCAGCAACAATAGTATTGCCGGACACGAGAGTGAGCGAATCACGGGTCGCCTGCGGGGGGGACAACACGTCTGCTGCATGAGGAATCCTTCAGCCTGTCGAGCACGAGCCGAATGCGCGCAAACCTGCCCTGGCAGCTGGCGCGGTGATCGGCGACCGCGGGATCACATGAGTCTGGTCATTCCGCTTTGGGTTCGCGTTGTCGTTGTTCGAATTCAGCTCAACAGAAGTGCTCCGCGAGATTTCTGGTCTCGCCGGAGGTCGCCTGGATTCAAGCGGCTCCGCTGGGTCTGTCTGTAAATCATTCGAACAGAGACGCCGCAAGTTCGGGCGAAAGACTCGTTCAAATCGTTACCGTCGTTATTTCTTAACACTTCGGCCCTTACATTGATCGGCAGGCAATGAACCTCAGCACCAATCGAATTTGGTGACATTGCACTCGAAAAAGGAATGAAGGGACGCAATCTTCCGAAGTCGCTAAAAGCCAGGTGGTTACAGCGATCGATTGCGAATCACAGAAGTGCAAGCCAAGTCAGCCCAACTGCAGGAGCGATGATTGATGGTTCGGCAACCCCTCAAACGCCAGCCAGGGACAAGCCCGATTTGGGCCTATCCCTGACTTGCGGTATCGAAAGGCTTCGAATGTCTTGCGATGGACCGCCTTACAGCGTGTCACGCTGTTCTGTGCACGCGACAATCGCGTTTTGCCCTCTGCTTGTCGAATCTCCCGCGAGCCGGTCTGGGGTACGCGGATTCGCAAGTGACTCAGTTTATGAAGGCAGACTCGATTTCGTCATCGAAGGCTGGCGGAGCATCCTCATCGTAGGCTGGCGGCGCCACTTCATCATAGGCTGGCGGCGCGACTTCATCGTAATCAGCCGGTGGCGGCACGTTCGGAAGATCGTCCGTCGATTCGCCAGGGGCGGGATACGATCCTTCCTCGACACCCTTGGAGTAAACCCGGTTACGATCGGGGTAGGTATAGCTGAAACATGGCGAAGGTGCACAACGGCGACATGCCTTGTGGCAGAGGAACCTGCCCAGACCGCATTCGCAGCACCAGTCAGCTCGACCGATTCGGGTCGCATCGATACAGGGCGAATACAATTTGTCGACGAACTTGGGACCGCAGTGTTTTGCGGGATGTTTGTGGTCAATCAAATCACTATATGGCTCATACAAAGGGGTGCATTGGCAGCCCGATTGCAGAAGCAAGAACATACTGCAGGACAATATCCATATGGGTAGCTTCATGAATCCTTTCTCCCCGGCTAACGCCAGTGATATCACGAGAGGTTCGCGCGGCGATCGAAAAACCGCTTTCGCACGCTTTTTGTCAGTCTTCTATCAAGGTGCGGAACGGCTGTCGTTCAATCGAAAGTTCCGCTCACAAGACGATTACCAACTTGCGCCCACTCGCAAATGCGCTCTTCAATTGCATGAAGAAACGCTGGTTTGAGACCATTTCGTATTGGAAAAGATCGACTTCCCCGGAGTTCGGACTTTATCGATTCTCTGCGGTCCACCAAACTTACCAATAATCTTCGTTTTGCCGTATTTCCGTGGATGACTGGTCGCACCGAAAGACTTCGGCTGGGAGGCCTTCGAAGAGATCGGCAAATTCTGCCGGTATCCAGGTATCTCGCAGTTCCTGAAAATGTCCCTTGTGCATCCGCCCGGCGACAAGAAACCGGCAGCTGTGAGCGCGAATTTCATCGAGCGCAGTTCGCATTTGGTCGGGCTGGCCGTTGTAGAAACGAGGATCCAAAATCCGTTCCGCGGTATCGACGCCTACCACAAATACCGTCCGCGGTAGAATCCTCGCTTTTTCCACGAACGTCGGAGCGTTTGTCAGCACGAGTGGAAAGTCGTCGAACTGACGGCGGCGACGTTCGATCGTCAAATAATCGAGCGGATGTTTATCGGCGTTGAAGACAGACAACTCAAAAGCGACCGATCCTTTTAGAGTTAATTCGGCGGCCTCTCGCAACATGAGGTGCGCTTCGTGACGAGGGGCGAACGAACCACACAGCAACCCAAGCGGCTGTTCGGCGTTCTCGATCTGCAACTCGCCATCGCCCATCGACCAGACAAAGGGGCGGCGGCCCTTCCACACGTCGGCCAACAGTCGGGGTGCATTTCCGAATTCCGCAGCAAGTGTTTCGTCGGTCAGCATGGGAAGCGGAGGGAGTTGGACAATCCCACAAGCGTCGGCCAACGATTTGAGGACAATCTCGCTCACCAGCCCCTCTTCCTCGAGCCGGGTGCGGCTTCCCTTTTTCATCTCGATGGAATAGAGCCTTGTCGACAAGCCGGTTTGAGTGGCGACGTAGCAACGATGTTCGCCTCGCTTAATCTCATGGCTGCGAATCGAGGCCGTGCACCCAACTCCGACGATCGCATCGTGCAACGACCGGGAATCGGCACTTTGATCGATGAGGTACTGCGCCCGCTGATAGGCCACCACCGCCATCGCCAGCGCGGTTTGCGGTCGACAGTAGCGATCCGGCGGACGTCCGAGCCAATCGCTGAGGGAAACCGCATCGTAGGGAACGATGGCCTCGAGAATCGTGTTCGAGGCTCCCGCTGCACTCAATAACTCGCTGATAGCCGTGCTACCCCCGCCTGTAATGGCGATGACCGCGCGGCAGGGAGACTGGTGAATCTGTTTGATAATCTTTGGCCATGTCGCTTCCATAATCAACCAGTCCTACGCCAAGGAGGATTCCACCCGGGAGAATTGACGGCTCAACAAGTATCATATGTTAACGACGTGGCATTCGTCTCGGTTGGCGTATCAATCATTCGTTTGAGAACCGGTTGGGATTGTTATTTCGTGGTGATTGTGACGTTCGACACATTGCGTCACTTTGGTCTGAAACGATTTGTCAGAAATGGCTAACGCAAAAAACAGCGTCAACCAACGATCGGTGGCGAGCGGTCAAACTTCTCAAACGGGCATCGCAGGGTGACCTCCCAATGCAAGTCACAAAACTGAATGCACAGGCGGAACAACTCGCAGGCTTATTGCGGCAACGTAACCTTCGAATTGTTTTCGCAGAGAGTTGTACCGGTGGATTGGTCTGCTCGTCATTAACGCGGATTCCCGATATCTCGGCTTGCCTGTGCGGATCCGCCGTCGTCTATCGCATTGGAACCAAAGAATGCTGGCTGGGGATTCCGCCGGAAGATCTTGCTCGATACGGCGCTGTCAGCCTACAGATTGCGACGCAAATGGCCACAAGGGTCTTGGAGAAGACTCCCGAGGCCGATCTCGCCTCAGCCATCACCGGACATCTCGGTCCTCACGATCCCCCAGAGCAAGACGGGTTGCTGTATGTCGCAGTGGCGCAACGTGTCGATGCAGGTCAACATATCGATGTTTCTGTAAAGGAACATTGGCTGCCCAAACCACCACAACAGGAAGACGATTCGGAGTTTGCGCTCGTTCGCATTTCACGCCAGCAGATGGCGGCCACGTTTCTTTTGGACACGGTTTGCCAATACCTGCAGGAATAAACAGTCCGCTGCAGAATTTCTTAGTATTCCCATCCTGCGAGTGATTCGCATGCTACAGTTTTATTGGTGGACTGGTGAGTGTTTCGACCCATAGCGACTGAGTTACTCACCGCCAGATCTCTCACAGTTGCGGGCCGTACGGGTTCATGAAATGTGGTGTGGGGGTAACCAACATGCAATATTGGGTAACGGACTTGCTTTCGCGTTTCGGTAACTTGGCGACAGAATTCTCCGGAATGACGACACCTGCCGAATTCTTCAAAATATCGGTGGTCATTGTCGTCTGTATTTGGTTGTTTGTCCGCGTGGCCAGCAGCCAAGCCGCCGCATAGAAGGCCAAACCGCTCGAACAGTTCGAGCGGCTTCGGGGTTCATCACGCCGAAGTGTCAGGCGCAGCGTGCACGCCAACACTTGGTTTGCCGGACGCAATGCGAGTGTTGCTTCAGATGCTCCGTTCGTTGAATGACGAACCGGTGCGCTTCGGGTTGCGGACTCGGCAGTCCAGTGATGCGTGAATCGTCGCCCTGCACCATTCCCCCCAAAACTACGCTTTGATTGCCTGAAGTTGGCGAAGCAACTAAAGTCTGGCAATGCATCAAATATCCCACCGGACGTCCCTCCCCGGACTAACTTTTGTCAAGGTCACCAAGATAAGTCTTCCAGAAGGAGCCCGTCAGGGGCCTGGTGACCAATCGGACAACCCAGCCTGCTACCAATCGCCGAAAATGCCGACACTGTTTCGTGCACGCCGGACGATTTAGGGCGGTTGACTATTTCTTGTGGGCGTTTCTGGCTTGCAGGAGCTAGTTCCCGTAGAACAAAACGCGATTGTCGCGGCCACAAGTCAGCGTCATACGCGGTAACCTAGGTCGATCAATTCTGATGAGTAACAAGGATGCGACAGAAAAGAGGTCCCCGTCGCCAGCTTCACCCTTGCCGGCTTCCTCCATTGCACTGACGTTGCTGACCGTCGTTCTTTGGGGAGGGACTCCGGTTGCCATTCGTTACTCGGTCGATACGCTGCCCCCGTTCACAGTTGCGGGGATTCGATTCACGCTTGCCACGATTTTCATGCTGTTTTGGTGTCATATCGAAGGAGCCGGGCTGACGCTCGCTCGAAAACAGCTCAAGCCGGTCGTGATTGCCGGAATCCTATTGTTTGTGCAAATCGGCACGTTCAATTTGGGAATCCAAAAATCAAACGCCTCGCACGGAACCTTGTTTATTAACACCTTCATTTTTTGGGTGGCCGGCATTGAACATCTTATTACCCATGCCGATCGCATCTCGCCGCGAAAGTTGCTCGGTCTCGTGATCGCAGCGTCGGGCATCCTGGTGATCCTGACAACGGGGACTCCCGATGGCATTGCATGGCCGACATTCCAAAATTCCGAAACGCTGCTCGGCGATCTGATATTACTTTTCAGCGCATGCGTTCTCGGAATCAAGATTGTTTACATGAAATCCGCGCTGCGAATCATCGAACCGGGCAAGCTCGTGTTTTGGCACGACATCGTCGGTGTTGCCGCGTTCGCCTTGTACGCAACGCTTTTCGAAGAAGTTTCGCTCGACGGCTTTAGCACACCTGCCGTCCTGGGACTGCTGTACCAGGGCTTTGTTGTTGCCGGCTTTTGTTTCGCCATGCAAACGTGGTTGCTGCGACGGCATTCGGCGTCACAAATATCGGTCTTTTCCTTCCTCACTCCATTAGTCGGGGTGATCGTCGCCGTCCTGATTCGGGGAGAACCGCTGTCCCCATGGATTGCCGTTGCGGGACTTTGTGTGGCTTGCGGCATTCTGTTGGTCAACACGCCGGCGCGGCGTCCGATTAAGAACCAGACTCGTTGATGCCGCCTCGAAACGTCCCGGGGTGCAAAAACCAGCCCGGTTGTAACACTGGCTGCACCGCCGCCATCGACACCGCCCGGCTATTGCACGCGCCAGAACGACGGCACAAACAACACAAGAATCGCAAACAGCTCGAGGCGCCCTAGCAGCATCAACAAGGTCAGCAACAACTTCCCTTGCACCGAGAATTCGGAATAGTTGTCATGCGGGCCCAGGACACCCAACCCCGGCCCAATATTATTGAGCGACGACGCGACCGCACTGGCGCAGTCGAGCAGCTTTTCTGCATTGGTATGGCCCTCTTGCCTCCATTGCGTATCGGGTTCGATGGCGGCAAGAATCATCCAACTCGAAATAAAGATCATCAAGATCAAGCTGAAGTAAACCATGACGTCGTGACGTAAGGAATTGTCCACCGGTACGTTGGCCACGCGCAACGGACGGACCACATTCGGTCGAAATGCGTGCTCGATTTCCAGGCGTACGATCTTGAAGAACAGTAAGAATCGAATCACCTTCATTCCGCCACCGGTCGAACCGGCACAGCCACCGACAAACATCAGTAGCAGCAATAGCCCCTTCGAGAATTCACTCCAATCGGTGAAGTCCTCGGTCCCGAAGCCTGTTGTCGTGGTAATGGCCACAGCAATGAAGCTCGCATGGCGTAGCGCTGTTGCAATATTCGGATAGATGCCGTTCTTGACCAAACTGATCGTCAGCACGACAGTCGCCACCGCCAATATCGCCAGATACGTCCGATATTCAGGATCGCGATACAACGGCGCAAACCGTTTCAAGAGACCGCCGCCCGGATCTTTCGACCGCAGCACCAGGTAGTACAACGAGAAGTTCGTTCCGGCAAAGACCATAAACAGCATGATGGTCATTTCGATCAACGGACTTTGGAAATGTCCCACACTGGCGTTGTATGTGCTGAACCCACCTGTCGCCATCGTGCCAAAAGTGTGGCACAACGAATCGTAAAGATTCATTCCCTCGATCATCAGCACGACCGTCAGCACCAAACTGATCACCATGTAGATCGCCCACATCGAAATTGCCGTTTCCCGAACGCGGGGGCGCAACGTTTCGGTAATGGGCCCAGGGACTTCACGCCGCATCAACGCTTTGCCGCCGGCACCGAGTTGGCCCAGGATCGCCACAAACAGCACGATAATCCCCATGCCCCCCAGCCAGTGGGTGAACGACCTCCAGAATAAGACGCACCGCGGAACCAACTTGCCATCAGTGACGCTACCATCGGCTTGGTTGCTCAAGTCCTCCAATTGGGTCAATACCGAGGCTCCCGTCGTTGAGAAGCCCGACACCGACTCGAAAACGGCATCGACAACCGTCATCCGCACGCCGGGAGACCGCATCGTCCCGGAAAACAAGAACGGCAACGCCCCCAGGATGCCAGCGAGAATCCAGCCCAACCCGACGACGGCCAGCGCCTCTTTACGCAAGATCGTGCCAGTCTCTTTGCGGCCGAAGAAAGAAAGGGCACCACCAACCGCGAGACTGCAAACGATCGAGGCCACCATGCCTCGAAACCCGGCTGTCTCAAACTCGGCGGTTTGCCCGCAAATGGGGAATGCCCAAGGAAGGCTGAAGGCCATCGACCCGCCGACCAACATCGCCAGCAATCCCAGCATGCGCGACAGTAATGCCCAATTCATAAGTCACAGGCCTAAAGGTGCAATCAGTGGTCAATTCGAATCAAACGGGATAGTTTATCGGGCAGGCGATTATCGAAAAAGGAAGAACCGAAACTCTTGCCGTGTCACACGATCGGTTTGGCCAGGTTTTTAGCCATTCCGACTTCGTCAGCCTCCAAGCCCTCCGACTGGCATCGGGAATCATCACAAAAAGAGAATTGTGAAAGGCGGCCCGGCGGAATCATCGAGAAGCCAAGATTCGGTTCGCGGCGGTTAACTCGGGTGAAAACTTACGGCAGGAAGCCTCGCTCACGCAGTTCCTGGACATTTCCAGCGGCACTCGACCATACACGCTCAGCCGCATATCGAATCAATGCCACATGGGCCAGCGCTGGCGGAGCCGTGAGGATCGCCACTTGGTCTTCTTCTTCATCGTCCAATTGGCGATTCAGTTTCGAAACGACCTCTTCGACACTATCGCTCACGATTTTTGCCGGCCCGCTGGTGTTGTCGAATTTCAAATGGGAGAATCCCGCGGTTCGTGCCAGCAGGAACTCCACGAACTGCTCCTCATCGGCGTCTTCGAAAAAGTTGCGAAATTCCGGGCGCGCGTTGTCCGGCGTAATAATCATTGGCCGTGTGATGCGCACTTCCCCTTTGGTAATCGAGACCGTTTCGCCCGCGGTTGCAGCACCACACACCAGATAATACGGTAAGACCGATTCGCCGAACGTGAACAAACCGTAATGCACGGGCCGCGCAATGGCGATTGCGTCCCACGCCTCCCGGAACCGTTGTTCGTCGTCAAACCGCATCCAACGAAATCCGTATGATTACGAAATGGAATTCGAAGCAGTTTCTAAACCGCCTGAAATCACTTTGCACTAACGTATAGTTGAGTCGAAGAACTCATTCAACACAAGGCCGACAAATCGGCTCCACCGGTGACCGTGTCGTATGTCGCAGATGCAAATACAATTAGGAGTCAATCGTGCCGATCCAGCCGTGGCAGCAGCCGCAACAAATTCAGCATACGCAGCGACTGCTCGACTCGTTTCACCAATGGCTTGGTCACGAACTTCTCCCCCGGATCGGCAGTCCTGAAGAACAATCCCGCGCCTTGTTCGATGCCCCTTTTGTCGTCGTCTCGCACGACACCAGCCCCGATCCAATCCTGACCTACGGAAACGCGACCGCTTTACAATTGTGGGAAATGGATTGGGAAACATTGCTGCAGACACCATCGCGGTTAACGGCGGAACCAGTGGAACGCGAGCAGCGCGCCCAATTGCTTCAGCGAACGGCGCGCGATGGCTTCGTCGACGACTACAGTGGAGTTCGAATTTCC
>JANQRQ010000265.1 GCA_028284485.1 Planctomycetaceae bacterium | reverse complement strand
ACTCAGCCATTTCAGGATCGTTCGCTTCGTACAACGCCATTTGGGTCACGTCTTCGACCGTTCCATCGCTGTAAGTCGCTAACACCGAGATTTGCTGCTTAGAATCGCTCCGCATGACACGTCCCGCGGGGTGGCACTCAATGCCGGTCACGACAGGATCGCTGTCACTACCATAGGGCATGCCCTGCTCGATCCAGCGATAGATCATCCGGTACTCATAACTATCGATCTCCATGCGCTTTCCCCCACCATGGGGAGAACGGCCGACCGGCTTGGTCAACAGCAAGCTTGCACTTGGAGCTGAGGGGAAGATTCGACGTCCACGCCCCTCTTTGACCAAAAACTCGTAATCTTCCTCCGGATAGAATCCCAAAAGCGATAGTTTGAAGCCGTTCTGACCGCTTGCCTTCCCATGACAACCACCGCCGTTGCATCCCAATTTCGTGAAGATCGGCACGATTTGATTCTTGAAGTTGATGGGCAATTGTCGATCGACCCCTTCGACGCGCACCGCGATTTCCGCCTGCTGGCCATTCTCGTGAATTGCGGTGATCGTCGCCGCCCCATCATTCTTCGGCGAAATCAAGCCTGTTTCATCAACGGTAACAATTCCACTGGGATCGACTTCGTAGCGAACTCGATGCGTATAGTCTTCGAGCCAATCGTCGGAGACTCTTGCTGTGACATACAATTGCTGCCGCGCATCGCGACCGCGAAGAAGGACGCCCGTCCCGGCAACATCCGGACCCATCGAGAGGGAATCGATGGTTGGAGAATCTTCAGAGTTGCTGGCTGGTGTGACCTGATTCGAATCCGCGACGACGGCTGTCGCCATGACCAACAAGACCGAAATGAAAATCCCGCAGCGTATCATAGAATCTCCCCTCTCATGAGAGTTGCGGAAATCGTAATGCGATCGATCGTATGCAAAAACGACTCATCATGTGTCGACGTTGAGCACGAACACAATTTATGTCATCAGGAGTGAATACTTTGGGAGGCAGCAGGTGCAGGCGGGCCGCATGGGCCCGGTCAAAGCTTTGTTGCGTAATACGGTGTTAACAGTGGAATCCGAAATTCGGATCAAATTTCGAACGTCGTTTCCGAACGATCAACCGGGCCAATGGTGACTCACACTCCTTCGACGTTGCCCCAGGATCGCCCCAACCTCGTACTGGTCAACATATCAACATCTGTTTTAATGTCAAGATCCCTGGTGTAAAAGAGGTTATGGCGATCGCATTCTTTAAAGTCCATGCTCGGTTACCGTTGGACTGCGTCCGTCAGCTGCCTACAATTGACCAAAGGGAAGCCCGACCGGAATCGAACGAGATGATTCCCACACAGCACGATGCAGAGGCCATGGGAAAGATGGAATGACCGACAGCAAAGATCGATACAACACAATCGACGAGGCGTTGACAGCGTTGCGAAACGGCGAATTCGTGATCGTTGTTGATGCCAAGGAGCGCGAGAACGAGGGGGATTTCATCTGCGCTGCGGAAACGATTACGCCGGAACAAATCCGGTTTATGCTCCGACGGGGGGCCGGGGTGTTATGCGCGCCAGTCGTGCAAGAAGTGGCCGATCGTCTTCGCCTCATTCCTGCGGCTGAGGGAGAGGCGCAGCCGACTTTGACGCGTACACATTTTCTGACGAAAGTCGACCACATCGACAGTGGAACGGGAGTGAGTGCCGAAAACCGCGCGAAAACTATTCGTGCCCTAGCCAACCCGGATTCGCACCACAGTGACTTTGTGCGGCCGGGGCATATCGACACGTTGCTGGCTAAAGAAGGTGGAGTCTTGCGACGAGCCGGCCACACCGAAGCAACGATTGACCTTTTACGAATGGCCGACATGCGTCCGGCCGGTGCGCTGATCGAAATCTGCAGCGAACGAACCGACGGAATGGCGGACGCGGACGAACTGCATGCAATCGCCGAAGAATACAAAATCCCAATTATCTCGATTGAATCGCTCATCCAGCATCGACGTTTGCGAGAGCAATTGGTTCACCGTGAAGTCGAGGTTCTGATTGAAACAAAGTTTGGGCCGACCAACGTCATCGCCTATCGGGTCGACCACGAGGACCAGCAGCCGGTGGCACTCGTCTGGGGGGATCTGCAGAATACCCCGTCGCCCCTCATTCGTATGCACTCGTCGTGCTTTACCGGTGACGCCATCGGGTCGTTGCGCTGTGATTGCGGCGACCAATTGCAAATGGCGATGGAGATGATCCATCAAGAGGGCAACGGTGCCGTTGTTTACCTTCCGCAGGAAGGCCGCGGAATCGGACTTGTCGCCAAGCTGAAGGCATACCAATTGCAGGATCAAGGACTCGACACGATTGAAGCCAATCACAAGCTTGGGTTCAAGGCCGATCAACGAGACTACATGATCGGCTTGCAAATCTTGAAAGATCTGGGCTTGCGGCAAATCAGGCTGCTGACGAATAACCCACGCAAGATCAAAGCATTTCCCGCTTGGGACTTGGAAGTGGTCGAGCAGGTGCCAATCATTGCGCCGCCGCACAAACATCGCGAACAATACATGGCGACCAAGCGTGACAAGATGGGACATATCCTGCCACCGGAAAGCACCGCAGAGACTGTTTAGCCGAAGCAATTGAGCCACTCTGCGGTTGAGTCGTCGTCGGCTCCATCAACAACAACAGCGTATTAAACTGACTTGCGGCCGCGACAATCGCGTTTTGCCCCATGATCGCTGGCACTCTCGAGCCAGAAACGCCCACAGAAGAAAGCAAACCACTCTACACGTGCGGCGAACTGCAGACGCAAAAAAAGATTCCCCGCGGTGCGACGCTGGAAACGATGCGGGATCAAAGCAAGTGGGACAAGGGGTCGGCTTCGAATCGCTTCCAGTGAATTTCGTCGGCACACACGGGGAATCGTTGCGGGTCATTAACTGTCCAAGGAACTAAGGGCCCCTGGACGAATCCGGCAGTCGATATGAGCGGTTGCCAGTGAACCCGGCAAGTCCGAACGCACCACATCGATTGCTCGATCAATGTCGGCGTCGAATTGGTCGCTCGATTCGGTTTCAACCAATTCGTCGGGAGACACTCCGGCACCAGCCATTTCGCGACCGTTCGGCGAGTAGAACTTCGCGGTTGTCAGCCGAACGCTTGCCGAGATGCTCCGCAACGGAAACTGTGTCTGAACAGTTCCTTTGCCGAACGATCGACGACCAACGATCACACCACGTTCGTTCTCCTGAATCGCCGCGGCCAGAATCTCGCTGGCACTGGCGCTATCTTCGTCGACGAGAACAACCAGAGGAATCTTCCAAGTCCGCGAGTATTTCGCAACGGACTGACTGTTGTCCTGGCTGTGTCGGCCACGTGTGGAAACCAAAGTTCCGCAGGGCACGAACTTGTCAGCGATCTCGATAGCGGCGGTCAGCAAGCCACCGGGATTGCCACGCAAGTCGATCACCAGCGATTTCATTCCTTTTCGATATAAGCTCCAGAGTGCATCGTCGATTTCCTTGGACGACGTACTGGCAAATCGTTCCAATTTGAAGTAGCCGATCTTGGACGACCCGTCGATGATCGAAACATCGCTCACACTGTTAATCTCGACCACCTGCCGGACAAGTCGAACTCGAAATGGGGACTGCTCGCTTCTCTTGACATCAATCGTCAAAGCAGTGCCGGCACGTCCGGTGATCAGATCCGTAATTTGGTCAAGGCTCTTGTCTTCCAAGGACTGGCCGTTGACAGCGACAATGATGTCGCCCTTGGCAAGCTTGGCCGCTGCAGCCGGTCCTTTGGGGATGACCTTCACAATTTTTACACCGCGTCCATGCGCTTCGATGGAAACGCCGATACCTACAACCTGCTCTTCTAACATGGCACTCGGTCCCGCATTTCGCTCTGGAGGAATGAAAGTCGAGTAACGGTCAAGCGAATCAGTTGCACCGAACACGAATTCGGTGGCCACGACCGTTGGGCTCAGGCCGATCTGCCGATGTGCGTATTGCATCGTCCACTGCATTGCGTTCAACGCATCGCTGGAGTTGCGCACATTCTCGGCAGCTCTGATTTGCATCAACGTTTGCTGGAATGCTCGAACACGATTCGGCGATGAATCGATAGCGTTCGCATTCAAAAAGGTCTCGTTCTCAACCGCATGAATGAGATTGTCGACAGCTTTGCGCGTCCGTTCTTGGTAACTCGCGGGGCTCAAATGACGCGCGTCGATCAGTTGCGAGATTTCCAGATACAGAGAAACGGCTT
>JANQRQ010000232.1 GCA_028284485.1 Planctomycetaceae bacterium | reverse complement strand
ATGCCGACAACTATACGACATTGCTAGCGGCGGCTGGTGTGGGGGCGCTGGGCAGCGGCGATGCAGTTCCCGGATCGGACGACGAAGCGATTGAAACTGTCAAAATGCTGCTGGAACTCGGTGCCGACATCAACGCGGTCGCCGACACCGGCGAGACGGCGATGCACGGAGCCGCCTACCACGAGCGGCCCGCGCTGGTGCAATTTCTCGTTGACAACGGGGCGGACATCGATATCTGGAACCGCAAGAACAAGTTCGGCTGGACTCCGTTGATGATCGCGCGCGGCCATCGTCCTGGCAACTTCCGCCCTTCGCCGAAGACAATTGTGGCCGTCGAAAAAGTCATGCGAGCCGCTGGTGTCGATATTCCGCCGGAGGTGGCTCGGAAAGAGGACGACAAGCGGTACCGGACTCCTTAAGAGAGCCCACGACTGCTTATCGAAGCACGTTCGCTTTGTGATTCTGTATCCCCATTTCGGTGATCCGATCGATCGCGACCTGATCCGATCCAGTTGAATCGTTGCCATTGGAAGCAGGGCGGAGCTTCTGAATTGTTATGATGGTGAGTCCGTTCCGATGCCTCTTGCCGACTCCACCGGCTCCGAAAGCGAATCTGTCGGGGCTATCCGCGTCTCAAACTACCTGCGCGGGCGAAGACGATGCCCATCGGAAGTCGTGGGTTACGCTCCGCCGCACCCAATCGACGCGACTATGATTTCTGGCTCATACGAGCCAGAAACGCCCGCGGGAAAAGATTATTCGCTCAAAGCCCCTATTTCGGCTGGGATCTGCCGGGAATTCCCTAGAAAATGTTCTGGCGAGTGAACCTTTTGGTGACAAAAGGGGAATCACCAATACAGTGAACATTTCCGAAGATAATGCACGCGAGTTGATCGACCGCGCCCAGGCTGGCGAAGTGGCAGCCTTCGAGCGAATCGCTGAGCAGCACTCCGCTCGCTTGTTGCGCTGCGCGCTCGCTCTTTGCAAGGATGGCCACTGGGCCGAAGATCTTGCGCAAGAGACCCTGGTTGAAGCGTGGAGATCTTTGGCGCGATTTGATGGCCGTTGCCAATTCTCCACTTGGCTTTACGGTATTCTTCGGCATCGATTCTTGAAAGGGCGACGAAACCAGAACGCGGCCAGGCTTTCTTTAGCAGATGCTCTTGGCGAAGAGTCGTGCACGGCCCGCACGCCCAGTCGTTCTGCAGAGGCCGCCGAAGATGCGAGCCGAATCTGCCAAGCGGTGGCGAGCTTGCCGGAAATGCACCGCGTGGTTGTCGAACTCCGTTTCTTCGCAGGGGCGACGTTGGATGAAATGGCCGCGACTCTTGGCTGCCCGCTGGGGACGGTGAAGTCGCGATTGCATCACGCGCTGGAAAAACTGCGGCAAATGAATCTTGAAGTGAACCTTTTCACTTCGACCGGGGAATCACGGGATAGCAAACCATGAATGATCTCCATCACAACTGCGAACTTTGGGCCGAGCCGATCAGCTTGCTGGCGGCCGGTTGTCTATCGAACGACGAAGAGCGAGAAGTTCGTCGACATTTCGAGACGTGTTCCGATTGTCGCGAACGTTTCGGTCAACTGACACAGTTGTGCGGCGCGCTGGCTGAAGCACAATTGCCGGTCAACGCCGCGGAAGATGCCATCGTCGAGCGGGTTATGTCAGCGGTCGCCTCAGAGGACTCTCGGCGGCCCGTCGTTCGTACGCAGGAGGAGATGATTCAGCCCTCGCTATTTGTACGTTCCCTAAACAGATGGAGGTGGATCATGCGTTCCCCAGTTTCTCGCGTTGCAGCAGTAGCCATTTTTGTTTTTGCCATCACGGGTTTTGCCATGCTGTTCCAAGGTGGTGGCGGCGTCGCGCTCGCCTTTGACGACTTCGCTGCCCCGATTCTCGAAGCGAAAACGGTTCGTTACAAAATGACGATTGAATTAAAGGGGCCGCCGATGCAGACACTCATCAGCGAGGTGATGTTGCTTGACGGAGCTCGAATGCGTCAGGAGACGGAACTGCCTGACGAATCGAAGGTGGTGGTGATCCAAGATTTGAGCCAGGGTAAAAGTCTCACCCTGTTGCCCGCGACTAAAACGGCGACTCTCTACACGCCCACCGGCAATCGCAAAGACAAAACTCGCGAATACGGGGTTGTCTTTTTTCGTTTGTTTCAGCTCGTCGCTGAGAATAAGCCAGGCATCGAACACAAATCACTGGGCGAGAAGGAGATTGACGGGCGCAAGGTCGTGGGGTTCCGAATTAGCAGCCAGCCACACGACTTGATTTTGTGGGGCGATCCTGAAACGAGTCTACCGGTCCGTGTCGAAATGACTTCGGGAATTGAAGGCAGTATGAAAGCGAAGCTCAGCGACTTTGCGTTCAACGCCGATGTGGACGAGTCGTTGTTTAGCCTCGAACCGCCGGCCGACTACAAGGTCACGGTACGAAACGTGCAGCCCGATGCATCCCCGCCGGAAGAGGGGGATCTGATCGCAATGTTTCGCGAATACAGCAGTTTGTGTGACGGCTCATTCCCAGACTCGCTTGACCCGCTGACGACGACCACAATCGTTGGGAAGAAGGCCAGTATCCAAATGGTGAGTCAGAATCTTTGGGATGAACTCGCTCCAGCGAAGGGGAAGCCCACCGACGTGCAGAAGCGCGAGTTAGAAGAACTGATGCTGAAGGTGATCGAGGGGAAGTTGAGTAAAGAGCAGATCTCGGAGCAAGTAGAAGAGTTTATCGAAACTCACGGGCTGAAGACCGCAGAACGAGGCGAAACTCAGGCGCAGGAGACCGAGGCATCCGGGCAAGATCGAGTCAATGAAATTATGCGACGCGTTCAGCGAGGATTGGAATTCGCCATCAAACTTCCGCCCGATGCCGAAGGGCATTACGTGGGCAAAGGTGTTTCGTTAGGCGCGGTCGACACGCCGATCTTCTGGTACCGGCCGAAGGACGCGAAAAACTATCGAGTTATTTATGCCGATCTTTCGGTAAGCGACTCCGAAACACCGCCCAACGTGACCAATTGAGAGTCGGTGCCCACCCTGCCCGGTCCGAACCAATAGTTTATCAGCGGCGGTCGCCAAGGTTGCTCAAGAACGATCGCCGACGGTAGATCGGTCGTCACGCGGGCCAGACCGTATCGTGTGCTATAACGATTGCGAGTCGGTTCTGAAGGCTCTTGTCGACTCGGGTGGCCTCGAAAAAATTATTCGGGGCCACCCGCGTTTCTGGTGTTGTTAAGGCCTTACCGGTTCGGTCCTGACGACGATGCCGTCCAGCCACCAGTCTCCGCTCTCGGTATTCAAAAAGACCAAGTGGTAATGCAGCAACAACGGTTGGGTGGGAAAGTAGCCGACTAAATGCATCCGACGATCGACGGTCATTGCAGGCGGTCGCGTTTGGATTGGTTGGAGTTCCATGATGACGCTCATGTCACGGCTGCGGTCGTGAACGTTATGAAACGCGAGGGCAAAATCCGAAGCCTTCTTCTCTCGGCGTAATTCGGGCGAACAAAACTCGCGCAATACCGAGTAGTTGCCCGTCACGTTGGCATTGTTCAACGCGATCAATGCATTTTTGATTAACCGCACCTGAAGGCGATCGCTTGGCAGCCGCGTGTTCACAGAGGGATTGTTTGTTGTGCGCTCGTTGTGAATCACGGGAACAACGACTTCGGCGTGCTTTTCTTCAATCGGCGGCTGAACGGATGGCGTCGTCTGCGGGAACCGAAGGCTGATGTCAGGTATCTCCATTCCCGACGCAAGATGATTCGACAGCGCTGCGGTGGATTTGTCAGATGCTTGCAGATCCTCGGAAACGGAAGTCTCCCGTTCGGAATTGAAAACAACAATGTATGTCAGCAAGGCCAGCGGCGTCAGAAGTAGCATCATCCCGCCAAGCGTTATGAGGTGATGTTTGACGTTTTGCATTCGATCCTCCCTGGTAGCCGTCACACGTCAGGTTCCATGACTACCAACCGAATGTAATCGCCGCGGCGCCGCCGGCGCTGCTGCTGCTGCCAGCGATCCCGAAGCTTCCACCACCACTGACAAAGATGTGATCGGTTAAAGTGGCCGTGCCACCTACGGCCATCGCATTTCGGCCGTCGAATGTACCTGCACCAACAGAAATGGCGTAGTTCATGTCTTCGGGCAGGATTGTTGGTATGCGGGTCAACGCCATTGCACCAGCAATCCCGGTCGTGTTTTCGCTAATATCGCCCTGCAACCGGGTGATGTCGTCTTGAGAAGCAAAACCGAGCTCCGCAGCCGAGCGGCCGGCGAGGTTGCCGGCAGCATCAGTGGTCACGATTCCAGTGACAGGTCCTTGCGCCGCTCGGCTTGCCGCCGAATTAATTCCGGCAGCAGTGATTGTTTCCGAACTCGTTCCCAAAACAATCTGATTTGCGCGCGTCGTTGCCGCTCCTGCACCGATTGCCGTGGAGGACTGGAATGCCGCTCGGGCTGATGCACCGAACGCCGCCGAACTATTCGCGGTCGCTTCTGAGAGAATGCCAATCGCGACCGAATTGTTGCCTGTCGCCTCGCTATTGGGACCGACCGCAGTCGCATTACTGGCTGTCGCGCTACTGGAGTTTCCGATAGCGACTGAATTATTGCCGAAAGCATCGCTGAATGGTCCCAGCGCTACGGCACCGGAGGCGGTCGCTTCGCTGGTGTTGCCGATAGCGACTGAATTAGCGCCGAACGCGTCGCTTGCTCTTCCAATCGCCAAAGCACTAGAGGCGGTAGCCTGGGCGCTAGAGCCGAAGGCGACGGCGTCATTCGCCGTCGCATCCGTCAATATGCCGATCGCAACCGAATTGTCGGCCATGGCGTCGGAGTTGATACCAATCGCGATCGAATTGTCGGCAATGGCATCGGCGGTGTTTCCGAGGGCAACTGAGTTAGCGCCAAACGCGTCGGTCGTTCTTCCTAAGGCTACTGCCCCGGATGCTGTGGCTTGAGAGGTGTTTCCGATCGCAATCGCATCGGTCCCCGACGCGGAGGAGACGACTCCGACCGAGATCGAACCATCACCGAGTGCACTGGAGTTATTCCCGTACGCGCTGGAATTCGCGCCAGTGGCGTTGGACAGGTTTCCAGCAGCCGTCCCATTTGCCGATGCTGAAGCGCCAAACTGATTCCCCCCATCGCCGCCGATAAATTGGCCATGAACTGCAGGCGCATCGACCAAACCCCATGCAGCGACCGCCGCAGTCATCAGCAACTTAGCGGGAGATAATAAATGGGATATGATGGCAGTCTCCGCTTCTCCGTTGGCAACGCCCTTCCTACCGAACGTGCGTACTAATACCAGTATCTGTTTCGGATGTATTCGAGGGGTTATTGAGAGAAACCGGGTTGTGAGGCGGTACCATTGAACTGGCAGTATCGGTCTTTCCGGTTAGTAGTACCGGTTTTTCCGGTCAGTGGTGTCACACCGCCGTCGCGTCCCATTTCGTTGTGTTTCAGCAAGTCCCAGAGAATCTCATTCCCGGGATGACTACATGATGTCAGGTAATGTGGTCATCGCACGGTTTGCCAGGTATCGCAACAGATGCAGCTGCACAACAGGCGGTATGTTTCGCGCTGCACCCACACGAGTTGACGTTGGTTTACGGTTTACGAAGAGCTGCAGCGGCTGGCGGCGGTCTCAGGTATTGTTTGCTACGCAAGCAAGTCGTGAACGACTCGACCATGGACGTCGGTTAAGCGGAAATCGCGACCGTTGTGTCGGTATGTGAGTTCCTCGTGGTTAAGCCCGAGAAGATGCAGAATCGTGGCGTGAAAATCATGATGAGAGACCGGGTTTTCCACAGCATGCATTCCAAATTCGTCGGTGGCACCGTAAGTGAAGCCAGATTTGACTCCGCCCCCGGCCAGCCACATCGAAAATCCATAATGCTGATGCCCGCGACCGATCTTGGCTTCGCGGTTGGCTTCTTCAAATGGCGTGCGCCCGAATTCGGTAGCCCACACAACCAGGGTATCGTCCAAGAGGCCTTTTGATTTCAAATCGGTAATGAGGGCCGCGATCCCCTGGTCGGTTCGGGCGGCATTGGTTCGATGATTCTTGACCAGGCCGCCACGATTTCCGTGTGCGTCCCACTGCCGCCGACGGGAGCCATCGAAGATTTCGACGAATCGCACGCCGCTTTCCACCAGTCGCCGAGCGACGAGGCATTGATTCCCAAACGGAGTATCGCCGTACAATTTGCGAACGGATTCCGATTCGCGGCTCAAATCGAATAGGTCCGGAGCGACGCCCTGCATGCGAAATGCGGTCTCGAAAGAATCGATGCGTGCCGCCAGCTCGCCTTGAGTGGCATGCTGTTCGCGATGCAGCGAGTTGAGTTTCTCCATCAACTCCAGCTGTTGCCGTTGTTGGTTCGACGAGACAAATTTCTGCCGCCCGAGGTGATCGAGTCGAAAACCGCCTGAAGCCGTGTCGATGACCGTGGCCTGGTAGGTACCGGGTAGGAATCCCGAACGATACATCGCCGGACCGCCCGATGAGACGGCGTCTCGCAACGCAACAAAGCCGGGCATGTTGCGGTTTTCGCTACCTAAGCCATACGTTACCCATGCCCCCAGGCTGGGGAAGCCGGGCCGCAAGTAACCGGTATGCATCAGGATCTGGCCAACCGAATGGATGGACGATGCGGCATGCATGGAATTGATCATGGTGATCTCGTCCACGACTTTGCTGAGGTGTGGAAAGATCTCACTGACCCACATTCCACACTGACCGTGCTGCTTAAACGAAAAGACCGGTTGCAAGACCTTTGAGTTGGAGTAGTCCTTTTCCGGGTTAAGACCGTTCAATTCTTCGTCGGAGAAAAGGTCGACGGCATCATGCCCTGCATATTTCTTGAGCAGTGGTTTGTGATCGAAGGTTTCTAACTGGCTTGCGCCGCCTACCATAAACAGAAATATGACATTCTTGGCACGCGGGGTGAAATGAGGCTGCTTGGTGGCGAGAGGCGAATCCGAAGGGGATGCGCCGGTTTCTTCCGCCAGCAGCCCGGCTAGCGCAATGCCGCCAAGGCCGATTCCGCCCAGGCAACGACGGCGATTGATTCTCCTCGCTAACGATTCATCGAATGAAGACATCGTCGTACCTTGTTGTCCTGCAGTTGTTTCTTCTTGTTACCCGGGTCGGCAGCGAGCCCGTTGCAGTCGAATCACCTGATGTAAATGAATTCGTTCAGGCCCATGACGGCGTGACAGTAGTGGACCAGGGCGCTTTTGTCTTTCTTTTCATTTTTGGCCGGGAGACGCGTAAGAAACTCGATCCCCAGCGTTCGTTCTTCTTCACTCGGTCGCCGCGCAAAGGCGACTTCGTAGATATATTCGACCTGATCGTCGGGGACGCGACCGGCTTCCTTCTCGATACGCTGGGCCATCAACTCGGCTTGTCGCCAGAGAAACGGTGCGTTGAGCATGAACAACGCTCCTGATGGAGTCGTACTCACTGTGCGCGCTCCGACGCTTTGAACATTGTCGGCGGCATCGAAGACACTCAGCACCGGGTGTATGTCAAATCGAGGCGCCATCATGTAAATCGAGCGTCGCCAGGTTTCGGGGTCGTCGTCGAATGCGTTTCCCTTGCGGATCGAACCAACGACAATGCTCGGACCGTACAGTTGTCGCTTCAAAGCCCCCGAGACACTCAGAATATTGTCGCGGATGATTTCGGCTTCCAGTCGGCGGGTTTGGTGTTGCCAGATCCGTCGGTTGTCGCGATCGACATCGATCCAAACGTCGCTTGATGCCTGGCGATACGCGGCACTGTTCATGATGAGCCTGTGAAGCGGTTTCAGCTGCCAACCGTTGCGAATGAGTTCGCCGGCAAGCCAATCGAGCAGTTGTGGGTGTGTTGGTTTGGCACCGAGAAAGCCGAAGTCGTTCGGCGTATCGACGATGCCTCGACCGAAATGGTGCTGCCAGACTCGATTGACGATGACTCGCGCGAGCAGCTGCCCGGCACCGCGATCGACGTCGGTCATCCACAACGCTAAGGCGTGAAGCGGATCGGACGTATGCGCGTCGGCGATTTCAGTAAGCCAATCTTCAGAACGGCTGCCGCCACGCATCAACACTTCGACGAATCCGGGGGTCACTCTTTTCACGGGGCGTTGCCAACTCCCGCCGGCCAATAGATGAGGCTCACGAACTTTCAGCGGAATCTCGCGGTTTTTCGCGCGTGGTTCAACCTGTACCTGGTCGAAGAAGACGGCCGTCAATCGGTAGTACTCTTCAGAGGTCACGGGGTCGATTTTGTGGTCGTGGCAACGCGCACAGCCAATCGTCAGCCCCAAAAATGCGCTGCCTGTGGCCGATACCATGTCGTCCAACTTGTCGAACAATTTGTCATTCGGGTTGGAACCGTCCTGCAACGTTGTTCCCAACTGCGGGAATTGGCCCAGATCGGTTGCCAAGGGCGAGCTGTCGACAAATCGCGGTCCGGCTATCTGATAGGCCACGAATTTGTCATAGGGCAAATCTGTATTCAAGGATTTGATCACCGCGTCACGATACCTGTACGCATTGAGGCGTAACTCGTTGTGCGTTAAATCCGCCCCCTCACTTTCGCCAAACCGCACGACATCCAGCCAATGGCGGGCCCACCGTTCGCCGTAGTGTTCATTGTCGAGCAATTCGTCAATCAGATTCTCATAGGCGGCATCGGATGGATCCTCAAGAAACTGTTTGACGTCCTGAGGCGAAGGCGGCAACCCAATGAGATCGAAATAGGCGCGACGGATCAGTGTGCGCCGATCGGCCTGTCTGGCAGGGGTCATTTTGTGCTGTTCGAGTTTCGACAGAACGAATCGATCGACAGGGTTGCGGATCCACTTCTGATCGTGCACCGTCGGCAACTGTGGATTACCCAGTGGAAGAAATGCCCAATGCTCGCGACCAGCCTGGAGATCCAAACTGCGTAGATCAATCTGCTGACCGTCGCGCGGGTCCGGAGCACCCATTTTGATCCATTTCACAAAGTCGCGAATGACATTGTCGTCGAGCCGGCCGTTCGGGGGCATTTCGAACGATTCGTGGCGAATCGCCTCGATCAGCAGGCTTTGCTCGGGGCGACCCGGCACGATTGCCGGTCCGCTTTCGCCGCCCGCTAAAACTCCCGCTTTGGAATCGAGCAGCAGTTTGCCTTTGAGCTTTTTCGATTTCGCGGCTTCTCCGGAATGACAAGCATAGCACTTGCTCACCAACACCGGACGAATCATGGACTCGAAGAAGTCGATGCCTTTCGCGTTGATCTGTTCTGACTCGGCAGACACCGCTTCTTGCATCCCGGAGGGCATTGCTATGAAAGAGATGATGCAGAGGCTTATCGGAAGCATGTTCATGCCGTCGAACGGAAGTGCGACACGCATGGCCGGTTGCCATGTTCGTTTGCATCCCATCAATCTGACGGGACTGAGGCAACTTTGCGAGTCGACGTCGATCAAACCGTTGCTCCTACAATTGTGACTTGCTTTCACATGTTTCGATGTGCGCGGCAGATAGACTATTTCGCACGCGCAGTTGTTTAATTCCGAGTTCGACTCGTAGCACGTTCGATTATAACCGATTTCACGTGTCGCGATGCCAGCGACCCGGCCACATCGGTCTTTTTCTTGTGCGCGTTTCTGGCTCGTAGAATTCAGAACCCAGAGGGCAAAACGCGATTCTCGCGGCCACGAATCAGCGTCATACGCTGTAAATTGAAGAACTGATGATATATCGAAAATGCTCGCTGCCGACTTTTGTCCACGGGTGGCCCTGGAACATCCTTATCGTCGATCCCGTCATTTGAGATGATCCCAGTCTGGTCGGCTGACGTGGAATTCTCGTCAAGTCGAACTCTTTTGCGTTAGAATCGGCGGTGATGTGATTCCGTAATGACTTGGCGATGATGAGAATGAAATCATGACTCGAGTTGCAGCCAGTAGAGATCCTTTGCCCCTTTTGGCTGTCGTGCTTTGCGTTTGTCTTCCCGCGGTGGGTGGCGACAAGAAGGCAACGGACACACGCCATGTCGCGTTGGATGGGCAGCCGAACTTCCGGGACATCGGCGGTTACAAAACGTCTGACGGAAGAACAGTCAAAAAAAGATTGATTTACCGTTCCGGCGAGTTACCGCGGTTGACTGATCGAGATGTTGCAAAACTGAAGCAATTGGAAATTGGGACGGTTTTCAACTTTTTGACCGAGATTGAAACGAAGTCTCGAGGAAAGGATCGGATGCCGCAAGGCTGTCGGGAGGTGTCTTTGCCGATTGAATCCGATAACGGACTGGCCGCTGCTGTCGAACAGGCGCGTGCGACGGCGGACTTTTCGTCGCTTCCGCCGACCATCAATGCCGAAATTCATTGTGTCCTTGTCACGGATGCAACAAATCAATACGCAACACTGCTCAGAGAAATCGCGACAACGGAAGCGCCGGTTGTCTTTCATTGCTCGCACGGCGTGCACCGCACTGGCACAGCGACGGCCATATTATTGTGGACGCTTGGTGTGCCGTGGGAGAAGATTCGCGAAGACTATTTGCTTTCCAACAGGTATCGTCAGGAGGAAATCGAAAAACGACTTGGTCAGCTTCGCCAATTGGGGGCTGCGAATCAAAATATACCGCCGGAAGAGGTCGACATGACCAACGTTGAGGCATTCTACAATCTCAAGGGCGAATACATCGACGCGACTCGCGACGAGATTCTGAAACGATATGGCTCAATTGAGGCGTACTTGACCGAAGGTTTGGGGCTCACCAAGTCGGAGATTCAAAGTCTTCGACAGCGTCTGCTCGAATAGACTGCCCAAAATTGTTTGTTTGTGCGTGTGTAGGTTTCCCCTTGAGAGGGCGGAGATGACAACCTTGGGTCGGTGGGCGGTACGGCGACCGCTGGTGTTCTCCCTGCTGTTTTGCTTTCCCCTCACAATGGTCGGGGTGACGATTTCTGCCGTTCTTGCTGAACTTTTCAAGCAACTTCCCGGGTGGGAAACGAATGGGACGTACATTGGGACCGCATGTGGGCTGTTGTTAAGTGCGGTTTGCTTTATTGCTCTCATGTGGCAATTCGAATGGCTCGAAGCCGCAGGATTTCGACGTCCTCCACATCATGCCTGGCTCGTAATCGTTCCGCCGCTGCTGTGGATCGTGACGGCGAACTTTTATGTCAGTTCTGGCACGTTCGATCTCGATTTCACTGATCCATTGAAATCGACTTTGATCACGGTACGCATGTTGGCGACCGGCCTGATTGAAGAAACCGTGTTTCGCGGTGTGATTTTGACGGCAATGTTGCTGGCGTGGGGGCAAACGACGTCCGGAATCGTGAAGAGCTTTCTACTGTCGTCGTTGTTGTTCGGATCGCTGCACTTGCTGAATCTGGGTGTTCGTGAAACGGTACCGGTTATCGCCAACTCCGTTTACACCTGCTTTACGGGAGCCTTGTTTGCGGGGGTCGCCCTGAGATGTCGCAGTATTTGGCCGGCCGTCCTGTTACATGGAATGTCCAACGCGCTGCTTTCGCTCAACCGGCTCGGCGAATCGGCCCCGGAATGGAGTGTCACCTACACCATCGTGAGAATTCTGGTGCATTTGCCGCTTGGCCTTTACGGATGGGCCATGATTCGCGGCCTGGAGTTGGATGCGCCGTTTCGAGCTGCGGCAAAGTCGGATTAACCCACCAGTGCGCTAGCAAGACTAATCGTGGACTACGAATCGAACCGTCGTTGGTTTTGCGGCTACTCGCTGTATCATACAAATACTTAGTTCCTGCGATTCACTACCAGCGAAATTCGGCCCGGGAGATAATGCATGTTCGAAGAGGTCGATTTGACCGATGCAAAGCTTGAAAAGGAATTCGGGATGGGCTGCCTGCAGATCAAGGGGGCCCATCTTTGGCCGATCTCGTATTTTGTCTGGACGGAATCGGCAACCGAGGTCAGTGCGACATTTGTGTGTGAGGAGGAGGAACCGTGGGATAAGCCGAACTTGATGCGGATCGAAGTTTTCAAGTTACCACGTGCCAAAAGCAAGTTGGCAGAACGATTGGAATGGTATACGCGCCGACGCAAAAAACGCCGCATTAAAGTCGCTGATGGCGGCCTCTTCGAAGAAAGCATGCTCGATGTGAAAGGCCTTGGAAACGAGTGGGAGCAAGATGCGTTTCCCCTGTCGAAAGGCGAGATTATCAGAATCTATCAAGCGAAGAAGTTTGCAGTGATTTTTCGCTTTCTGGTGAAATCGGGGACACTACTTGATCACCCGGTTTTCAAGCGTGCCGTTAAGAACATCAAGTTTGACCCGGCGCAATGGGAACGATCGGTTCCCGAAATTGTTGACACTCGACCGAAATCGAGGCGGAACGCCGAGTCGCCTTTGACGGGCAAGCAGGAGTCGGAGATGTGGCAGATCGTAGGGTCGGTGATGAAAAGGTTAAAACTCTCGAAAGTCAAGGAGGCCGGCAAGCGTTTCGGGGCCATCGAAAAAGAGATTGAATCCGCGCGGACAGGACCGAAACTGAGCAAAGATGAAATAATCGACCTGTCGATCGAGCTGGGAACTTTCGTTGGCCAAATGTACTGTTGGGAACTCGACTGGGAGTGGTGCAATGTTGTGGCACCGAACGGCTCCGAATCGATTTGCGTTTGCAGCCCGAACCGCGCGATGGCGATCGCCCCGGTTGATTGGGTTTTCGATCTGATAACCAACAAAAAACGTCCGCTGAACTGTGTGTTGACCTACAACATGATCGAGCACAAACGAATGCCCCCTTCTCGACCGAACGCTTATGCTCGGATTGGTTGATACGGATGTTTGACTAAGCGCCCTGCGGGTGAATCGACCTGAGGCAGGGTATCCAGCCGGGCGAGTCCACCCTGGCATGATTGATTCTCTCTGTCGCTCGTCGCGACAGGGATTCTTGAAAGAATTCACAAAAGTGAGGATCTCGGTGCAGTCGAAATGAGGCTTTGATCGTTCCGTAGGACGAGGGCTCGAATTCCGAGCCGTTTGCCGCTTACAGAGGACCCCTTTCCATGAGAACTTTTACTGCCGTTATTCTCGTCGCAGCCACGACTGCGAGTCTCGGTGCTGCCGATTCCCCCAATATCGTCCTAATATTGACGGACGACCAAGGTTGGACTGGAACGTCGGTGCCGATGGATCAGCGCATTCGTTCCTCTGCGAGCGATTTGTATCGTACGCCAAACCTTGAACGACTGGCTCAACAAGGGATGCGGTTTTCCAACGGATACGCGCCGGCCCCGAACTGCTCACCAACGCGAATGAGCATTCAAACCGGCAAAACGGCAGCGAGGTTGGGTGCGACGGATATTCTGGATGTTGTTCCGCGTAATGGTAGCGCCGGCGGATTCTTCAGTCGCTATTACGTCAACAAGCCGCTGAACATTCCACTTCCGATCAGTGATCTTCCGGACGAAGAACTGACCATTGCCGAGCTATTGAAGCAACATGACTCTGCCTACAAGACCGCTCATTTTGGGAAGTGGCATATGGCGGGCGGATCTCCGGAACGGCACGGGTACGATTTCCACGATGGCCCCACGACGAATGGGCCCGGTCGACAGGGCGAACCCGATCCGAAACGCACCGGTGAAGTGACGATGTCCGCTCTGAGTTTCTTAGACGATCACGGAAATGCAAGTCCGTTCTTTATGCAGGTTTCTTATTATGCCGTACATAATCCCATCATGTTTAAGAGTGGAACGATCGCGGGATACTCCAAAACCGAGGGTCGTCAGCACATCAACATTCGGTATGCCTCGATGACCGAGGAACTCGACGCCGGGCTAGGCCGTATTCTCGACAAACTCGAAGAACTTGGTCTGCAGGGGAATACTTACGTGATCTATACCTCCGATAACGGTGCAGAGATTACGGAAGGCACCTATACCAACAACGAACCGCTGGCGAAGGGCAAGACCCATGTTTGGGAGGGTGGGATTCGCGTTCCTCTCGTGATTCGGGGCCCCGGTATCGATGCGAACTCGCAGTGTAACGCACCGGCGATCGGCTATGACTTCTTACCGACAATTGCTGATTGGGTCGGTGCCGCTGATGCGCTGCCGGATAATATCGATGGAGGCAGCTTGGCGCCCGTGTTAACCAACGGCGGCCGAGGTGAAATCAATCGGGGCACACCATCCTTGATTTGGTACTACAGCGCGTACAGAAACCACAAACATGTTGCACCCCAGGCTGCAATTCGGCTAGGTAACCACAAGTTGATTTGGGAGTTTGAATCGGATCAGACCCGACTGTTTGACTTGGATCTGGATATCGGCGAAACGACCGACCTCTCACGAGTCCGACCGAAAGTCGCCAAACAAATGCATGAAAATTTGCGTGGCTACTTTTCTGCCGTTGACGCGAAGCTGCCAACAATCAACAAAGATTACGATCCGACAAAAGACCCGGGCCTTACTTCGGGGACAGGTCGCGCACAGCCGCGTCAGGGAGGTGGCCAAAGAGGTCGAGGCGGCGCTCGTCGACCGACTGAATCGCGCTGATGCTTTTGCGTCTTCAAAGTAGAGAGGATCACATTTTCTTGTCGGCGTTTCTGGCTCCTACAAGCCAGCCGTCAAAGAACATAACGCGATTGTCTATCAGGTTGCTGGAGGAATGATCTACCTTATGTGCCCGCTACCATTCAAACGGTTCTCCGACTAATTCGTTCCATGAGTTCCGTTGTTCCGGGGTCAGGATTTCGATGATCTGACGGACAGTGTTTTCGCGAGCTTCGAGGAATTGCTCGTCGCGTGGCGGTCCGCCGAAGTGTTCGGACGGGCCATCGCGTCGTGGACTTCCGCCGCGTGGTGGTCCACCACCGCGATTGAATCCTTCATTCCCGGCAGACCGCGGGCCGCCACGCCCCGGACCATCGAATCCGGGGCCACCTCGGCCTGGGCCACCACGCCCGGGACCGCCTCTTCCAGGGCCACCTCGGCCCGGGCTCCCGTCTCTGCGATCGGGGCCACCG
Source organism: Planctomycetaceae bacterium (assembly GCA_028284485.1). Classification (GTDB taxonomy): domain Bacteria; phylum Planctomycetota; class Planctomycetia; order Planctomycetales; family Planctomycetaceae; genus JANQRQ01. The sequence goes on along the minus strand of JANQRQ010000232.1, from coordinate 4,462 downwards.
CCTCGCGGTCGGCGTGCACCGAAGGGAGACGTGTCTTCGATGATTCGATCGATCTGTTCGACCTGCCCGCTGGTCAACGCCAGTGCGCCGATAACTTCTGAAGACTTGAATGTAAACGGCAGGCGGTTTTGCCGATTGATTTGGCGTAGTCTTTCCAATTGTGTCACGGAAAGTAGTCGACGAACCTTTTCGTCGAATTCGTTCAGCAGGCTCGACAACTCATCGTTCTCGTCCTTGAGGCTGGCGATGAATTGATTATCCAGGGACTTTCGTCTGCTGTCGAACTCGTCAATCGTATCGAGCACCTGTGATGCCCTCTCCGACTCGAGTTCGATCTCGGTGAGTACAGTTTCGTTCCGAACCAGCATCAGCGGTGAAATATTGTCGAGAACTCGCAGTTCCCGAACCATCTGCTGAACGCGATTGCGGGTCGCCAGCAGGTCGCTGGATAGCTGCGAGTCGTCGGCGCGGTCACTGAGAAAATCCTGGTAGAATGTGAGAGATGTTTCCAAAAAGCTACGCCGCAAATCCTGATCGCCGTCACGGTGAGACAACTCGGTTTCGCTTAGCCGACTGAAGGTGTCGACGGCTCGACGGGCCAATTCGAATCGCTTTTCTGCCAGCTTTCGTTGTTCAGTTTCGCGATTGAGTGCCGACGAAGTTTGTTGTTGTTGGTTCCAAACCATGAACGTCGTAACTGCCAGACCAACGGTGGCCAGTAGTAAAACCACACTTGTAGCCGCAACAAGTCCGCTATTTCGCCGCCGCCATTTCGCCATGCGTTCGAGCAGACTGGGAGGCTTGGCTGCGATCGGTTTGTCGTCGAGCCAAGCTTGTAGATCGCTGGCCAATTCTCCGGCGGTGCTGTAACGTTCGGCGGGAAGCTTGGCACTCGCTTTGCGGACGATTGTGTCGAGTTCGATTGGCAGCGTTGGGTCGATCGATCGTGGCGTCGGCGGCTCGGCAAAGGCGACGCGGTTAAGCATTTCGTGGAAGTCACCATCGGCGATCGCCGGTTGTAACGTTAGCAATTCGTACAGCGTCACGCCGAGCGAGTAAATGTCAGTGCGATGATCGAGTTCCCCGCGCCGGCCGGTTGCCTGTTCGGGGCTCATGTATCGCAACGTGCCCATGGGATCGCCGGTACGCGTGAGATTCGATTGCTCGGCCTGTACCTGGGCTAAACCGAAGTCGGCGACCCAAATTTTGCCAACAGAATCCAGCAAAAGGTTAGCCGGTTTGATATCCCGGTGGATGACGCCGTATTGATGAGCGTGTTCGATGGCGAGCGCGGCCTGGTGAATCATGCGGACGACACTGCGATAATAGTCGGCCCGCTTGCCAGACTCGGTATCCAACATTGTCGTGAACTTCGCAGCCGTTTCGTTCGGTTTGTTCGTGTGGCGCGCGTTAGCCGTGGAGGCATCTTTATTGACTGCCTCGGATTCCGGCTCAGCGACAGTTTCGGCATACCTTTTGTCCGTCGACTTCGACTCCTTCACGCTGCCAAGCATTTCAGACAGTGAGATGCCCTCGATCAGCTGCATGGCATAAAAATGCACGCCTCGGTCACTGCCGACCGCGTAGACCGGCACAATATTCGTATGGTGCAGTGTTGCGGCAGCGTTCGCTTCGTTTCGAAATCGTTGCAGGCGAACTTCGTCGAGGCCGCTGGCCAGTGGCAGCACTTTCAGCGCGACTCGTCGATTCAGCGATAACTGGGTGGCTTCATAAACGACACCCATCCCGCCACGACCGATTTCACGAATGATTTGAAAATCGCCAATCGGCTTTCCAGTCAGTTCATGGCCAGGTGACGAATCTTCCGTAGCTTCAGACTGCGCATGGTCTGGGCGAGCCGCTCGATGGACGAGGGCCAGTCCTTCGAGTGAAAGCCGCAGTTCTCCGGCGATGTCGCCATAATCACGCAGAAAGTCGTCGTGCGAAGGAGCCGTACCGGCGTCGAGCAGATCCATGTACTCTTTGACGGCGGCAACGAGACGGTCATCGTCCGTTACTTCTGAATGGCTCATAACTCACCCATTGTGATCTTGAGTTTCGCAAGGCTTCGCACCCAAAGCTTTTCGACGCTGTTTACTGTGCGGTCCATTGTTTGTGCGACCTCGGCAAACGGGAGCCCTTCCACATGGCGTAGCACAATAACTTGGCGGTAATCGTCCGGAAGCGACTCCAGGGCCGCAGCCAATTGCAAGAACGCTTCGTTGCGAGCGAAATGTTGACTGGGCGACGTTACGTCGGCTGCGATTTGAGCCTGCAGGAAGCCTGTCGCGCTTGCGATACTCTGATTGACGTTCTGTTCTAGCCGAGCGTCGCGTTTTTCTGTACCAAGATAACGCCGAATGTGCATTGCGAGTGTATTCGTCAAAATGCCGCGCAGCCAGGCCGCGAATTGCTCGGCGGTTTCCCCACGAAAATCCTTGATGTTGCCGTGCGCCGCGAGGCACACTTCCTGCGCAATGTCTGAAGGGTCGGCTTTTGCTTGCACGTGTTTGTGAAGCCCACTGCGAGCGAGAAAGATCAGGTAGTTGCGATACGTCGTCAACAACTCGCCCAGCGCATCCCCATCGCCCACACGAGCCGCGTCGATCAGTTGTTCGGTGCGGCTGCGATCTGAGTAGAGACGAGTTTGATTGGTGTCGGTCAATAGTCTGTCTTCGATACCGATTGTCGAGTGCTTGGCGGTGAGAACACAGGGGACTACACGGCTTTCGCCTCGACGGCTTCAACCGACGGGACGAGGTTGAGTGCAGAAATCAAATCCAACGTATTCACACCCGATTTGGGGACTATACGATAAACCATTTGCATCGCGGAACCACGGCGAGTCGTTTCGGCAGAGACTAATTGAAATTGGTTCGTGAGACGTCGAATTTCGGACTCCCAGCCGCCCGTTTCACTCAGCCCGGTTTGTAACGTAAGCTTCCAAGTGGCTTCGTCGTTCTTATCGACATCGCTATCATTGCGATGATTTCCTGGTTTGGAAGCGTTCAGTTGGGTCGCCATTCCGACCACCACAACTCCCAACACCGCCACCCAATACTGGCCGGCACCGACGGCCATGCCGACGACGACAGCTGCCAGCACAAAGGCGACATCACGGGTCGCCGGCACTGCGGTTCGAAAGCGGACAATCGACAGCGCCCCAACGAGGCTAAATGCTCGAGCTACGTTGTCGCCGATTATCTGAGTTGCCATCGCGATGAGAATGCTCATCAACACCAACGTCAGCGTGAGGGTGTCTGCTTTGCTGGACGAGTTGTGGCGTCGTGCCAACCATGCAACGACGCCACCCAGCGCCCATGCCATCAGCAAACGCGTGGCGAGGATCGGAAGATCAGGCGGCAGTTCGGTCGTTTGTGAATTGTAAAACCATTCAGGCATGGGCCAACTCGCGAAGTTCGTGTGCTTCAACCGCAGTTCGATACTTGGAAAACGCGGTTGACGGGATGGCAAACGTTTGCAGTAATTGCTTGAACAACAATGGCATCGAATTGTCAAATTTCAGTTCGAGGATTTGGTGCTGGCCAAAAGTCGTTGACATTTGCTTGCTGGATGGTCGGCCGACTTGCCAACCGCAAACCGAACCGGCATGCAAGTCGCTGTCAATCGTCAGACGCATGCATTCGCCATTGCGTTCTGCAACACGCGCGAATCGTCGGTAAGAAATCTGGATCGCCGGTTGCAACTGTCGATCGGCGACTCGATCCAAGAACCAGTTGCCGCACCATTGATCGGAGGCCTGCACCGCACATCGCGATAAATAATCAGACTCGAATACGGCCGTGCGGCTTTTCTTAACGACCATCTTCTTCTTGCGTTTCGTTTCCAGCCAAAGTGTTTGTTCGTCGCCGTAGCGCCGGATTCTGTGTTTGGCTGAACCGATTCGCCCCGTGCGATGAAACAGGTCCCAATCGGAAGTATCGAGATACAATGTGCTGATGTCGTAGCTGTCACCCGTATCCGAGTTGCAGTTGGCATCGACACCAAGGTGATCTCTCGCCCAGTCGCGGACCTGCTCTGCAAGCTGAGCATCGAGCTGGAATTTCATCTCGATGCGCTTCTGCTTTCGAGGTTTAGTACTACTCATTGCTGCTTGCTCGCTTCTGGTCGGTAATCGATCAAAAACTGATGTCGCCCGTCGATGAATTCCTTCAGTGACATGCGCGGCGGGCCGAACCTTTGCTCTTCGAGACTCGATTCGTTGTCTTGCAATGTTGCGGCAACGAACCCTTCGTACGAGCTGAGTCCGCGCGTTTCCGCACTGACCGAATCGCCGATTAACGCTGATTGCGATGCGATGAACGGGCCGAGCTGCTCCCAGTTGAGGGATTTGACTGCCAACTCGTTCAGGTTGCGAAGATACTGCTCGCGATATTCCGGCACGGCAAGGACTTTGCTTCGAAGCGGTTTGTCGAAATCGCTGATTGCGATCAGCGGGTCC
>JANQRQ010000224.1 GCA_028284485.1 Planctomycetaceae bacterium | reverse complement strand
ATTGGCACCGTCGGGCGACGTTAGGAATCGGTAGTAAACATCGAAATCCTCGAATTGGCCCTCTTTGAGCCGACGCCGAATGCGATTGCTGAGCAAAAGAACCTTTCTCTCGTCGATCCGAATCCCGCTCTGATCGTAGATAAAGTTGCGGAATCGGTCGAACTGCTGCTGATTCAGGCGTTCGAGTTCCACGGTATCTCTATCCCTTAATCACGTGCGGCCGCTGTTGATCGCGTGCCGAAAACGTTTGTGGCAGCATTCGCTCTACAGCGTATTGCGCTGGCTTGTGGCCGCGGCTTTCGCGATTTGTTCTATGACAGCTGGCTCCCACGAGGCAGAAACGCCCACAAAAAAAGTAAACCACTATATTAAAAGCCTTGCTTGATATTCTACCGAATGACACAGAACTTTCGGTATGCGATTCAAGTGAGCGACCCTGATACGAATCCAGCGCTGAACCCTTCCAAACACAGACAATTACACCTCGAACTTGGCAACGAGATCCTGCAATGCTTGCGACTGCGCGCCCAACTCTTCAGCGCTGGCGGCCAATTCTTCGGCACTGGCAGCATTCGATTCGGTCGTTTCAGAAACCGCTTTGATTGCTATTTGAACCTGTTCAGCGCTGGCCGATTGAGTTTCGGTTTGCCCCGCGATCTGCGAAATCCCCTTGGCTGTTTTCTCGACCGCTTGTCCGATTGCCGATAACGATTCGCCCACTTTATCCGACAACTCGGCACCTTCGGACACCCGACGCGACGACTCCTTAATCAGCTGAGTGATTTCTTTGGCTGCTTCACTTGATCGCTCAGCCAGCTTGCGGACCTCGTCAGCAACAACAGCAAAGCCCAAGCCATGTTCTCCGGCGCGAGCCGCCTCGATAGCTGCATTGAGTGCCAACAAATTCGTTTGGCTGGCGATTTCGCTAATCACTTGAATGATGTCGGTAATCTGCTCGCTGGACTTCTCGATAAGTCGCATTGCGGCAACAGCGTCACTACGTGTCTTTTGCGCATCGTTGGCGAGCGTTGCTGTCGTGTCTGCTTGCGTCTTCGAATCAGCGGCACTGTTTGAAATCACCTGGATGGCACTTGTCATTTCTGCAACGGAAGCCGTCATTTCTTCGACCGACGCGGCTTGGTTCTGAGAACCGTCGCTTAGATTCGAACTGCTCTCTGCAATGACACGGGAGCCCTCGGCAAATTGGTTGGCTGTTTCGACAACTTCTCGAATCAATTCTTCGGTTTTTTCCCGTTGCCGCTCGGTCGCTTGCTCGAGCGCCACTCGTTTTGAAACGTCAGTTGCGTACTTGACCACTTTGTATGGTTTGCCGTTGAGATCAAAGATGGGATTGTAGGAACCTTGAATCCAAACTTCCTTGCCTCCTTTACCAATTCGTCGATATTCTCCTTGCGCGTACTCCCCGCGATTCAACTTGGCCCAGAACTCGGCATACTCAGCAGATTCTCGCATCTCAGGTTCGACAAACATTCGGTGATGCTGTCCTTGTATTTCGTCGAGCGTATATCCCATCGTCGATAGGAACGGATCATTCGCAGTGATGATCGTTCCATCCATTTCAAATTCCACGACCGCCTGGGATTTGCTGATCGCAGCAATCTGACCTTCGAAATTTGCGTTGGTGAGTTTTTGTTGGGTCACATCCGTCGCGAATTTAACGACTTTAAACGGCTGGCCGTTTTGGTCGAAAATCGGGTTATAGGACCCTTGAATCCAAACCTCCCGATTGTTCTTTCCCAGCCGCTTGTATTCGCCCGTCGTGTATTCACCTCGATTTAACTGAGCCCAAAACTCTCGGTATTCGTCGCTGGTTTTGTATTCGGGCCCGACAAACATGCTATGGTGTCGTCCCTGAACTTCCTCGAGGGTGTATCCCATCGTATCGAGGAAGTTTTGGTTCGCAGTGATGATCGTACCATCAAGTTCAAACTCGATCACGGCTTGCGATTTGGCAATGGCATCCAGCTGTCCAGCCACATCGTTCTCGAGACGTCGTTTATCCGTCACAATATCCCAAAGGACAATCGGGCCTTGATATTCACCATCCTTATCGAGCACTGCAGTCGCATTCATTTCAAGCGTGTACTCCCCGATCTGGATGTCCGCCTGGTGTGGGAGCTTGCTCGGATCGGATAAGATCTCACGCTGCTTCTGTGGATCGGTATGAAACATATCAATGCTCTTGCCGACGACATCTTCCGCATTGCAGGGCAACTCTCGCTCGATAGTCTTTAGCGTACTGAGAGCAGAGGGATTCACGTAGGTAATCGTCAAATCCCGATCTGCTTGAATGATGTTTACGGGCAGGCTATCAGTGACCGCGCGGCTAAGCGATAGTTCCGCTTGGATCGCCTCGAGTTCGCGTCGGGCCGGCTGTCGCGTTCGCGATTGCGTTGCTGTCCGTCTCGGTACCGATTTTGCCATGTTGCCAATCTCGTTGTTGCGAATCTGTGTGGGTCAGTCAGGACAATGGGGGCGACTGTTGGGAAGTAACTTGGTGGTCGCGACCCAGCCTTTCGGGATCAAGCAGCTCATCGATGTCTAAAAGTATGACCAGCTGATCATCGAGCTTTGCAAAGCCGGAAATGTAGTCTGCTCCGTCAGCAGTAACAGTTTCTGGAGCGGATTGAATATGTTCTGCGCCAATACGGATGACTTGCGAGACCATATCAACCGTGCAGCCCATCGTGCGATCGCCGACGTTCACGACAATTGTTCGAGTCTCGCCATCGGTCGGTTTAGGATCGAGTCCGAACAACTTTCGCAGGTTGATGATCGGAATGATCGCTCCACGTAAGTTACTGACTCCCTCAACGTAGTCGGCCACTTGCGGCGTTGGAGTCACCTGATCCAGAATGACAATTTCTTGGATCTGCTCAATGCGAAATGCGTACTGTTGACCATCGATTTGAAACCCGACGAACTGGGACGAGTTCTTTTCTTCGGTGGCCGAGGCCGGTCGCTGTGAATCGGATGCCGATGACTCGACCATCGATTAGTGCCTTCTAGGGTGGGATTCATCGGAAACGATGAGCGAAAGGAAGCGTCATAATTTAGTCTATCTGGGCAAAATATCAGTGACAACCTTTGATTCTTCTTGTGTCCGGCGATGTGCGGAGATTTACACACCCATCCGGCGTCAACTAGGCGATTCTCGCCAATTTTTCGCCCTTTGAGGGCTATTCTGCGCCAGCCGAAAACCGACCGCTGAGAGGTCACCGCCTGCCGCTTTGTCGGGCACTCGGTGCGAGGCGGTTCGACGTCATCTTGTGGCGCGAGCGGTGTGCGGCCCCCTCGCTAGGTGGCTGGCGGAGTGAACTGCTCCGCCAATAAGACGGTGACTTCGCCGGCTTGATCGCGTAGTTTGCGAATGGCGGCATATTCGTCGGAGTTCCAGAAGTCGCGTGCCGCCTCGACAGATGGCCACTCCGAAACCATCAGGTAGCAATCGCCGTCGTCGACTGTTTGCGCCTCGCCCTCTAGCGCTTCAATGGGCCGGCTGAAAACCAGAAACTTTCGTCCTCGACTTTCCGCCAACGGCTGTGCCGCCTGCACATACTTCAAATACTGTTCCCGATCGGTCACTCGCGTCGAAATAATCATGTATGCCGACATGTCACCGTTCCTCGGATCGAATCGTCTGCCAGGAGATAACGTTCACATACGTATCATCGACATCGGCCATTTTCAGACCGCGAGTCGTATTTGCGCCAAACATAGCGCTCTCAAACAATTGCCCGAGCGGCCCTTGAACCGAGGCTGAGCGGGTATTCGCGACTCTTTCGATAGAGTCTTGTGCCAACCAGCTGAAGTCAGCCGGTTGGCCTTCGGCCTTAGTTGCAATCACCACAACATGTTCTAAACCGAACGACGTCCCTTCAATCTGCATGGGACCGACCGTAAAACTCACGTCCGGGTTAAGACGATTGTCGACCACTCGACCGGGCGCTGGAAAGATTGGGTCGATGCCGAAGCCACTATCAATAAAGAGCAAGCTAAAATCGATGGCATGTTTGCTTTCGTTCGTTACACGGATCGCGATCAGGTCTCCGGAAGTCAGTGCGACTTTCGCGTCTTCGCTTTCGACGGGAACGCCCTCGTTATCATCCTGGTCACCCAACCGCAGCAGTTCCGCCCTTACTGAGGTCTTGTTGCCCCGAAGCAGATCGCTAAGCCATCCACGTTGACGTTGAGTACGACTTGCTCCTGACACGCGCAACAGCGTCTTGGCCCGCGCAATTCGAGTCAACCGCTCCCGCAACCATTCCACAGATTCGCCTTCCTGCGGAATCGGTCCAAAGGAAGTGCCTGCATCATCGATCGATTCGATCCAACCTTCTGACGGAACAAGGAGCAACTGGCCCTCGTCGTTAACGCGGATTAGCCATTCCGCTTGCTTAGACTTTTCCACAAACTCGACGAGCGATCCTTCTGCTGCAAACGCTTCCGCAAGTTTCGCTCGGAATGAGTCATCGTCGCCCTCGAATGAAACCTGCAACTGGAATTTGCCGTAATCGATCTGCGCGACTTTGCATATGCTGCTATTCGGGAGCATTTCCTCGCGTGGCGCCTCTCCGAACTCGCAAGGAACGACTCTCGATTCGTTCAACGACGTCTTCAAAACACGCACATGCCCGCTCGGTTCGCTGGGCTGTTCCGTGCCAACCGGCGCATAGACGGCAAATATCGTCCCTGGTGAAATCCCATGCAGCTTACCTGCATTGATGTGGTAGGAGCTGAGCCGATCCTCCAGCAGAAATGGGGAGCGGTTCGCAACCACACCACGGCCGAAGACTTCGTTGTTTCGACCGCTACCTTCGACCAATGGCTTCGGGCCGTTTAATCCCAATTCATAGACATATTGGTCGTGCACTCGGCGCACCAGTTCCAAATAGTTGAGCGGGCCGGTCGACTCCGTAATCGTTTTCACCAATGTGTAAGTCAATAGCCCTCGCATCGGAGCACCGATCTCGTCATTCGGTAAAGGCAATTCAATCGTGGGTTCGTGCGGTTGAGCAGCATAAATCGCAGTCATGCCACCTCGCTCGCTCTCGTCTGTTTGGCCGTCATTCGCACCGTCGGAATCGGGCAATTCAAACGTTGAGGCATTTTCATTTACGCCACGAGTTTGGCTTGCACGATCCACCGCAGCTTGCAACGCTTCATGGGGTACCAATACTTCCGGAAGGATCTGTCTCGTCACTTGGTTGCCGCGAACAGCCGACCCGGAGTGACACGCGTCGATAATCACGACGACCGATGCCCCATTTGCACGAATAGCGCCCAGCCATTCTCGCATTTGGTCGTCACGCAACGCATTCGGGATCGAATAAGTCTCGTAGTCAAATTCGGCCTTCATATCGGCAGGGCACAGAATCTCGTCTAAGCCGTCCGGTTCTGGATCGTCAGGATTCTCCGGATCGTTGTCAGGAAGCTGACTGCCATGGCCCGAAAACAATATCACAACTTGATCGCCCGGCTTCACGCGATCTTGAAGCGATTCGAATTCTCGCTTGATATGACCAAATAACGGCCGCAGTGAAGACTCGCCAGACTGTTCGCCAAGGACGGTGATGTTCTTTTTGGCGAAATTGAACTTCGTTAACAAAAGATGCCGCATGAGTGCAGTATCGTTGTCGGGGCCGGTTAAATCGGCACTCTCCAAAAAGTCGTACTTAGAACAGCCGATCAACAAGCCGTACTGGGAAAGATCGGGATCGGGATTATCGGGCGGCTCTTCAAGATCGTCTTCGTATTCTCCTATCGGCCCGTAAGCGGCGAGATACGACTCGATGTCGTCGGCGGGAACAACCGGTGGATCATTCGACGATTGAGGTGCAGAAGAGCTGTCAAAACCACAACCGATAAGCACGCAGCAAATTGAAAGTGTGAGGTAAACTCGTCGTGAATTGCACATCGGATATTCTCCGCCGATTCGAAGCTGAATAAGTAATGCAATGCCTCAACGCCAGTCGCCACTCAGCACAAAGGCGGCCCAATAGAATGGAGCAAGCCTCGTCGGCTCCGACTTCGGATTCGAACTTGAATTGAGCAATTTCAAGCCACGCTGTTGTAGTTCGCGCCGACGGGGATCATAACGATTGAGCATCGTCAATTGTGCTTGCCGCAACGCTTCCAATTTGGAAAGTTTTTTCTGCCAAAGGTTGCGGTAGAATTCCACCATCAAAGTCTCGGTTGCCGAATCATCAACTTTCCACAGACTTGTAAGTGTTGACCCGGCACCGGCGGCTTGAAATGACCGCTGCAAGCTCAGTAGGCCTTCGCCACTCGACGATTCTCCTAATCCCGTTTCGCAAGCCGACAGCACTGCCAATTCCAATCCGGCCAACGGCATCGTGGAAACTTCCAACGCCGTGAGAATCCCATCGTCCGTGAACGCTGAAGGACTTTCGGATTCGTTCCCGCGGTTTGCTCCTGCCAATGCCACTCCTGATAACAACCCGGGATGAAGCTCAAATACGGACGATGATGTCCCCGAGATTCCATAATCGGAGGGCCTCGACGCGAAGAATCCATGAGTCGCCATATGCAAAAACCTTGTCTGCGGCGCCAATTCGCGAAAGCGTTGCTCTGTTGCTTCTGTGCCGCGAACAAAATCCAGCGGCTTCGATCTGAATTGAGCGTTGTGCAGTTCCGCAATGGCCGTAATCTCGCGCTCGGTACCCGGCAACGCTCCGAATTTGGCATCTCCAAACCGCACGGCGGCTCTTGAGGTCGATGCAACGAGTGACTCATTGTTTGGATGATCTAGAGTCATTGCTTCGCCAGGTGAGGCGCTGAAGTCGACATCGCCAAACAATGCCATGGACATCTCGGGGGACACCGACTCGGCCGGTTCCAGATTCAACAATTCTGGAAGTTGCTTGGGGACTGGAACGACAACCAAGCGTTGTTCCTCGATCAAGTATTTGCCACTCTCCTTTCCAGGCAGCGCAGTGAGTGGCAGTCGCGCAATTTCTCCTTCCGGCGAAATCAGAATCGTCGCCCTGGAAGGCAAGTGCTTTTCGATCGGTTCCCAAAGCAGCCGGCGAAGCTGGTGCTGTGGTGCTTCTTCGGCATCCCCCGTTTGTGGCAGAAGGGTTAGCCCTCGATTAGCCCCTTCTCCCGACATGATTGCCCGCCGCCAGGCATTTCCGGCATTGACGATCGGCTCTAATCGTCCGAGTTGGACTTGGACCAATGACTGATCGGACGCGACCATAAACGCCATGAGCCGCGACTCGGAACTCCGAGCTTCGCGAATGTCGCGAATCTGATTTTCCGCAAAACTATGATAGTCGACCAGCAGGACATCGGTCGGCAAGATCGATTGCAATCGGGCCAGATCGACTTTGACTTCATCGCCAAGATTCTCAGCGCCGCGTTGTGCGAGTTCACTTTCAAGCCGTTCCTTTTTCTGTGACAAGTCAGCGATCAGGCTTTGTGTTGCGTCTCGATGCTCGGGCGCGTGAGTCGCCAATGCCAACGCAGCTAATTGACGGGATGTTTCCTGCAGCTTCTTGATCAGGTCAGCCGATTCCGCGTCGCCGGAAACTGATCGGATCTGCCGCTGCTGTTCAAGAACAGCCCCTTTCCAGGCCAACACATGGTTATAGAGTCTTTCCGGAGGTTGTTCTAATTCTATTGCCAGCGATGTGTAGTCCGACAACATTTGGTACCCATCGCGGGTCATGAGCAACTGTTGTCGCTCAGACAATACGCCGAATGTCGCATCCAGATTGTTTCGCATCACTGTCAGCGCAGAATCGAGTTCGGTCAAAGCTTCGGTCTGCCTTCCGAGGTCTCGCAGCACCAATGCCAGACCCGCCTGCTGCCGGGCGTAATCGGGGTGATCCTTTCCAATTACGAGTTTAGCTGCCTCAAGGTAGTCTCGGAACTGCTCTTCGGCTTCTTCTGATTTGCCTAAGGCGCTGTTTACAGTCGCCAACCGGCTAAGTGTCGTGCAGTAGTCGTATTGAAACCGTCCACCCGCAATAAGGCGGTTTTTCAATACATGTTCGAGCAGTCGCTTTGCCTCCTCAAGTCGTCCCGTTCGAAACTCGACCTCCGCCAAATGGTGCAAGCTATTGGTCCACTCACTTGAATACCGCTTGAAATCCGTCTCGGCAAACTTCAGTGATTGAACAAGCAACGGGCGAGCATTCTCGTAGTCACCGACTGCGGTCAATGCTGCCGCCAGATTTGTCCTACAATTGGCGTATTCAATGTGATCTTGGCCCCACACCTTTTCGCAAACTTGCATCGCTCGATTTGCAACCGCAATGGCTTGTTGGAGGTCGCCGAGATTCAGATAGGCGGCGAATTGGTTTTGCAGTGCTACAATCGTTTCGGGGTGTTCTTTATTGTAGATCTGTTCCAACTCATCGATGGCCGCACGCTGAATGGGTATGGATCTTTGAAAATCACCCAGTCGACGATATGCCGCCGCTTCGTTTAATTGCGCTCGGGCACGTATGGTCAGCGTCGTTGAAGGCGCATACGTCTGCAGAAACGAGACGACTTCGCGTGAGATTTCTTGAACAGAAAAGAACTGACTTCGCTTCAGCAAGTTATCACTGTCGAGTATCTTCGCTCGCAAAACCGTGAACTGATCGACAACAATAGGCGAAGTCTTTCGCAGAAATTCGAGTTCACGCAGCGCAACACGCGTGTCCGCTACGCGCCAATGGTTTTCGCCGTAGATCCGCGTAAAGACTTCCAACGAGTTCTTCAACATCGGCTCGGTGTTCCCGAATGCCGTACCGGTGCTCATTTCCAAGTTCGCCGCTTCTAAAGCCGCAATGGCAACGGTCAAATCGTCTTCACCGTAAATCTCGCGTCTCAAATCGAAAATCAGTCGAGCATAAAGGCTCGCTTGTGCTATCTCGCCAATGGTAAATTGCTTGTCGCGAAACTCAGTGTAAGTTTTCAGCTTGTCAACTTTTTCGTTGCGATTCGCAATGAGTGTTGTGAGTTGGTCACTTGCTGCCAGGACCTCGGAACTCTGTTCGCCAAACTCCTGAGTCATTTTTGCCAACGCACGATCGGCTTCATGGACTTCATCAGCAAGCTTTCCGCCGTTGTGAAACTCAAGTTTCCGATCAAACCATTTGTCTCGGTACTCGAGACTTGGGTCACGTTCAGTCACCCATTTGTTTAGCATTGACCGCATCCAGTTCTCGTCTTGCAGTGTATCCCGTTCCCTGTTTGCCAACCGTTTTCTGCGAAGGTCCATTGCCTTCCGCAGAACTGTTATCGCGGCCTTAATCCGTCCCTCAGACTCCAACTTCCTCGCCTGTTCTCGCAGCCCCGTCTCGTTGTTTGGAAGTTGACGACCGGTGAGAATGGCGTTCGACATTTGAATCTTCGCCCGGCGTGCTTTGCCTTGTAGCTGAATCAGCCAGTTTTGATCTTTGATGATCTCGGCAGAACTTCCCCTGAGTCTGCGACGTTTTAAGTCGATCGCCTTACGCAGCATCTCAATGGCCGGATCATAATCGCCTTGCGATTCCAGCTTCTTCGCCTGATCCCGCAGCTGGTTCTCCTGTTGCTCTGTGTTGAACTGCCCCATGACCGCACACGGCGCTATCAGCACACAAACCATGAACATCGCCAATTGCACAATACCGGCGCGCATCCGGAGATTGAGTCGCCCAGCCTTGACCCAGGTAGACTTTCGTCGACGTGACAACATCTCGGCAATTCCCCTTGCCATATCGGACTCGGTGACATCCGAACTACCTTGAATGATATCCGCGACAATCCCGAAATTCACTTTCGAAAACGGAGAGGGGCGGAATCTCTTCGCATTGAGAATCACGCCGGTCGACAACAGTTGCGACAACGCTCTGCCGTATCTCCGTCGCCACGATCACTCGCTTTGGCCGCCGCAAACGTTTAAGCAGCCGAGTCTGCAGCAGAGCCTTTTGCGGCGCTTCGCGTGCTCCAGGTGAGCCCGGCGAGGTCGTTCTGATGCGGTGGTGTCAGCAGGCTGACCGCGTATCCCACGACGACCGCCGTGACGATGCCAATCACGGCATACAGGTAGAAATGGATCGACGTGAAGTTCGTCACATACAACAACACGGCGAAACTGGCCGCTGCACCCGTTAGCGCGCCAACAGCGTTACTGCGACGTGTGAAGATGCCCAGTATGAATACGCCTACCAATCCACTGCTGATCAAGCTGAGCAATTTCTGAAAGAAGAATAGCAACGACAAGATGTCGTAATTCGCCAAGACGAGCGCAACGCCAGTCCCAAATGACCCGGCTATGACGGTCAAGGCGCGCGCCAGCTTCAGGCACGCTTCATCCGAGGCCTCAGAATGGAATCGCCGGTAGAAATCGGTCGTAATCGCGGTCGCCACGCTATGCATGCTGCTATCCAAACTCGACATAGACGCGGCAAAGATCCCTGCAATAACCAATCCCGAGAACACGGCCGGCATGCGAGTCGATACAAACAGCGGAAACACCTCGTCATTTTGCATGCCCGTAGTCAACATTTCGGGATTCGATTTGAAAAAGACGTACAACGCCGTCCCCAGCAAGAAAAACAGCAAATTGAACGGAATCGTCAATGCACCATTCAGCCAGATACTGCGAGCTGACGCCTTTTCGTCCTTAGTCGTCATATAGCGTTGAATAACCGCTTGGTCGGTCGTATATGGCCCAAACTGCAATGCGAAATTGCCAACGATTATCAGCCACGTTGCCATTTGGGCCGTTTCCCAATTCCAGTTGAACACAGTGAACTTATGGTCCGCCTTGGCGATATTGATAACGGGCGCAATTCCACCCATGTCGGAGACGATAAGAAACAAAGCCAGTAGCATCCCTCCCCACAAGACGATGACCTGCAAGACATCGGTCCAAATCACCGCTTCCATGCCCCCCATAACCGTATACACGGTCGCTAACACACCCATCACCAAAATGCAGAGATAGATGTTGATCCCGGTTACTGCGGCAAGCGCCAGCGCAGGAAGGTAAACCACAACAGCCATGCGACCAAACTGAAAGACGACAAACGACAAACTGCCGAACAGCCGCACGGCGGTATTGAATCGACGTTCGAGATATTCGTACGCTGTCGTCACTTTGAGCCGCCGGAAGAAAGGCAAATAGAACACCACGACGACCGGGGCCATCAAGAAAATCGTCATCTGCGCAGGGTAAACGAGCCAATTGGTCGCATACGCGACCGCAGGCAAAGAAATAAAAGTGATGGCACTAAGTTGCGTGGCATAGATCGACAGGCCGGCAGCCCACCACGGGATTCGACCGCCGCCGAGAAAGAAGTCTGACGTCCCTGCTTCACGACGTGAGAAGTATGCGCCCATCAATACCAACGCCGCCAGGTAGATCCCGACCACCGCCAAATTGATGGCACCAAACGATGACTTTGCCGGCTCGATCGTCACTGCTTGGACGCGCGGCGTGCGCACGCCAGGACGGATTTCACCACTGGGAATGACGATTTGGTCGTTCCAATTGACCGCTGATGTCGTGACAACACCTTCGGGCATTTCACCCACACGAATCCATGTATCGGTAATCGTGTGATACGCAAGAACATCGCGGGGAAACAACGGGCGATCTGCTATGTCCATCGTGACAAATCTTCCCGTGGCGCCGCTAAACAACAAGATATGAGACTGTCCCACATCGATGGCGGCCGAGGCGGCGGCAGGACGCCGCTGCTGGTCATACAACGTCGCATGATCAAAGGTTTCTGACTGTTGTTCGGATTCCGCGCGCCGCCAGATTTGTTGCTCCGCATCGAATTCGTATCCACCGATCGAAATCTCACGGGATTCGTCGAGTGCGGGCAAGTCAGCAATTCGAGTCCATTCGTTTGATTTCGGTTGATAACGGTAGGCATCGGTGAAAAACTCGAACCGGGTTAAATCGAGATTTCCCTCAGCGTCCTTGGCCCAGGTGGAACCACTAAACAGGTACAAACACTCGGGGGACGCGTAGTGGTCGTCGGCACCGGTATTTTGCACGGCAACCGCCATCTTTTCTCGGGCAGGGCCTGGCCAGGGATCTAACGTCTCCCAACGACGTTCAGATGGCGGCCTCGAA
>JANQRQ010000223.1 GCA_028284485.1 Planctomycetaceae bacterium | reverse complement strand
AATCGGTGCAATCACTCATCGAATCAGCCGAGAGAATTTTCGATGTGGCTCGCAAAACGGTCGACAATGACGATCTGCCGTTGGAAGAACGTGCGGCGGCGCTTCGCGTGTTAGGTCGCGGACGGGATCAGCGTGCGAAAGACGTTAACGTACTCGTGTCGCAGCTAGCTGCACAAGTGCCACCGACTTTACAGTCCACAGCGATTGAGACGTTAGCCCGAGTTGCGTCTGGAGAATTGGCGGCGATTCTCTTGGCCGATTGGTCGCAACATGCGCCGAATCTTCAGCGTGAGATCCTGGAGACTTTGCTAAGTCGGCAATCGTGGACTGAAGCATTACTGGATGGTATCGAGACGAAGACTGTGCTCCCCGTCGATTTGGATGCGGCTGCCAGATCGCAACTGGTGACTTACCGAAACCGCCGAATTCGCGACCGTGCTCGGCGACTGCTTTCAGAAATGCGTTCGCCGAGTCGCGATGCGATTGTTGCCGAATACCAACCGGTGTCGAACATACACGGCAATCTGCTTCGCGGTGCAGTCATTTTCAACAAGCGATGTGCGACCTGCCATCAATTCCGTGCGAGGGGTAACAATCTTGGCCCTAAGCTTGATGCATTGAAGGACCGATCGACGAAATCACTGCTGATTTCGATTCTGGATCCGAATCGGGCTGTCGAAGCGAAATTCCGCAGTTATGTCGCTGTGACGGCGGATGGCAAGGCACACACAGGCATGATCGTCGACGAATCAAGTAGCAGCTTGACCTTGGCGGGATTAACGGGTGAAACGTCAGTCCTTTTGCGGACCGATCTGGAGGATCTCAAAAGTACCGGACAATCATTCATGCCCGAGGGGCTCGAGAAAGATATATCGATCGAACAATTGGCCGATGTAATTGCATTTGTTCAAAGTGGAACTCGGTCAACCGCAGGTCAGGATGACAGCGATTTTGAACTTTCGCGTCGTGACCTATTCGAACTCGGGATCAACGGCTTGGGCAGTGTCAAAGGCAGTTCTCGGGTCCGCAACGCGCAAACCTGGCTGGGAAAGGTCCCCATGGCCTATTGCGGCGGTGTTTCTCCATTGAAGTTGACATGGCATTCGATGCCGATACCGAACGATGTCAATCGCAGTGAACCGTTCACCTTTCGGCTGCCGGTCGCCATTGCGGGGAACCGGCTTTCGTCTCAAGGATACGAGCTATCAATGGACGGTAAACCGCTGGTCGAATTCGGAACGCCGTTTGAGGACAGTTCCTGGGAAGCATTAGACGGCCGCGTGAAGATTCGATACCTGGCAGTCGAAAGTTCCGATGATTCGACAAACGGTTTACTAGAGATCGAATTGCCCGGTCCACTTGTCCAACCAGGTACGATCCGAGAATTTTCAGTGCGAGTTCCTCGATCTCCCAATCTTTGGTTTGGTCTGCTGATGCCGGATAAACTCAATTAGCGGAACCGGGCCAAGCATGGGCGAAGCTCCGTTGGCGACTCAGCCTACGATCGTTAAGTTCACAAGTGCCGGGCATCGGATTCAATCGGCGAGTCTGGTACACTGGATCTTGAAGGCAACTGGTTGCTCCCAAAGCAGTGCCGGCGTTAGGTTGACGACGAAATCTTGAGACAATAATCGTTCGTGGCGCCAGAGTGTATGAGATGCTGCGGACAGTTTTTCGATTGCCGAATCAATTACTGAGAGTCGCATGAAACAGATCACATTGTTCTTGGTGCTGGTATCTCTGATTTGCAATCCCTCATTTGGTGGTGATCACTGGCCTCAATTCCGCGGGCCGGGCGGCCGAGGTCATGCCAGCGCAACCAAATTGCCTGTCGCTTGGAGCGAATCGCAAAATGTCGTTTGGAAGACGGCAATTCACGGTATGGCGTGGTCTTCTCCGGTCATTTGGGGCGATCAGATTTGGATGAGCACGGCCACAGAAGACGGGTTCGAGTTATCTGCCGTTTGTGTTGATCGCGAATCCGGCGAGATCATTCACGACCTTCAGGTATTCGAGGTTGAGCAGCCCCGTGAAATCCACGTCACGAATTCTTACGCCTCACCAACGCCGGCAATCGAAGCAGGTCGTGTCTACATACATTTCGGCAGCTACGGGACAGTTTGTCTCGACACGCAGACTGCAGAGAGGATTTGGGAGCGTCGAGATTTGCCCTGCCACCATTGGCGTGGCCCCGGTTCGTCGCCGATTATCTTTCGCGAGATGCTCATTGTGCACTATGACGGTTACGACTATCAGTATGTCGTCGCGTTGAACAAAGAGACCGGCGAGACAATTTGGAAGACCGATCGCGACGTCGATTATGGCACCGATAATGGCGACATTATGAAAGCGTATTCGACTCCGGTCATCATCGGTAACGAAGGAGCGGAACAATTACTGAGCCCAACTTCCAAGGCCGGAATTGCGTACGATCCCTATTCTGGAAAAGAGTTGTGGCGTGTCCGCTACGAAGGCTTCTCGGCAACGGCCCAACCTTTCGTCGGGCATGGAATGGCTTATTTCGACACGGGGTTCAGCAAGGCCGAGTTGTATGCCGTTCGCCTGGGTGGAAGCAGCGACGTGACGGATTCGCATGTCGAATGGGTCGCCAAGAAAAGCGTTCCTTCCAAGCCGTCTCCACTGCTGGTTGACGATTTGATCTACATGGTCCACGACAGCGGCGTCGCGACCTGTCTCGATGCGATGACCGGTGCAACGGTATGGCAGGAGCGATTCGGCGGCAAATATTCGGCCTCCCCGTTGTATGCGGCGGGTCGAATCTACTTTTTCAGTGAGCAGGGGGTCACGCATGTCGTCGCGCATGGCCGAAAGTACAAGCAGCTCTCTGAGAATCAGCTCGACGACGGTTTTATGTCGTCACCCGCTGTTGCCGGCAATGCTCTGTTTCTAAGAACGCGTAGTCATCTCTATCGAATCGAAAGTGACTAAGGAGATTATTGATATCGCCGAATTGACGATTCGGGCAAGTTTATCACTTGCCGATTTGCTCCTGTTGTCGAACGATTACTTAAGAGACATTCGTTTTGTTAACTCAAGTCGCCGTTCACAGATTCGAGCCAGTGACGGACGCCATACGATTCGATTCGAGGCGAAATCGCGAGGGATAGTAATCAATGGATGAACTTGTACGTGCCTGCACTTTGACTGACGCCACAAAGGCGGAGATCCTACGTAATGCCCTCGAGGATGAAGGGATCGACTGCATGATCGATGGTGAGAACCAGGCGGGCCTCACCGGAGTTCTCGATATCCATTTGCTGGTCCGTGCCGACGATCTCGAGAGGGCACGAGCATTTCTTGAAGAGCATGAGAAGGGTGGCGAATAACCCCACTTGTTAACTCCTTTCGCGGTAGCGAGTTCGTCGCATGTTTCTACATGCCTCGGGGCGAGACAGCGCTTCGACTTCCTGCAATGCGGAAAGGCGTCCGAAACGGACTCGATTCTGTCTGGAGATTCCAACCGTTCGAGTTCTGTTTCGAATTGCCCGGCTGACCGTTCGATATAAAGAACCGGTGCTCCGGTCGGTATCGGTTTTGGCCAAGTCTGCGCACTGTTCGGGCCACTTCCATCTGCTGGAGAGACGTTGCAATGCGTATTCACCCGAGAGTTGGTGCAATCCGATCTTTCGATTTCATTTCGGGCAATACCTGCGACTTTCCGAATTCGGCTAAACCTATCGTGTGATTTTCGACGCGAGTTCACCGGTTCCGGCTGACCCGCTTTTTGTCGCTTGGATTCTCAAGGGCTTGTTCGCCTCTTCGAAATATGGAAAACGATCTGAGCAAACGAATCTCGACAGCTGCATTCGCATGTCGAGGCTATAACGTCACCAACATGGGCAGAACACTCGAACTGCTCAACCACTCGGTGTTTGGGAAAACTGTCGAGTCGTTTCTCAAAGCCGGCGCAGAAATTTGTGCCGACACGATTCACGAGACCGTCGATCTCGTTGACCGAGTGCGGCAGCAATCCGAGTCGGATATGGAGTCCTACTCCGCCGACATCGCCATGATCGTGTCGGTTGAAATGGCTCAGCTAACGATTCTGGAACAGCATTTCGGAGTGGCCGTTGATCAGGCGCGAATGGCCTTCGGATATAGCCTCGGTGAGGTGACTGCGGTCGTTGCCGCGGGGATTTACAACATGGAGACAGCACTCATGCCCCCGTTGGTGCTGTCCAAAGATGTTGCGGAATTGGCGTCAGACGTTTCGATGGGGATTTTGTTCTCGCGTGGTCCTGCTTTGGATTTGGCTGGAATCAAACATTTGTGTCTGGAGATTTCCAGCCGTGGGCAGGGAACACTTGCCATTTCGAGCTATCTGTCGCCAAACACCGTGTTGTTGTTGGGCCAGCAGGATACGGTAAAGATATTCAAGAAAGAGATGAGCGCGCGGCTTGAAGAGAAGCCCCATTTGCGAATCAACCCCCACCATTGGCCTCCCATGCACACTCCAATCACGTGGCAGCGAAACATCTCCACGCGGGCGGGAGTGCTGTTGGAGACGGCACCGGGTGGATTCTCTCAACCCAGAATTCCGATTCTCTCGTTCGTCACTGGCGATACCAGCTACACAGATACCAACAGCCGTGAAATCTTAATGAATTGGGTCGATCATCCACAGCAAGTTTGGGATGTGGTTGAGCGGACACTCGCCGACGGGATTGAAACTGTCATCCATGTCGGACCAGAACCAAATATTCTTCCGGCGACGTACGAACGGTTGAGTAACAATGTTTCCTCACAGTTGGCTGCAAAGTCGTTCAGTGGTATGGGGCTGCGTGCGTTTTCTCGGTTTGCGCGGAGCCGACCTTGGCTAACAAAATTACTGCCGTCCGATGCGGCTCTTTTGCGTGCTCCGTTTGTCAATCACATCATTCTGGAAGAATGGCTGTTAGAACAGGAAATTCAATAATCATAGGTGTCGAACGTGTGCTTGTCTGACGCATTATGAAGAACGCTGTCACACGGCCATTGTCGTGTGCTGCTTGAACCATCTCACTGTTTTCGTAGTGACTTCAACGCCTTGGATGCGAATAATTTGTCAATACTCCCCGCGAAACTCCGCGGAGGTTTTCAGCTCTGTTGATCGGGGACTCCGTTCCCGTTGGAAATCCGGTGCTGCCCTGCTAACCTGCGGGAGAGCCGGCTTGATCGGACAACCGATTCGAAGGAAGGAATTCAGTTATGGCGACACAATCCTCCGAAACCCAAGGCGACACATTTGTCGAAACCGCGTTAAAGCTGGGTGGCAAAAGTGAAGAGGAGGCCAGAAAGACCGGAGCCATCGATCGGGCTGACGACCAAGTGGAAGATCTTTTCGCTCCACAGTATCAAACATCGGGCAGCCCGGTTCACCGCGCGATTTGGGGCGATAGCATTCCTGTGGATTTATTCGTCGGAAAACCGGCGACTCCATCGGACAAGGCGAAGGATGTTATGCAGCGGTCGCTGGAAATCGTGCGGACCCGCTGCACTGACAACACGTTGCGAAACGATGAGGGAAAAATTTCAAGCGATGCGCTTCGTGAACTCGGCGAGGCCGGCTACTGGGGCCTGCTTGTCGACGAACAATTCGGTGGCCAGGGTGTGCCTATTGCAACGTTTTCGAGGTTCCTCACACAGATGGCGACCGTTGATCCGACGGTCGCAGGACTCGCGTCAGTTCATGGCTGCATAGGTGCCGTCGATCCGGTGCGTTCGTTCGGCAACGCCGAACAGAAATCGAAATATCTCCCCCTGCTTGCCAGTGGCGAACGACTGTCGGCCTTTGCACTCACAGAGCCGGGAGCCGGTTCCGATCTGACGATGCTCCGAACACGCGCCGTATTGGACGGCGATTCGTACGTGGTCAACGGAGAGAAACTATTCATCACGAACGCCGTTCCCGGCCGGACGATCGGCCTCGTCTGTTTGGTCGACGACAAGCCTGCCGTCTTGATCGCCGACTTGCCCGATGAAGAGAACGAACAATTTCAGATTCAAAAGTATGGTTTGTACGCGCTAAAGCATTCGTACAACAATGGTTTGCGATTCAACAATTTTCGCATTCCGAAGGAGAACTTGCTTCAGCCGCAGCGCGGTGATGGGTTGACGATTGCTTATCACGGGCTGAATCGCGGTCGGGTGGCGTTGTGTGCGACAGCTGCGGGAACGATGCGTGGCATGCTGGCAAACATGTTGCCGTGGGCGCATTATCGTAAGACCTATGGTGCCGAAATCGCCAGCCGGGAGCTTGTTCAACGGCGGATCGGGCGAATGGCGGCATTAATCGTGGGATGCGATGCGCTTACCGATTGGTGCGGTTGGCTTCTCGATGAGGGCTATCGAGGGGAAATGGAGTGCATCGTCGCCAAAATCTTCGGAAGCGAGGCACAAAAGGAAGCAGCGATCGAACTGTTCATGAAAACCCATGGCGGGCGGGCTTTCTTGCACGGCCACATGTTCGGCGACAATGTCCATGAGTTTCTGGCCCCCTGCATCTACGAGGGAGAAGGGGAAATGCTGGGCATGGCATTTTTCAAGTCTCTTGTTAAAGACCATGGAAAAACGTACTTCGAACCGGTCGGTAAAGCACTTCACGCCGCAGGGATCAAATCGATGAGCCCCGCCAATCCCATGCATTTATGGGCGTTGCGATCAGCGATGATGCCTTATGCCAAGTGGTGGCTCGGTCAGAAACTCGGAGGCTGGAAACGAGCATCGGTGAACTCTTCGCCTCGAAGTTTGGCGGCGCATGCTCAGTTTGCCGCAGACCAATTGCAGAAAAGTCGCCTCGATGTCGACGGGTTAATGCGGCGGCATCAACTCAAACTGGCCGACAGACAATGCGCAATGGCCGAGCTGTCGCAGCGGTTGCAAGACCTTGTTGTTATGCTGACGGCGAGTATGTGGGCCTCTCAGCAGGACGACGAAGTCGTGCACGGAGCGGCTGACGTTCTTTGCCAGGATTTGCGCCGTGGATTGACCGGGGAACGTCCCTCAAACGCGTACTATCGAACCGCCACAAAGCTCGGAGCGACGATTGCCAATGGTGGATTCAAGTCGATCGCCGGCGTCGAGGCCGAGGAGATTCTTATGCCCTACGACAACTCTGAGGGCTAGGGTATTGGCTGCTGTTGCCGATCCGTTTGCTGACCATTGAATGGAGTCAACATGGAGACCGCCTTCCAGTTTGAGGAAATCGAAGGGCCGATCGGACTCGTCACGTTCGACATACCGGGAGAAAAGGTCAACACGCTTTCCCTTCGAGTTGTTGAACAATTATGTGGTCTCGTCGATCAACTGGCCCAAAGAACTGATCTGCAAGGTCTGCTGTTTCGAAGTGGAAAACCGGGACAGTTCATCGCTGGAGCGAACCTGCACGAACTCGAGGCGTTCGCGTATGCGACCGTCGAGCAAGCGACGGTCGCCGTTGAAGCCGGCCACCGACTGTTTGATCGCATCAGCGAACTGCCATTCCCTACGGTGGCGTTAATCGACGGCAATTGTATGGGCGGTGGCACAGAGTTAAGCCTCGCCTTCGACGAACGGGTGGCTTCCGACAGTTCGGCGACCCGGATTGCGTTCCCCGAAACGAATGTCGGCTTGATTCCCGCCTGGGGGGGAACGCAACGCATGCCGAGATATATCGGTCTGCATTACGGTATTGAAATGGTCTGCACGGGAGCACCGATTCCCATCGATCGGGCGATTCGATTGGGGCTGGTTTTTGACGCCGTCCCTAGCGACAAGCTGAATGAGATCGGGAAACAGCGTATCGAGGCTCTGCGTAACGGAGAGACATGGCTGAAACGCCGCGAACTGTTCCAGCAGCCGCTCGGGCTGACAGAGGATCAATTCAACTTCGCGTTTGCTGCTGCCGAGGGCCAGTTGCTCGCCAAAACGAAGGGGCAATACCCCGCACCGATGGCTGCTCTAAAGGCGATGAAGAAGGGCTTAAATCGTCCTCTCGAAGAGGGCTTGCGCATTGAACGCGAAGTTGCACGGGAGATGTTTGGCAGCGAAATCTCAGCGAATTTGATCGGCATCTTCTTCATGAATAACCAGCTGGCCCGCGATTCGGGAGTCGCCACCGCCGATGTCAAGACGCGGTCGGTTGAGCGCGTGGGCGTCATCGGTGCCGGATTGATGGGAGCGGGGATTGCGACAGCTCATGCTCGCAGCGGAATTCCGTCAAGAATAGTCGACGTCGATAACGACCGCCTTGCCGATGGGATGCGACGAGCTGCCAATGTGGTCGAGTCGCGAATTCGGATTGGCCGGGCGACACCTGACGACTTGAAGCTCCTTCTCGGAATGCTCAGTACTTCGACTTCGTTGGAATTGATGTCGGATTGCGATTTGGTTGTTGAAGCGATCGTCGAAAATGAAGATATCAAGAAGCAAACGTATGCGGAGCTAGCGCCCGTATTGCAGGATGGCGCCATTCTGGCAAGCAATACGTCGACAATTTCGATCACCCGGATGGCGAAGTCCGTCCCCCATCCGGATCGATTCTTGGGAATGCATTTTTTCAATCCTGTCGATCGCATGGCACTCGTCGAAGTTATTCGAGGCGAGAATACGAGCGACGAAACCGTTGCAACGGTTGTTGCCTTGGCGAAGCGAATTCGCAAAACGCCGATCGTTGTCAATGATTGCGCCGGCTTTTTGGTGAACAGGATATTGTTGCCGTATATGAACGAAGCATTGGTGCTCGTTCAAGAGGGTGTGCCGATCGACGTGATCGACAAGGTTGCGACAAAGTTCGGCATGCCGATGGGCCCCATTGCACTTCACGATTTAGTCGGGTTGGATACGGTCTACTTTGCCGGCAAGGTCCTTCTCGAAGCGTATTCGGATCGCGCCGTGCTCGCGCCGCTGCTAAAAGAGCTGGTCGATGCCGGCCGAATGGGCAAAAAATCGGGTTCCGGCTTTCGCAAGTTCGTCGGTAAAAAATCTCGACCGTCACCGGATCCGGAGTTTGACAAGATTCTTCAGCGGTACGTCGACGGCAAATCGGAATTGACAAACAAACAAATTGAACTTCGCTTGTTCCTTCCGATGCTGCTGGAAGCAACGCGTGTTCTCGAGGAAGAGATTGTACGAGAACCGGCCGATATCGATATGGGCATGATTCTCGGTGTCGGATTTCCGTCATTTCGTGGCGGCATTCTGCGATGGTGTGACACAGTGGGGGCAGATCAAATTCTCAATTGGTTGGAGCCATTCGAAGCATTAGGTCCGCGGTTCTTGCCAACGCAAATGCTGCTCGATCAAGCAAAGCAGGGGACAAGGTTTTACCCTCGGCCCGACCCACTCGAATTGAATGGCGTGGCGTGATCAGTCAAAGGTTGCATTGCAGGTCACCCATGTCGAGGTTGATACAAGGCCTAATGACCTGACAGAACTCCAAAACGAATCAGGAATCTGGGTATGAGACGCGCCGTAGTAATTGACGCCATACGGACTCCCGTTGGAAAGGCCTCATCAGAGAACGGGTATTTTCGGGATGTGCGTGCTGATGAGCTTTCCGCGGATCTCATTCGAAGGCTTGTTGACCGAACGGGGATTGATCCACGACTGATCGACGACGTCCGGTGGGGCTGCGTCCAACAGCAGGGGGAGCAGGGATTCGACATTGCCAGGAATGCAGTGCTGATGGCAGAGCTTCCGATCGAAACCGGAGGAGTGACAATCAATCGGAATTGTGCCTCGAGTTTGCAGGCGATCAACGACGCAGCCCTGAATGTCATCGCTGATTGCGAAGACGTGCAAATCGCCGGCGGTGTTGAGCACATGGATCACATTCCGATGGCCAAAGGTTACGATCCCGCTCCCGAGTTGTTCCGTCGAAATAGTGAAGCGGTCATGCATATGGGAATGACCGCTGAATATTTGGCGATGAAGTACCAAGTCAGCCGCGCCGATCAGGATGCGTTTGCGCTACGGAGCCATCAACTGGCAGAAGGGGCAACGAAATCGGGTGCATTCGAATCCGAGGTCGTGCCGACTTGGGGACGAGACGATTCCGGACAAAAAGTCGAATTGACGCGTGACCAATGTATTCGTAGCGACTGTTCGATCGAGGGATTATCTGCTTTACCGCCGGCATTCAATCCGGCCGGAGGTTCCGTCACCGCAGGAAACAGTTCACCGATGAATGTCGGTGCTGCCGCCATGCTCATTATGTCGGAAGAAAAGGCGAAAGAGCTTGGTCTTCGTCCCATGGCGGCGATTCGTTCGATGGCAGTTGCCGGCGTCGACCCCTCGGAAATGGGCATTGGCCCCGTACCCGCGGTCCACAAGGCTTTGAGTCGGGCCAAAATCGCATTGGATGAGATCGATTGCATCGAACTGAACGAAGCGTTTGCCGCGCAGGTGCTGTCGGTTCTGAAGTTGTTGGGCATCGACGAAGAACGAGTCAACACACGTGGCGGAGCGATTGCCATCGGGCATCCCCTTGGAGCGAGCGGCGCGCGCATCGCCACGACATTGTTGCACCGTATGCAAGCCGAGGACGCACATTTTGGTTTGGCGACAATGTGCGTCGGTCAAGGTCAGGGGGTCGCCACGATCTTCGAACGAATGAACGGCCATTAGAACGATTGACTTTTTCTCGTGGGAGTGTACTGGCTCGTGGGAGCTAGCAATCATAGAACAATGCGCGATTGTCGCGGCCATAAGTCAGCGTAACATGCTGTAGAGACACACGACGACGATGAGCGAAAACCTTGCATTAATGCATAGGGCGACCTGTGGTCGCATGGGGCCGCGAACGGCACTGCGATACCGGCGCAACGGGCTTTACCATGATATCTCGTGGACCGAATATCGTACGCGGGCTGATCGGGCGGCGGCCGGACTGATCGAGCTGGGAATTCAAGCCGGCGATCGGATTGCGTTGCTGTCGGAAAACCGTCACGAGTGGTTGATTGCAGATCATGCGATTCTGAGCGCAAGAGCAGTCAATGTCCCACTGCATGCGCCGCTTTCGTCAGAACAGGTTGAATACCAGGTTGGTCACAGCGAGGCTCGGGGCATTTTTGTCAGCAATCAAGCACAGGCCGACAAAGTCTTCGAGCGGGCCGGTGATTTGCCGAATTTGGAGTTTATTGTCACGTTCGATCCGATCGTTTCGTCGTCCAAACTGCGAGTCGTCACATGGGATGGCCTGCAGCAGCGTGGCTATCAGTCGATGTCGGAATCATGGCGTGAAATCGAACAGCGAGAAAATGCCATTACGTCCGATGATCTTGCCACCATTATCTATACCAGTGGGACCACCGGATTGCCGAAAGGTGTCATGTTGACACACGGCAATCTGCATTCGAACGCCCGGCTCAGCTTGGAGGTTTTTGCAGCAGACCCAGAAGATGTCATCGTCAGTTGGCTGCCCTACAGCCATATCTACGCTCGGTTGGTCGACCATTATTTGACAACTATGGCCGGTATCACGGTCGCATTGGCAGCATCGATCGATACGCTCGTCGCGGACATCAAGGCGATCCAGCCGACCTGGGTCACAGCCGTTCCTCGCTTTTACGAAAAGCTGTGGACTAGCGTGGAACAATTGGAACCGGAAGTTCGTAAGGCAGCCTTGCGGGGGATTTTTGGACCTCGATTGCGGCATCTCTCTTCCGGAGGTGCTCCGCTGCCACGTCATGTTTGCCAGGGATTCTTCGATGCCGACATCCCCTTGCTTGAGGGGTACGGGC